>JAZBOO010000171.1:0-18804 GCA_036351155.1 Candidatus Krumholzibacteriia bacterium | reverse complement strand
GCATCGCTTTGTGTTTTTCCATGTGGCGCCGTTCTCGCACAACAGCAAGGTCGGGGCCTGCGAATCAGTCCGCGCCTGGGGCCCCATGATGGAAGAGCTGGGGGTGGATGTGGTGTTCTCTGGGCATTCCCACGCCTACGAGCATTACCGATATGGAGCCGGAGGGCCGGGTCACACCTGGCCTTCGCCGGGCGGGATGCATTTCGTGGTGACGGGGAGGTCGGGCGGTTATGAACATCAGCCCGACGAGGATTTCGATTGCTTCGCGGACAGCTTCTGCATCAAGTCGATCTACACCCACAACTACGTTTATGCTGCCATCAGCGCGACCGACTGCATCAGTGTGGCCGTCCGGGATGCCGAGGGCAGGATTCTGGACTTCTTCCTGATCGAGGATTGAAAGTGTGGCGATCGCTTTTTCTCTCGCTTGCGGACCTCCGGGATTTTATTGTCAGGGAAGATCTCTGGCCATGAACCCGCGAGGACCCGCATGCCTTCATATTTCCTGAAAACCATTCCCGGTGACGGCATCGGCACCGAGGTCATGGTCACGGCCCGCCAGGTGCTGGACCGGCTGGCTCTGCTGCATGGGCAGCTGACCTTTCGCTACGAGGAGTTGCCCTGGAGCTGTGCCTGGTCACTGGAAAATGGCGCGATGATGCCCGCAGACGGGCTCACCAGGCTGGCCGACTGTGACGCGATTCTGCTGGGCGCGGTGGGTTATCCGGGCGTTCCGGATCATGTTTCACTGCGCGGCCTGCTGCTGCCCATCCGCATGGGTTTCGAGCAGTACGTGAACCTGCGGCCGGTGAAGCTGCTGCCCGGGCTGAAGTCTCCCTTGAGGGTGGATGATCCGGCCAAGATCGATTTCGTGGTCCTGCGGGAAAATACCGAGGGTGAGTACTGTGGGGCAGGCCGGCTGGAGAATCCCGGTACGCCGCAAGAGACGGCGGTGCAGGAGGCTCGATTCAGTCGGAAGGGCACCGAGCGCATCATCCGTTACGCGTTCGAGTATGCCGCTGCTCATGGCCGGTCTCGCGTGCTGTCGGCCACCAAGAGCAATGCCCTGAACCACAGCATGGTGTTCTGGGACCGTGTGTTCACGGAGGTGGCGGCAGAATTCCCGGGCACCGCGGCCGCTTCGATGCACGTCGATGCCCTGGCCGGCCAGTTCCTGCTCAGGCCCGAAGCCCTGGACGTGGTGGTGGCCAGCAACCTGTTCGGCGACATCCTGACCGACCTGGGTTCGGCCATGCTGGGCAGCATCGGCATCTCTCCTTCTGCGAACCTGAACCCGACCGGGCAGTTCCCGAGCATGTTCGAACCGGTGCATGGGTCGGCCCCGGACATTGCCGGGCGTGGGCTGGCCAATCCCACCGGGATGATCTGGACGGTGGCCCTGATGCTGGAACACCTGGGAGAGGTGGATTGCGCCGACCGCCTGATGAGCGCCCTGACCGCGGTCCTGTCCGCCGGGGAGTTCTTGACCCCGGACCTGGGTGGGCACCATTCCACGAGCGAAATGACCGACGCCGTTCTGGCCGAGCTGTCCTTGTGATGGGCTTCTTGCGTTCGGTTTTTGGCGCCATGCTGCCACGATCCTTGCAGGCCCAGATGATCGTCTTGCTGGGACTGCTGGTCCTGGTTCAGATCGGAATCAGTGGCATCATTTTCGGTAGCCTGGTGGCTGACATCCTGGAAGACCAGATCGGCAAGCGTGCTCTGGATATTGCCCAGACGGTGGCTCGAGACCCGCTGGTTGCCCGGAGTGTCACACTTGGCGATCCCGAGGGAAAAGTCCAGTCCCTGGTCGACCCCATCCGCCTCGCCACCGGGGCCGAGTACATCGTGGTTTGCGATCGGCAGGGCCTGCGCCTCTCCCATCCTGACAGCTGGAAAATCGGTCAGCGTTTCGTGGGTGGGGACGAAGGTCCGGCTCTGGAAGAGGGGCGCAGCTATGTGTCCAGCGCGGTCGGCACCCTGGGGCCTTCGCTGCGGGGTTTTGCCCCGGTGTTCGGAGACGAGGGACGGGTGACGGGGTTCGTGGCCGTGGGTTACCTGCTCGAGGATGTCCACCGGACCATTCTCCAGCACCAGCTTCAGCCTCGGGTCTTTGTCTTCATGATGGGTCTGGTGGGACTGCTGGGCGCCGTGCTGATTGCCGGCCGTTTCAAGCGCGCCATTCTGGGCCTGGAACCCCGGGAAATTGCCTCACTGTACCAGGAACGGGGAGCCATTCTGGAGACCATCCGGGAAGGGGTCCTGGCGGTGGATCGGCATGGTGAGGTGCGGCTGGCCAATGCCGCGGCTCGCCGTGATCTGGGGCTGGCTCAAGAGGGGGAGGAAGACCTGGTCGGGCAGCCGGCCAGCCATCTGATTCCCCAGGCGCCGGTGGCCGAGGTCCTGGAAAAGGGCCAGGCGGTTCTGGACCGGGAAATGGTGCGCAACGGTGTGGCTTTCCTGGTGAGCGTGATTCCGGTCATCCACCAGGAACAGGTGATGGGGGTGGTGGCCAGCTTCCGGCGCAAGGACGAGCTGGACCGCTTGACCAGCGAGCTCTCCCAGGTGCGCGAATATTCCGAGCTCCTGCGGGCCCAGTCCCACGAACATTCGAATCAGTTGCACACGGTGGCCGGATTGATCCAGATCGGGGCGCCTCAGGAGGCGCTGGATCTCATCCTCAATGAAACCCGGGACTACCAGGACCTGATCAGCCTGTTGAACGCGGCGGTGCCTCACCCCCTGGTGTCCGGGTTGATCATCGGAAAGTGTCATCGGGCCAGCGAGCTCAAGGTCCAGTTCGTCATCGATCCCGAAAGTTCTCTGTGCGACATTCCGGCATCGGTGAATCAGGAGCGGCTGGTGACCATTCTGGGCAATCTGGTGGACAATGCCCTCGAGGCGGCGCTGGTCAGTGGACGGGAACCCAAGATGGTCCGGTTGAGCATGACCGACCTGGGTCACGACCTGATCATCGAGGTGGAAGACACCGGGCCCGGTGTGCCTGTGGATCAGGTGGAGCACATCTTCCAGCGAGGAGTCACGGCCAAGAAAGGTGCGAACCACGGCGTGGGGCTGCATCTTGTCCGGGAAAACCTCGAGTCGCTCAATGGCCAGGTGACCGTCGGGGAAAGTGAACTGGGGGGCGCCATGTTCACCATCAGCATACCCAAGGAAGGAGGCGTGCCGTCTTGATCCCAATCCGTGTACTTGTTGTGGAAGATGATCCGCGAATTGCCGATCTGCACCGTCGGTTTGCCGACCGGGTGTCGGGTTTCGAGGTGGTGGGTCTGGCCACCGATTTTGCCGAAGCAGTGGAGCAGGCCGAGGTGCTGGAGCCGGACCTGATCCTGCTGGACCTGTATCTGCCCCAGGGCAATGGCCTGGAACTGCTCAAACAGCTGCGTGCCGAAGGGAGTCAGGTCGATGTCATCCTGATCACCGCCGCGCGTGAAGCTGACACCCTGCAGGATGCCCTGCGCGGTGGGGTTTTCGATTACATCATCAAGCCGGTGGTTTTTGCGCGGTTCGAGGAGTCCCTGCAGAAGTATGCGGCTTTCAGGTTGCGCCTCACAGAGGACGCGGCTCTGGAGCAAGCGGACGTGGACCACCTTCTCCACGGACGAGGTGCCGGCCACTCAACACCTCAAAGCGGCGTGCCCAAGGGAATCGACCCATTGACCCTGGAAAAGGTGCAGGCTGTATTTCCGACCGCCAAGAGCCCCGCCCTGAGCGCAGAAGCGGTGGGGTTGGCGCTGGGGGTCAGCCGATCCACTGCCCGCCGTTATCTGGAGTACCTGGTGAGCGCGGGGTTTCTGGAGGCCGATGTGCAATACGGCACGGTGGGTCGTCCCGAACGTCAGTACCAGCGCTGCCGGTCATAAAAAACGCCCCGGCCGTAACCGGGGCGCTTCCAGATGAGACCGGGGAGAATGCGACGGTCAGATGAAAACCTGCGCCAATCCGTAACCCACCAGGCAGGCCACAACCACTCCGATCAGGCCAGGCACCATGAAGCTGTGGTTGAAGTACCACTTGCCGATCTTGGTGGTGCCGGTGACGTCGAAGTTCACCGTGGCGATGTCGCTGGGGTAGTTGGGAATGAAGAAGTAGCCGTAGCAGCTGGGCATGATACCGATCAGCAGAGCCGGGCTCAGCCCCAGACCCAGAGCCACCGGCAGCATCATGCGGCAGGTGGCGGCCTGGCTGTTGACCACCACCGAGACGATGAACATGGCCAGGGCGAAGGTCCAGGGATAGGCGGTCACCATCTCCTTGATGCCGGCCTCGAAGCTGGGCAAGGCGAACTTGAAGTAGGTGTCGCTCATCCAGGCGATACCGAAGATGGCGATAGCGGCCACCATGCCGGACTTGAAGACCACACCCTCGGGCACCTTGGCGGTCTTGGTCTTGGTCACCAGCAGAATGATCCCGCCGAAGGCCAGCATCATCATCTGGATGATGTCCGACATCTTGATGGGTTTCTCGGCGCCGCCGATGATTCGCAGGTCCTTGAACATGGCCACGATCACGATGGTCACCAGGGCCAGGATGAAGATCAGCACGGCGTTGCGCGCCGAGGGGGGCAGTTTTTCATTCAGGGTGGTGGCGGTGGTGCTGTTGATCTTGTCTTTCCACAGGGGATCCTGCAGGCGCTTCTGGTAATCGGGATCGTCGGCCAGTTCCTTGCCGCGCCGCATGCTCCAGAGGGCCTGGGCGAGGACACCAATCAAGGTGGCCGGCACCGTGACCATCAGGATGCTCAGCAGGGTGATGTTGCTGGAAATTTCCGAAAGCTGAGCCAGGTAGTACACCACGGCGGCGGAGATGGGGCTGGCGGTGATGCCCATCTGGCTGGCCACCGAGGCCGAGGCCATCGGACGCTCGGGTCGAATTCCGTTTTTCAAGGCCACATCACCGATGATGGGCATGACGGAATACACGGCGTGGCCGGTACCCAGCAGGAAGGTCATGAACCAGGTCACCAGGGGACCCAGGATGCTGACGCGCTTCGGGTGAGATCGAAGCAGGCGCTCGGCCACCTGCAGCATGTACTTCAAACCGCCGGCGGCCTCCAGGATGGAGGCGCAGGTCACCACGGCCATGATGATCAGCATCACGGTGATCGGTGGGCTGGTGGGGGGCATCTGGAAAATGAAAACCTCGACCAGCAGACCGATGCCGGAAATGACACCGAGTCCGATGCCGCCGTAACGGCTGCCGATATACAGCATGAGCAGCAGAAATGCGAACTGCAGGTACAACATGAGTCATCCTCTTCGCCGGGGTTGAGTGGGGTTGGCCTCCAGGCCAGTCTCACGATGGGGGAATGTTAAAGAGTTGTCAGCCGCATTGGAAGTTTATGTGCTTTAAGGGGTTATCGGTCTTTCTGTTCATTTTGGCCATTCTGGTCACGGTGTGCTATGATGGGAAATGGAATCCCCCTGATATCCCAAGCCAGAAAGAGACCCGTGGCCAACGCCCGCAATGCCTTCGCTCGTCAGGTCCTGGTGGAAACCGCCGGCCTGCGCGATGCCGTCGATGCCCTGACGTTCAGCCCGCCGGTGACCCATGTCTACAACCCGCTGGCCTATGCCTGGCGCACGCATAGCCAGTACGTGGCTCGCTGGGGCGCCTCACCCCGACGGGTGCTCATGCTGGGCATGAACCCGGGGCCCTGGGGCATGGCCCAGACCGGCGTGCCCTTCGGCGAGGTGGGCATGGTCAAGGGGCCGCTGGCCATCACCGGTCGGGTGGACAGACCCGCGCATGAGCATCCCAGGCGCCCCGTGGTGGGACTGGAAACCGAACGCAGCGAGGTCAGCGGCAGGCGTCTGTGGGGCTTTTTCCTGGAGCGGTTCGGTGGGCCCGAGGGGTTCTTTGCCGATCACGTGGTGATCAACTACTGCCCCCTGGTGTTCATGGAGGAAAGCGGCCGCAACTTCACGCCGGACAAGTTGCCGGCGGCCGAGGCCGGGCCCTTGTTCACCGCTTGTGATGCACGGCTGATGGCCCTGGTGGATCTGTACCAGCCCGACTGGGTGGTGGGTGTGGGCGGGTTTGCCCGCAAGAAGCTGGACGGTCTGTTCGGCAAGAAGGCGCCGGAGGTGGGCGGCCATCGGCCCCCGCACATCGGCACGGTGCTGCATCCCAGTCCCGCCAGCCCTGCGGCCAACCGCGGCTGGGCCGAGGCGGCGGAAAAACAGCTGGTCAGTCAAGGCGTTTGGGAGGGCAAAAAATGAGCGGTCTTCTGGCCCTTCTGGATGATGTGGCGGCCATTGCCAAGGTGGCGGCGGCCTCGGTGGACGATGTGGTGGGGCAGGCGGTCAAGGCCTCCTCCAAGGCGGCCGGGGCGGTCATCGATGACGCGGCCGTGACCCCCAAGTTTGTCCATGGGTTCTCGGCCGATCGAGAGATTCCGATTGTCTGGAGTATTGCGCGGGGTTCCCTCTTCAACAAACTGGTGATTCTGCTGCCGGTGGCGCTGGCCCTGTCGTACTTTGCCGACTGGGCCATTGCCCCCTTGCTCATGCTGGGAGGCGCCTATCTGTGCTACGAGGGAGCCGAGAAGGTGTGGCACGCGATCAATCCCGCGGACCACCACCAGGAAGATCTTGTCCGGAAGAAGCTGGCCGGTGCACGACTGGAGGAGAAGAAGGTCAAGGGCGCCATCAAGACCGATTTCATTCTGTCGGCCGAGATCATGACCATCGTACTGTCGGGGTTGCCTGCAGATTTGCACCTGGCGAAGGTGGCCGCCGCCCTGGCGATTGCGGGAGTGCTGATCACCTTGGCGGTCTATGGCACCGTGGGGCTGATCGTGAAGGCCGACGATCTGGGTCTGGCCCTGGCGGCCGGGGGCCGGGTGGCCGCCGTGCGCAAGCTGGGGGTGGGAATTGTGCGCGGGATGCCGGTTTTCATGAAGGTGCTGGTGGTGGTGGGCACCGCGGCGATGATCTGGGTGGGAGGCTCCATCATCATCCACGGGCTGTATGAACTGGGCTGGAAGGTGCCTTACCAGCTGATCCACGACGTGGCTGTTTCTGCGGGTCATGGGGTGCCGCAGTTCACCGGTCAGGTGGAATGGGTGGTGACCGCGGGCATCGACGGCCTGATTGGCCTGGTGCTGGGGGTCTTGCTGATTCCGGTGGTGGGGTTGGTGCCCCGGAAGGGGTGAGGCTGCCGGAGCTGCAGCACTTTCCAACCCACTGAAAAATCCGGTCAACCACCGAACCTGGCCAGAAACACCAGGCCCGCGATGGCCCAGAATACAATCCAGCTGAGATGCTTGCCCCTGGAGGCGACCAGGGTCACGGCACCGCTGAGGGAAAACACCACCCCCACGGTTTCCAGGACCACGTGCGTGGGATCTGCGGGCGCGCGGGAAATGGCCCAGATCAGGTAACCGAAGCCCCACCAGGCGATGGTGGTCAGATGCCAGGCGAAGCGCAGGGTTCGCCTGGTGAAGAAGTCGCTGCCAAAAAGGTGGGGGATGGGCGTCCTACGAAACAGCCGCACCAGGATGTAGCGTTCACCCAGAATGGAATGCACGAGCCCAATCGCTAAACAAAGACCAGCGGCAACAACGAGCATCTCATTCCCCTGTCCCTTCCGGCTCAAGTTCTCAGAATCTTCTCCAACGCCTTACCCTTGGCGAGTTCATCGATCATCTTGTCCAGGTAGCGAATCTTCTGCATCAGGGGATCTTCAACGTCCTCGACGCGCACACCGCAAACGACACCCTTGATGAGCGCGCAGTTCGGATTCAGAGCGGGCGCCTGGGCGAAGAAGGTGGCGAAGTCGGCCTCGTCGGCAATCTGTTTCGCCAGGCCGGCTGTATCGTAACCCGTGAGCCAGCAGATGATCTCATCGACCTCACTCTTCAGCCGCCCCTTGCTCTCCGCCTTCTGGACATACATGGGGTACACCTTGGCCAAAGGCATGGAGAAGATGCGATGTTGACTCGCCGGCACCTTTGGCGAGGGAACCACCGGCAATGGTTCCGAGTTCCTGGGAATGGTCCGAAGGTACAGATGCTCCACCTTCTCGCGCGCCCAGGGTGTTCGGCGGAGGAACTTCAAGCTCGATGCGATCGAGGGGTCGCTGGTGAAGCATTTGATGTCAATGCGCCGGCCCAGTCCGTCCCAGCCATGGTGCGCGACCAGCTCATTCAAAATGCTTTTCAGAGTCTTCCCATGCAGGGGGTTGTTGGCTTGTTTTTCGTTCATTGAGGTTCATTCACCTGACGGGATTCAAAAGCCTGGGCACCTGGCTTGGCGCGATCTCGATCGGTCATCCTCAACCGCTCACCAGATGATCACAAACAGGGGTCATCAGGACGGGCTCAAATGATTCTTCCGTGGCCTCGGCCATCGCCGCACTGGCGGTGGGGTCCAGCGGGCCGAGTTCCCGAGAGCGCTCCCACACCTTCTTGGCCGGCCACTGGGCGTAAGCGAACCAGGTGCCGTCTTCTGCTTGGTGTAACCGGGATCCCAGCGCACCTCTCTCCTGAAGAAGCGCCCTGGTGATGGTCTCCCAGCCCTTTTGAAATTGCTCTTCTTTGCCGGTCCGAAGGCGCCAGCGATAGATCACGACGAACCCAATTTTCGAGGTGTTCACAAGGCTCCTCCGCACGCATTTTGAAGAACTGGCCAGTGATCTTCAGGATAAGCCCAGGAGATTTTTCCAACCAGCTGGAAAATTTCCGCTCGTGCCTACCCCCTGGCCCGCAACTCCTGCAAGGAAACCACGCCGGCCATTCCTTCCCGCATGGCCTTGATGCCGTCGACCGCGGCCCTCCCGCCGCTCAAGGTGGTGATGCAGGGAATGTCCAGGGCCCGAGCCTCGCGCCGGATGGCACTCTCGTCGTAGCGGCTCTGCTTGCCCAGGGGGGTGTTGATGACCATCTGCACCTCGCCATCGCGGATGGCTTGCCCGATGTGGGGCGACCCTTCGCCCACCTTGGCCACCACGGCGGCGGGCACACCCTGCCCCTCCAGGAACCGCGCCGTGCCCCCTGTGGCCAGGAGGTGGTACCCCAGGTCACTCAGCTCACGCGCGATGGGCAGCAGCTCGTCCTTGTCCCGATCGTTCACACTCAGAAACACCGTGCCCGCCGCCGGGAGTGCCTGGCCGGCGGCCAGGTGGGCGCGGGCAAAGGCCTCGCCAAAGTTGCGTCCGATGCCCATGACCTCGCCGGTGCTTTTCATTTCAGGGCCCAGCAGGTGGTCGGTCCGGGGGAAGCGGCGGAACGGAAAAACCGGCCCCTTGACGAAGGTGTGCCCGGAGGGCAGAGCCTCGACCACCCCCTGCTCGGCCAGGCTGAATCCCAGCATGCAACGGGTGGCGATGCAGGCCAGATCCTGTCCGGTGGCTTTCTCGAGGAAGGGGACGGTGCGCGAGGCGCGGGGGTTGATCTCCAGCACGTGCAGGGTCCCCTCGTGCAGTGCGAACTGGATGTTCAGCAAGCCGATCACCTTCAGGGCGCGGGCAATGCGCGTGGTGTGGCGGCGCATCAGATCGATCTGTTCGGCAGTGCACTTGTAGGGGGGGAGGACGGCGAAGCTGTCGCCGCTGTGAATGCCGGCTTCTTCGATGTGCTGCATGATGCCGCCGATCAAAACCTCGCGTCCATCGCACACGGCATCGACATCGAATTCCACGGCGTCTTCGAGGAACTGATCGATCAGGACAGGGTGCTCGCCGCTGACCTTCACAGCCTCCTCGAAGTACAGCCGCAGTTCGTCAGGTTCGTACACCACGCGCATGGCGCGGCCGCCCAGCACGTAGCTGGGTCGAACCATGACAGGGTAACCTATGTGAGCGGCCGTGACCAATGCTTGATCCAAACTATGTGCGCTGCCGTGTCGCGGCGAGGCAATACCCAGCTGTCCCAGCAGCTCGCCGCAGCGGTCGCGATCCTCGGCGCGGTCGATGGCCTCGACACCCGTGCCGAGCAACGGGACACCGGCCTGGTCCAGCTGACGCGCCAGGTTCAGCGGCGTCTGTCCGCCCAGGGTGACGATGACGCCGCGCGGCTGTTCGGTGGCGACGATGTGCATGACTTCTTCGAATCGCAGCGGCTCGAAGTAGAGGCGGTCCGACAGGTCGTAGTCGGTGCTCACGGTTTCGGGATTGCAGTTGACCAGGATGGCTTCCAGACCCGCCTGCCTGATGGCCTGCACGGCATGGCAGCAACAGGTGTCGAACTCGATGCCCTGGCCAATGCGGTTGGGTCCGCCGCCCAGCACCATGATCTTGCTGCGGTCGGTGGGGCGGCTCTCGCACGGCCCTGTTTCCCAGGTGGAAAACAGGTACGGGGTTTCGCTGGCAAACTCGGCGGCGCAGGTGTCCACCCGCCGGAAAATGGGGTGCAGGTTGCTGGCCTGTCGTGCGGCGTGAACCAGCACGGTGCGCCGGTCCAGGACCTGGCGCGGAGAGAAATCGTGAGCCGGTTCCGGAGCCCACGGCAACAGGCGTGCAATGCGCCGATCGCTGAACCCTTCACGCTTGGCCTCGCGCAGCAGCTCGTCGGGCAGCTCACTCAGGGTGAATCCCCGCAGGCGGCCCTCGATTTCCATGAGCCGGGCCAGATTGTCCAGAAACCAGGGGTCAATCCCGGTCAGACGATGCAGTTGTTCGGGCATCAAACCACGGCGAAAGGCCTCGTGCAGATCGGTCAAACGGTTCTGGTTGGGATTGGCCAGGTCCTTTTTGAGCTGAGCCAGGGACCGGCCGCTGGCCATGCTTTCCCAGCCGTCGAATCCCAGCTCCAGCGAGCGCATGGCCTTCTGCAGGGCCTCGCGGAAGGTGCGGCCCATGGCCATGACCTCGCCCACCGACTGCATGCTGGTGCCCAGACTGTCCGGCGTGCCCGGAAATTTCTCGAACGACCAGCGCGGCACCTTGACCACCGTGTAGTCGATGCTGGGTTCGAAGCAGGCGCTGCTGCAGCCGGTGATCTCGTTGGGCAACTCGGGCAGGGTGTAACCCACAGCCAGCAGGGCGGCAATCTTGGCAATGGGATACCCGGTGGCCTTGCTGGCCAGGGCGCTGCTGCGGCTGACGCGGGGGTTCATCTCGATGACGGTGACCCGGTCGCTGTCGGGATCGAGGGCAAACTGCACATTGCTGCCGCCGGTCACCACGCCCACGGCGTCCAGGACCTGCAATGCCTGGTCGCGCAGCTTCTGATACTGGCGGTCGGTCAAGGTCTGGGCCGGGGCCACGGTGATGCTGTCACCCGTGTGCACACCCATGGCGTCGAAGTTCTCGATGCTGCACACCACGATGCCGTTGCCCACTCGGTCGCGGATCACCTCGAGTTCGAACTCTTTCCAGCCGAGCACCGACTCCTCGACCAGCACCGTGCCCACCGGCGATGCGGCCAGTCCTTCGCGCAACATGGTCAGAAACTCGCCGCGGTTCCGGGCGATGCCGCTGCCGGCTCCACCGAGGGTGAAGCTGGCTCGCAGGATCATGGGAAAGGTGATGGCCTCGAGGGCCTGTTCAGCCTGGTCCAGCGAACTGACCAGAAAACTGCAGGGCGTCTCCAGCCCGATGGAGGTCATGGTGTCTTTGAATCGCTGCCGGTCCTCGGCCAGCTGGACAGATTCCACGGTGGCCCCGATCAGCTCGACTCCGTACCGATCCAGCACGCCGGTTTCGGCCAGCTCGACCGCCAGATTCAGCCCGGTCTGGCCACCCACCGTGGGCAGCACGGCGTCGGGTTTTTCAGCCAGGATGATGCGCTCCAGCATCTCCACCGTCAGGGGCTCGATGTAGGTGACGTCGGCCTGATCCTGGTCGGTCATGATGGTGGCCGGGTTGCTGTTGACCAGCACCACCCGGTAGCCCTCCTGCTTGAGAGCCTTGACCGCCTGGGTGCCCGAGTAGTCGAACTCGCTGGCCTGGCCGATGACGATGGGGCCGGAGCCCAGGACCAGGATGGTGTGCAGATCAGCCCGACGCGGCATGCTTTTTCAACTTTCGGTACGGGCTCACGTTCTGACGGAAGGTTTCCATGTCCTGGACGAAGCGCTGGAACAGGTACAGGCTGTCGCTGGGTCCGGGTGCCGCCTCGGGATGAAACTGCACCGAGTAGGCGGCCTGGCCGATGACTTCCAGCCCCTCGACGCTGTCGTCATTCAGGCTGCGGTGCGTGACCTCGGCCAGGTGGCTGGGCAGGCTGTCCGCCGGGACGGCGTAATTGTGATTCTGGCTGGTGATCTCGACCCGCCCGGTGGCCAGTCGCTGCACGGGGTGGTTGGCCCCGTGGTGGCCGAATGGCAGCTTGATGGTCTCGGCTCCCAGCGCGCGCGCCAGCAACTGATGCCCCAGGCAGATTCCGAACAGCGGAACCTCGGCGTCGAGCAACTCTCGCACCGTGGACACCAGATTGGGGTAGCGGGCTGGGTCGCCTGGCCCGTTGCTCAGGAACACGCCCTCGGGCAGAGTAGCCAGGATGTCGGCGGCCGGTGTGCCGGCGGGAAACAGAGTGACCCGGCATCCTTCGTCCACCAGCCGATCCAGAATGCTCTTCTTGACTCCGCAATCCAGAACCGCCACGGCATACGGGGCATCACCGTCCGGTTCCCGGGTGTGGGCGCGGACCCGCGGCGTGGTCACGCGGCTGACCCAGTCCACCTCGTGAATGGGGGGCAGGGCTTGCGCCTTGCGAACCAGTTCCTGGGGATCGCCGGTGCCGATGTAGCCGCGACAGGTGCCGCCATCGCGAATGGCCACCGTCAAGGCCCGGGTGTCCACATCGGCCAGGGCGGGCACCCCGGCCTGGCGCAGCACCTGGTCCAGGCCGGATTCGCTTTGCCGGTGGAAGGTGCGGCGGCAGAAGTCGCGCACGATGACCGCGGCGGGATGAATGCGTGCCGATTCATGATCCTGCCGGTGGATCCCGTAGTTGCCGATATGGCTGGCCGTGAACACCACCACCTGGCCGGCGTAGCTGGGGTCGGTCAGAATTTCCTGGTAGCCGGTCATGCCGGTGTGGAAGACCACCTCGCCGCCGGCGGGCAACGGCGCCCCGAACATCTGACCGGGCAGGACCATGCCGTTTTCGAGGGCCACGTAGGCTTCCATCAGGCCTCACTTCCGGTGGCCGTCAGGCCCGAGGTGACGAGGGGGTGGATGACCGCGTCGGCGATGTGCTCCAGCCCCATGAGGTGCTGTAGCAACTGGGCCATGCCCACGCCGAACCCGGCGCGGGGCAGGGGCCTGGCCGCGAACATGGCCAGGTACGAATCGAAGGAGGCGTTGGGGCGCGGATCGTCGTTGATCCGCTGGCGCATGCGCGCCGGATCGGTTTCGCGCACGGCCCCGTCCATGGTCTGGCCTCCGTAGGGCAGGATGTAGTCCATGCTCAGCGTGGTCTCGGAATCGGTGTCGTCCAGGCGCGTGGTGAAGAAGCGCTGCACCGCGGGCAGGTTGGTCACCATCACCGGCAAGTTACCGCAATAGCGGCACAGGCTGGCCTCGGCTTCGGCGGGCAGTTCCTCGCCGAAAGTCAGGGACCATCCCCGCTGATTCAAGATGTCCAGGGCCCGGCGATAGGTCAGGCGAGGATGCTCCAGGGTGATCATGCGATCCAGGCGGGTGACCTGGCGGCCCCCCAGCAGATCGGCACTCAGGTCGGCGGCCACGGTGCGCAGCAGCTCTTCCTGGAAACGGCACAGCTGGTCCAGGTTCAGGTCGCGCATCTCGGCTTCCACGCGCTTGAAACCGGTCAATCGCTTGTCCAGAGGTTCGCCGGGCTGAGGCAGGGTGTCGGTTTCGCACCACACGGCGGGAAAACCGCGGGCGATCATGCTGTCCAGGTAGAACCGGGCGGTGGCTTCCCAGCTGCCGGTGGCGGCCGAAATGGCAGGGACGGGAATCTCGTTGAGCTTTCGCTCGGTCATGAAGGCGCGAATGCGCCCGGCCACCCGGTTGTGGACGGCCAGCCGGCGGGCCAGGGGCAGGGGACGGCCGGGGCAATGAAACATGGCTGACTGGGGCTGAGGCGCGGGTTGTTCAGAGCTGGAGTGGACAGTGCTGGCTTCGATCATCGGTCGGCTCCTTTCGGCACTCACGGGTGCCGCATTAAAGGATCAGGCCCTGGGAGATGGGCAAAAAAACACCCCGATCACCAAATGGTGACGGGGCCAAGCTTCCGCGGGCAACGGGCAAATGACATTTTTTTCGCGAGCAGACAACGGATTCCTTTCGTGGCTCACGGGCCGCGGTTAAAGGATTTCGGGCACAATAGGCCCCCTCCCAAGCGGCGTCAAGAGGGTTGTGCATACTCCTTGCATTTCCCGGGGATATTGAAAGATAAGTCCTTGTTTTTTCCGTCCATTGGCCGGATTCCGGCCAGTAGGGGTCTGTTTCATGTCCACACGCGCCAACCCTACCAGGCCTGATGTCTCGGTGGTGATGCCGGTTTTCAACAAGCTGGAACTGACCAGGGTTTGCCTGGAATCGCTCTGGTCCGTGGGGGCGGAGGCCACATTCGAGATCATCGTGGTGGACAACGGCTCCACCGACGGTTCGCGGGAGTGGTTGACCGAGCAGCAGCAGAACGGCCGGGTGCGCTTGGTGCTCAACCCCGAGAATCTGGGCTTTTCCCGGGGCTGCAATCTGGGGGCGAAGGCGGCCCGGGGGCGGTACATCCTCTTCTTGAACAACGACATGGAAGTGTTGCCGGGCTGGCTGGATCCCATGGTCAGCACCCTTGATCGGGACCCGGAAGTGGGCATCGTGGGGGCCAAGCTTCTATTTGCCGACAACACCATTCAGCACGCGGGTGTGGCTCTGGTCGAATTCCCCGATCAGGGGGATATCATTGGTGGAATTCACCTCAGTTACCGAAAGGCCGCGACTGACGTCTGCACCACGAAACCGCAGTACCAGCAAATCGTCACGGGTGCCTGCCTGCTGATCCGGCCCGAAGTATTCGCCGCGGTCAACGGATTCAACGAGGTATTCTGGAACGGCAACGAGGACGTGGACCTTTGCCTGAAGGCGGGTCAACTCGGGTGGAAGGTCGTTTATCGTCCCGAGAGCGTGATCTATCACTACGAGTCGCAGAGTGGTCCTGAACGCTGGGCCCAGACTCAACGCAACATCGCCCGATTCAACGAGATCTGGAAGGGGGTGGCCAGGCCCGATTTCATACATCATGGGGGGGATGACTTTCGGCAAACTCCCGGTATGGCCATCCGCAACTACGTGGCCCCTCGGCTGACCCTGACCCGGCCCTGTGACGAGGAAGGCCCGGTGGTGTCTGTGGTGGTGCTGACCTGGAATGCGCTGGACTACACGCGAAAGTGTGCCGAGTCCTTGCTCCGCCACACTGACCCTCGCCACGAGCTGCTGTTCGTGGACAACGGTTCACGGCAGGACACCCTGGACTACCTGGCGGATCTGGAGCGTGGTCATCCTCAGGTGCGGGTGATTCGCAATGGCGAGAACCTGGGGTTCGCGGCGGGCAACAACGTGGGCATCGTGGCGGCCCGGGGCGACTACGTTTGTCTGCTGAACAGCGACACGGTGGTGACGGCCGGGTGGCTGGAGGCTCTGCTGGCTCCGGCGGAGAAGGATCCCAAGGTGGGGCTGGTGGGTCCGGTGACCAACAGCATTTCCGGAGGCCAGAAACTGCCATCGGTGCCTTACAACGAGGACTCTCTCAAAGGCCTGACCGAGTTTGCCGCCCGCCGTGGCGTCGAGGAGGCCGGTCGCACTCAGACCGCGCTGATGATCGTCGGGTTCTGCATGCTGATGAAGAAGAGCCTGATCGAGCGCATTGGCGGGCTGGACGAAGGTTTCGGCCAGGGAAACTACGAGGACACCGACTATTGCCTGCGCACCATTCTGGCGGGATTCAACGCGGTGGTGGCCTTCGACAGCTTCGTGCACCATTTCGGCAGCCGTAGCTTTGTCGATGGGAAGGTCGATTACCGTGCCCAGATTGACGAGAAGTTCGAGATCTTCCGGCGCAAGTGGAACCTGGAGGCCGGCGCACGTTCGACGGCCAATCTGGACCTGAAGAAGCTACTTACCCTGGGGTACATTCCGGGGCTGTACTTCTGTCCACTGCCGGCGGGTCCGGGACAGCAGGAAAAAGGGCTGGAAAGCTGGGAAGTCGATCGCTGGCTCAAGATGGGCGAGGCATTCTTCGGCAAGGGACGCCTGAATGATGCCGCGAGAATTTTTCGCGCTGTGCGCCATTTCGACCCGGACAACCTGCGGGCGGCCAACAATCTGGCCTGTGCGCTGTGGCAGGTGAAATCCGAAGATCACCAGGCCCAGGCCGTCTCTTTGCTGGAAGAGATCCTGGCTCGACATCCGGACGATGAAGACGCCAGGTGGAATCTGCAGGAAATGGTCGGAAGTGCGGTGGCCGGATCGTGACCTCGCCCTGACCGCTGGTTGTTTCTCGGGGATCTTGGTGCTACATTCTGCCTCTTGAATGGTTATTTGATCATCTACAGGTAAGGACTGGCCATGGCCAAGCACATGATTTCCGCACTGCTGGCGGGCTCCGTTGCCCCCGGCGAAACCGTCACCATCCAGGGCTGGGTGCGTACGCGCCGCGATTCCAAGGCCGGACTGAGCTTTCTGCAGGTGCACGACGGCACCTGTTTTGATCCCATCCAGGTGGTGGTCCAGAATACCCTGGACAACTATGACAGCGAAATCATTCGCCTGAGCACCGGGTGCGCCGTGGTGTGCACGGGCGAACTGGTGGAAAGCCAGGGCAAGGGCCAGTCGGTGGAAATCCAGGCCTCGACGGTGGAAGTGGTAGGCTGGGTGGAAGATCCGGAAACCTATCCGGTGCAACCCAAGCGCCACAGTTTCGAATTTTTGCGCGAGGTGGCCCACCTGCGGCCCCGCACCAACACCTTCAGTGCCCTGACCCGCGTGCGCAACTGCCTGGCCCAGGCCACGCACCGCTTTTTCCACGAGAACAAGTTCTACTGGATCCACACGCCCATCGTGACCACCAGTGACGCCGAGGGCGCGGGCGAGGCCTTTCGCATCTCCACCCTGGACATGATGAACCCGCCGCTGAACGATCAGGGGCAAATCGACTTCACCCAGGACTTCTTCGGGCGCGAGACCTTCCTGACCGTCAGCGGCCAGCTGAACGTGGAGGCCTACTGCTGCTCCATGAGCCGGGTCTACACCTTCGGGCCCACCTTCCGGGCCGAGAACAGCAACACCAGCCGCCACCTGGCCGAGTTCTGGATGATCGAGCCCGAGATCGCTTTTGCCGACCTCAAGGACGATGCCGACCTGGCCGAGAATTTCCTGCGCTACATCTTCAAGGCGGTACTGGACGAGCACCCCGACGACATGGCGTTCTTTGCGCAGCATGTGGAGAAAGAGGCGGTCACCCGGCTGGAAAGTTTTGTCCAGAGCAGCTTCGAGCGCATGACCTACACCGAGGCTGTGGACCATCTTTTGAAGGCCAAGAAGAAGTTCGAATTTCCCGTCAGCTGGGGCATGGACCTGCAAAGTGAGCACGAGCGCTATCTGTGCGAGGAACTGTGCAAGCGCCCGGTGGTGGTCATGGACTACCCCAAGGAAATCAAGGCCTTCTACATGCGGCTGAACGACGATGAGAAAACGGTGGCGGCCATGGATGTGCTTGCCCCCGGCATCGGCGAGATCATCGGCGGCAGCCAGCGCGAAGAGCGGCTGGATGTCCTGGAGGCCCGCATCACCGCCATGGGCCTGGATCTGGACGAGTACTGGTGGTACCGCGACCTGCGCAAGTACGGCACGGTACCTCACGCGGGCTTCGGCCTGGGTTTCGACCGGGCGGTGAACTACGCCACCGGCATGAAGAACATTCGCGACGTCATACCCTTCCCCCGGGCTACCAAGCTGGCGGAATTCTAGGAGGACCTGCATGGAATGGAACAAGGGTTCCTATACCGTCAGCGACGACAAGGATCGTCTGGACCTGTTCTACATTGTGCCCGCGTTGCAGCAGTCCTACTGGGCGGCCGGCCGGTCCAGGGAAGTGGTCGAGGAATCCATTGCCCACTCGGTGTGTCTGGGCCTGTACAACGATGATCGGCAGATCGGATTCGCCCGTGCCGTGACCGACAAGTGCACCTTCGCCTGGGTGTGCGACGTGATGGTGCACCAGGATTACCGGGGCGTGGGCCTGGGCAAGTTTCTCATGGATTGCCTGTCCAGCCACCCGGACGTGGCCCGCTGCGCCCAGCACCTGCTGCGCACCGACGACGCTCATGGCCTCTACGAGCAGTACGGCTACTCGGTATGCGAGGCCATGAACAAGAAGGTAGATCTGAGCTGATTGCTGGGCCGCTCCTACTGATATAACGCCTTGACGGCGGACCAGCTGACCGGCTGATCCGCCGTTTCTCCGGTCACCTCGATTGTGCCTTCCCAGATATGATCCTCCAGCGGTGAACCCAGATAAATCCGGTGCTCGACCACCCGCACCGTGTAGGTACCGGCCTCGTTGAACACGAACTCAGGGTATACATCGTACGGAGTGATCACGGGCAGGCAGCTGATTTCTGGTGGCGTGTCGTTGATCAGGGTGATTTCGACAAGAGCCAGCTGTCCGGTCAGGAATGTCTCGAAATCCTGGAATTCCCAGCACGATGAAGTCAGACCGCCCAGGACAGTGACGGTCACGGTTTGTCCGGTGTCTGCACCGGGAGGAAGGTCCACGGAATCCAGGTAGGCCTGGGCGGGCGTTCCCAGCAGGCACAATTCGAGCAGAGCGATTGCCGTCAGTTTCATGATTTTCCCCCTCAAAGAAAAAGGACG
>JAZBOO010000170.1:0-4654 GCA_036351155.1 Candidatus Krumholzibacteriia bacterium | reverse complement strand
TCTTCATTCAAGCCCCCATCAGGAAAAAGATCTGGTCGCCGGCCGATTCTACCGGCCGCCGACACGATAGTAAAGTCCCCCCTGCAAGCACAAGTTCCCCTGTCTGCCGTTGACATCCTCTGGGGTCTCCACCATTCTCTTCGCATCGAAAACCAACAATCAACGGCAAGGGGAGAGGCCATGGAAAACGAATTCACGATCGGACAGGTATTCAGCAAGAGTTTCGACATTTTCACCAGGAACATCGTCTTCATGCTCATCGTGTCATTTCTGGTCTCCGTACCCGATGCCCTCATGAAAGCCTCCCCGCAATCCGGGGTCTGGATCTTTTTTTCCTTTCTGGCCGTCTTTGTGATGGCCTTCCTGGCCCAGGGTATTGTCGTTTTCGGGGTGTTCCAGCACCTGACCGGACAGCAGGCGGTTTTCAGCCAGAGCCTGAACGTGGCCCTGGCTCGCTTTTTTCCTCTGCTGCTCGTTTCCATTGCGAGCAGTTTCCTGGCGGGCATCGGTTTCATGTTGCTGGTCATTCCCGGAGTCATTGTCATGCTCGCCCTGTGGGTCGCCGTGCCGGTGACCATCGTCGAAAAAGGTGGGGTGGGGTTTGCCCTTTCCCGCAGCAACACGCTGACCCAGGGCTACCGCGGCCGCATTTTCGCCGTGGTGTTTCTGCTGGGAATTCTCAACTGGGTGTTGATGGGCCTCGAGTTTTTCATCACCTCCAGCCTGATGCCCACCGGGCCGAGTGCCGGGGGATTGTCCGCCATTTTGATCTCCCTTCCCCTGAGCACCATTCTCTCGGGCATGGCCACGGCCTTGAATTCGGTGGTGGTGACGGTGGGCTACTACACGCTGCGCCATGAGGTCGAGGGTGTGGCCGTGGAAGATCTGGCTTCAGTTTTCGAGTAGGCTTTATACGTTCGGGGGGGTGCGGAGTTCGCTGATCTCTGTCCCCCCGAACTTGTCCTCGCGACGGTCGCCCAGCAGCATGCGGCCCTCCAGATGCGCGCGCTGCGCCGCATAGAAGGCGCGCAGAAATTTTTCGTCGTCCTTCACCTCATCTTCCCAGCCGATCTTGGCGCAGATTTTCTCCCGAACCGTGGCCATCTGAACCTGGGCCTCGTCGAATCCCGAGCGGCGCAGAACCTTCTCCAGCACCTGCAGTTCGTACACACCGTAAACGCCGAGCTGATCCCGGGAAAACACGAACTTCCCGGTCGGGGCCGCCGACGAGGAGGATGGAGACGATGCCGCCAGATCGCCCAGCAACTCCACCTGAGGCGAGGCGATGACCACGGTGCCGGCAATGAGGTCTCCCACCCGCCGTCTTTGTCGGTTGAACAGGGGCATCAGCCCCAGGACCAGCATCCAGAGCCCCGCCAGCGGGATGGCCCACGGGGGAGCCCCCGGCCACAGGTACTCCGGAAAAAACACCAGCATCAGGGGCAAGAATATTTCCACGTCCCGCGTCAGATTCCGCACGATGATGGCCTCGACCGACAGCAATCCCCCGCTGACATCGATGACCCGGAGCCCTCGATTGCGCTTGCCGGGTGTTGATCCCTGCCACCTCTGTTCGAAGAACATGAAGTAGAAATTGCGGACCAGGAAGGTGACAATCAGCCCGATCGAGACCAGTTCCACACTCATGGTCAGAAAGCCAAGCAGCTGGATGGCGGCAATCACCACGGCAATGCACAGAACATCGATCAGGAAGGCGGTGGCCCGGTCGCCCGCCAGAGCGATTTCCAGGGTCAGGGGCACGCCCTCGGGGCTGACCAGATCCAGGGGATTCCGGGCCTCGGTATCTTTCGGTGGACGGGAGTTCGGCTTCTTCTGGTCAGCCATGCTTTTCCCCCCGGCCCGCCAGCAAAAAATAGAAGCTCCAGGCCAGCAGGCTGAGGCCCACCACCGAGTAGCGCACTCCCGTGTCCTGCACCAGCTGGCGAAACAGGCCCTCGATCAGTGCCGCAATGGCCAGCATGACCACCGCTCCGAGAACCAGGACGCCCGCGCGACGTCCGCTGGCGGCCAGGTTGTCCAGCCGGGTTCCCTGCCCCGGAAGAATCACGGCCCGGGCCAGCACCAGCCCGGCCCCGCCACAGATGAAGATGGCCCCCAGTTCGGTCACGCCGTGAGGCAACACCCATCCCCACCACTGGAGGGCCAGTCCCCGATCATGAAAAAGGGCACTCATGGCTCCCAGAATTTGCCCGTTGAAGAACATCAGGTAGAAAACGGGAAGGCCCAGGACCACCCCCAGGGCAAAGCTGAGAATTCCCACCTGAGCGTTGTGGGTGAACAGGAAAGAGGCAAAGTGGTTGAGCATGGCCGCCACCCCACCCGCGTCTTCCACCAGAGTGGCTTGCAATTCTGCCGTGCTGGCCGCCGGATTTCGTCCCCCGGCCATGCCTCCAGGCACCAGGTGGTAAAAGTTGTCGGCGTCCCGGGAAACCTGGACAAAACCGGACACGCCACCCAGCAGGAAGAAAGCAAAGGCCAGGGCGATCATCCACTTGAACCGGCGCACCTCGGCAGGAAAACGTCGGGTCAGAAAGGCCAGGAAAGCCTCGCCCAGGTGGTGCCGCACCCCGTACACGCGAATGAAGGATCGATTGACCAGATTCTCCAGGTAGAGGAGCAGGTTGGCGTCCAGGCTGATGGCCCGCGCCACGCTCAGCGAGGAAAGCGCGGCCCGGTAGTACACCGGCAACCGCGCCAGGTCCTGGAGTGGCATGTTCTGGAGCCCCTGTTTCTCCGCGGCGGTGATCAGGCGCTCCAGTTCCTGCCAGTCCTTCTCCCGCTCACGGCGAAACTCCACGCTTTTGAGTCGGAACCCGGTCACGCGATCTGCTCCCTGCGCTTGATGTCCAGATACCGGTTCAACAGCTCGGGCGAAATCTGATGAGGCAGCGCGTCGATGGTCTGGATGCCGAACCGCCGCAGCCCTTTGAGAACCTTTTCGCGTTCCTGGAGAATGTCGGCGGCCACCACGCTGCGTGCCATGGTCCGGATGGTGTCGGGCGAGGCCTGACTGACGGCCTCGAGTTCCGGATTGCGCATGGCCACGAACAGGACCAGGTGCTTGCGCGACAATCGTTGCAGGTTTTCCTCCATCAAGCGGGCGCTGATGGTGTCGACGAAATCGGTCATCAGCACCACCAGGGAACGCTGGCGCAGCCGGGTGGACAGCTGGGCCAGGCTGAGGGTGAAGTTGGTTTCCTCGGTGCTGTACTGGAGCTGGGACGAGGCCAGATGCAGCCCCGGAAAAGCCGCCACCCCGCCCAGAGGTTCGCGGTACAGGTTGATGTCCCGATCAAAGCCGAACAGGCCGGCCCGATCACCTGCGCGCAAGCTGTACCAGCACAGCAGGAGGGCGGCGTTGATGGCGTGGTCCAGCTTGGGGATGCCGGCCACCGGTTCGCTCATGAGGTGACCGGTGTCCACGGCAATGACCACCTGGTGGTTCCGCTCGGCCCGGTATTCCCGACTGAGGAGCTTGCAGTGGCGGGCCGAGGCCTTCCAGTCGATGGATCGGTGGTCCAGACCCGGCACGAACTCCCGCAGGCGATCGAACTCGGAGCCGTCGCCCGCGTATTCCTCGAGCTTGAGTCCGGCGGAGAACTCCCGGCTGCCAAAAAATTTCAGCGCCGCGCTGCGCACACTCTGGATGTCCGGCACCACCGGCAGGTCCAGTTCCTGGGGCAAGTGGCGCACACATTGCATCAACCCCAGCGGCCCCTGCCAGCGCACCCACACGGCTTGCACGCGGGCCGTGCCCCGGCGATGGGCGGTCAAGGGCACGGTCGCCCGTCCTCGCCCCTTTCCGTCCAGACCCATCGTCATCAGTTCCGGCGCAGCCAGGAGCTCACTGACCTCCACCAGAGCATTCACCTGGGAGGGCGCGGCACGACCGGGCAGCCCCAGCGCCACGCCCAGTTCACCGTGGCGGCCGATGAAAAGCTGACCCGGCGCTTCCAGGTCCAGCTCCAGTGGGCGACGAGGTCCGGCCAGAACACCGTCCACTCCCATCAGCAGAAGCACCAGGGCCAGATAGCTGAGCCAGACCACCCAGAACTGCCCGCCGACAAAGATCGGCAAGGCGGCCACCGGAAGGCCCGCCACCAGGATCATTGCGCTGCGTGCCGTGGGCCGCATCAGCGGGGAGCCGGCACCTGGTCAAGAATATCCACGACCACTTTTTCCACCGTGATCCCTTCGATTTCCGCCCCCGGGGCCAGAGGCAAACGATGCCGCAAGACGGGACGGGCCAGCTCCTTGATGTCATCGGGAATCACGAAGGTGCGCCCGGCCAGAGCGGCCCGGGCACGCGAGGCCACCGCCAGCATGTTGGCCGAGCGGGGCGAGGCCCCACACAGCAGCGCGGGTGTTTCCCGGGTGGCGCGCACCACGTTGATGATGTAGTCCACCAGATCCTCGTTCAACCGGATTTCACCCACCAGCTGGCGGGCCTGACGCAGCTTGTCCCGGTCGGTCACCGGGGCCAGGTCGAACGCGCTCAGCGGTGGCATGACCGTGCTGTGCCCGTGCAACATGACCATCTCCTTCTCTTCGTCCCGGTCGGGGTAGCCCACCAGAATCTTGAACAGGAAGCGGTCCAGCTGGGCCTCGGGCAAGGGGTAGGTGCCCTGCTGTT
>JAZBOO010000169.1:0-2216 GCA_036351155.1 Candidatus Krumholzibacteriia bacterium | reverse complement strand
TGCTTGTGCTTGCCGAAGGGCACCCGAAACCGGCCGGCCCGCAAGGCCCAGCCTCGGGGCAAGGCCTGGCTGTCGAAGTAGGCACCTTCCACATGGGTGGCGTAGGTCACCCCGTGGGCGTCCTCCTCCAGGTCATGGTCTCCGTGTTCCGGATGGATGGCGATGTTCACGTTGGCTTTCCAGTAGGGGTCCACCACGGAGGTGAATTGCATTTCCACCCCGTCCATGCGGAAACCGTTCAGGTCGGCTCCATCGTCCAGACTGGACAGATGGCCGCGGACCAGACCATTCACGCTGATGGCGGGGTTCAAGTTGCGGGAGACACCCGTGAGGGTGCCGCTTTCGGCGCGGGACAGGCCCGGCAGGGCGATCACACAGATCGACAGGATGAGAAGCAGGATGCGCATGGCGTTCCTCTCGAAGAAAGATGGTTGATGTCTGTACGAAAAAGGGTCAGGCAACAACCGAAGCAGGCGGGGCGCGCGCCTGCAGAGAGGAACAAGCGGAGACAGATGGCGCAGGTTCGGCAGGGGAATCCACCGAGGCGCAGAGAATGGTTGTGGGCAGATCCAGAACGGGAGTCTGGACGGCCACCAGGTGGGCGGCCGCCTGGCACAGGGTGCAGTCAGTTGGCGCGGTGCCCGGGTGATCGGTGTCACAGGTGTGGTGTCCCGCGACATGGTGTGCCAGCCCCATTTGCACGCCCAGAAAGGCCCCGATGGCCAGAACGGTCCACAGGACCGGGCCAAGACGGGAGGGTGTGCGGAAGGGGGACATGGGGTCAGTCAGCTTTCCTGAAAAGTGAGAAATCATGGGTCAGGGCCGTCACGCCCGGAGGTTTTATAGTATAATCATTAGTGAACTTCGCAAGAGTTGTTATCACCACCCTGAGTGCCCGGAGTTGCCCCATGTCTTATCGTCAGCTGGTTCCCGTTCTGCTCTTGACCCTCCTTGCTGGCCTGTTTCCTCTCCTGGCCACCGATGCCCAGGCCGAGATGACACCCGCCCTGCAGCGGGCCCTGGAAACTTCGGATTTCCCCTGGGCAGCCAAGGACGGCACGCTGACGGTCTGGGTCTATTTCCAGGACAAGGGGCTGGAGGGCGCTCAGCTGCAGCGGGCCCTGGACGAGGCGGAAGCCGGGCTCACGGACAAGGTGGCCTGGCGCCGCGGCAAGATGAAGCCGGCCGGTGCCCGCCTGGTTGATGAAGGTGACCTGGACCTGCATGCCCCCTACCTGAGCGCGGTCGAGGCCACCGGCGCGGTGTTGCGCCGGGAAAGCCGCTGGCTCAATGCTGCCAGTTTCCAGGCGTCCCCGATGCAGATCCGGCAGATCTCCCAGCTCCCCATGGTCGATCGGGTGGATCTGGTGGCCAAGTTTCGGCGGCCGGATGTTCCTGTGGAGGCGGGGGAATCGCTTGATCCTGCCGACAAATCTGAAACCTCCCGCTGGACCATCGACTATGGCGCCAACCAGGCGGCCATGGAGCAGTTCAACGTACCCCAGGTGCATGAAATGGGATACACCGGTCAAGGTGTAGTGATCGGCATGCTGGACAGCGGCTTCCGGACCACCCACGAGGCCCTGAACAGCATCCCCGTGCTGGCGGCGTACGATTTCGTCAATGATGACAACAACGTCGACAACGAGGGCGACGATCCCAGCAACGCCAACGACCACGGCACCAAGACCATGAGCACGGCCATGGGCAACATGCCCGGCGAACTGGTGGCCCCGGCCTTCGGGGCCTCGGCCATCCTGGCCAAGACCGAGGACGTGGCCGACGAGGTGCCCATCGAAGAGGATCAGTGGGTGGCCGGTCTGGAGTGGGTCGAGGCCCAGGGCGCGGACATCGTCTCGAGCAGCCTGGGCTACAGTGACTGGTACACCTGGGCCGACATGGACGGCGCCACCGCCGTGACCACCCTGGCGGGTGACCTGGCGGTCCTGCGTGGCCTGGTGGTTGTCAACTCCGCCGGCAACGAGCGAGACGACGCCTGGGGCCACATCATCGCCCCGGCTGATGGTTTTCACATCATCAGCGTGGGCGCGGTGACCAGCTCCGGCACCTATACCTCCTTCAGTTCGCCCGGCCCCAGCTACGATGGCCGCATCAAGCCCGACGTGGCGGCCCTGGGCAGCCAGAATGCCGTGGTCAGCTCCACCAGCAACACCGACTACACCACCGCCAGCGGCACCAGCTTCAGCTGTCCGTTG
>JAZBOO010000168.1:0-5975 GCA_036351155.1 Candidatus Krumholzibacteriia bacterium | reverse complement strand
GGGGTGCCGCCTATATTCTCCCCCACACAGGAATTCGGTTGCGGGGTGGAGCAGTCTGGTAGCTCGTTGGGCTCATAACCCAAAGGTCACAGGTTCAAATCCTGTCCCCGCTACCAATAATTGGATCCGGCTTTGGCCGGATCTTTTTATTACCTACACCTGGGGGATTCCTGTATAGTCCGGGCCATACTTCCTTGTAAGGAGGCCTGCATGTCCGCCCCGGTCCCAGACGCCCACTCGCAGGATCAGCTGGCCCTCAGCGAACAACGCTACCGCTCCGTATTCGATCGCTCCCCCATGGGAATTGCCACCCTCACCCTTGCCGACGGGGTGATCCGCGACGCCAACCCCAACCTCTGCCGCTTACTTGGCCTGGAGCTCGAGGAGATCCTGGGCCGCACCCTGGCCTCCTTGACCCATCCCGATGACCTGGTCCACGATCAAGCCGCCACCGATCGCCGGCAAGATGGTTACACCGGAGAAATCGACTACGAAAAGCGATTGCTGCACAAGAATGGCCGCGCCATCTGGGTCCGGGTCTTCAGCACTCCACTGGAATCGGCTCCCGGGCAGCCTCCCGAAATCCTGGGGCTGGTCCTGGATCTGAGTCACCAGAAGGACGCCGAGAACCAGCGTCTGGATTATCAGCAAAAACTGGAAGTGGTCCTGCGCAGTTCGCGCATCGGGATGTGGGACTGGAACATCCCCTCCGGGAGTCTGGTTCTCGACGAGATATGGGCCCACATGATCGGGTACGAGCTGGAAGAGTTGCAGCCTACCAATATCAGCACCTTTTTTGACAACTTGCACCCAGATGACCTGCCGTTATCCCGTCAGGCCCTGGACCGTCATCTGAAGGGGGAACAAGAGTTCTACGAGTGCCAGCTGCGGTTCAAGCACAAGCAAGGGCACTGGATCTGGGTCCTGGCCAGGGGCCGGGTGGTGGAATGGGAAGACGGCCGCATTCCCGTGCGTATGCTGGGAACACACTCGGAAATCACCGACATCAAGGACGCCGAGAATAAGCGCCGTGAACTGGAGCTTCAGGTTCTCCAGGCCCAGAAGCTGGAAAGCCTGGGCGTGCTGGCCGGCGGCATCGCCCATGATTTCAACAATATCCTGATGGTCATCCAGGGCCATGCCGAGCTGGCCCGGGCCACGTTGGGTCATCCCGGTGAATCGGTCGCTTTCCTGGACCAGATCCAGTCCTCGGTGCGGCAGGCCACCGATCTCTGCGCCCAGATGCTGGCCTATTCCGGGAAGGGATCTTTTCTGATCGGCGATGTCTTCCTGGACGGCCTGGTCGAGGACATGCTTCCGCTTCTCCAGACCTCGGTGACGCGCAAGGTCCAGCTGGATGTCCAGCAATCCGGCGAAGTGAAAGGGTTTCGCGGAGACCAGACCCAGGTCCGGCAAGTGGTGATGAACCTGGTGATCAATGCCGCCGAGGCCCTGGGCGATGAGGGGGGAACGGTGGAGCTGTTCACCAGCTCCCGTGTCTTCACCGAAGAGGAACTGGCGCGGGACTTTCCCGATGAAAAACTCGAGCCGGGAACTTACACCGTTTTCACGGTGAAGGATGAAGGCTGCGGCATGGATGAAACCACCCGTCGCCGGGTGTTCGAACCGTTTTTCTCCACGAAATTCACCGGCCGCGGGCTGGGGATGGCTGCGGTCCAGGGGATCGTCCATGCCCACGAGGGAGGGCTGCACCTTGAGACCGCACCCGGGCAAGGCACAATATTCACCATCATTTTTCCCGCTTTCATCGAGACCCAGCAACCGACTTCCGAATCTCCCCGCGTTCTCGAGCATTCTCTGCCTCAGGGTCACACCATCATGGTCGTGGATGACGAACCTCTGGTGCTTGACCTCACCGCTCGCATGGTGGAAAAGCTGGGGTTCTCCGTTCTCAAAGCCACCGACGGGTACGAGGCCCTCTGCCTCCATGACAAGCACCGCCACGAGATCAGCTGTATTCTGCTTGACCTGACCATGCCCTCGATGGACGGAGAGGAAGCCTACCGGGAACTGCAACGCCAGCAGGCTGATGTCCGCGTGGTCCTGTGCAGCGGCTACTCGGAAAAAGACATCGAACGGCGATTCTTCGGCACGGGCCTGACCCACTTCCTGCACAAACCCTATTCCCTGGAGCAACTTCAAGACATACTGAGCCTGGTTCTTTCCTGAGGCAAGTGTTTGGGGACTGGCCAAAACCGCCCCCATCCTTTAATGTCCCGGCAATCGCTTTTCCGGCTCATGATCAAGGACAAAGGATCGGCATGTCACAACCACGCGGACAATGGAGCGGCCGTCTCGGATTCATCCTGGCGGCCACGGGCAGCGCCATCGGCCTCGGCAACCTCTGGAAGTTCCCCTACATCACCCACGAAAACAACGGCGGCGCCTTTGTCCTGGTCTACATCGCGTGCGTGGCCCTGGTCGGGGCGCCCATCATGATGGCCGAGATCCTGGTCGGGCGGAAAACCCAGCTCTCCCCCGTGGGCGCCTTCAAGAAACTGGGTGAGGGAAAACCCGGCGGAAAAGGCTGGTCGGCCGTCGGGTTCCTGGGGGTTCTGGCCGGGTTCACCATCCTCTCCTATTACAGCGTAGTGGCCGGCTGGACCATCCACTACACCTGGCTGGCGTTCAACGGTGAGCTGGCCACCCTGGCGGCTGATCCCGCTGCTCTGGGCGCCTACTTCGGCGGCACCTTCCTGGCGAGTGGATCCAACCAGGTCCTGTACCACGTCCTGTTCATGGGCCTGACCATCGGGGCCGTTTTCTTCGGGGTCAAGGGAGGCATCGAAAGGGTGGCCAAGATCCTGATGCCCACCCTGTTCGTCATCCTGGTGGTGCTGGTCATCTACGCCTCGACCACCAGCGGGTTTGGCGAAGCTCTCACCTTCCTGTTCCGCCCGGACTTTCACACCCTGACCATGGGCGCAGTTCTGGAAGCCCTGGGTCACGCCTTCTTCACCCTGAGTCTGGGCATGGGCGCCATGCTCACCTACGGGAGTTACATCGGACGGGACATGTCCATCCCCCGCGCCGCCCTGCAGATTTCGGCGCTGGACACCATCATCGCCCTGATGGCCTGCGTCATCATGTTCTCCATCATCAACACCTCGGGAGTCGAGGTGGCCAAGAGCGCCACCATCCTGTTCACCACCATCCCCACCGTTCTGGTGAACCTGCCGGGAGCGGGCCTGCTCATCGGGCTGTTCTACATCCTCATCGGGTTTGCCGCCCTGACCAGCACCATCAGCCTGCTCGAGGTGGTCAGCAGCTACGCCATCGACGAGCTGGGCTGGACCCGGCCCCGCGCCACCTTGACCATGGGTGGGGTCATCACCGTGTTCGGGATCCTGAACGCCCTGAGTCTGGGGAGCAACAGCACGCTGTCGGCCATCAATCTCATTGGCCGCGAAAGCACCGCCGGGGTTTTCGGGACCATGGACTACCTGGCCAGCAACTGGTTCCTGCCGGTGGGCGGATTCCTGATCGCCATCTTCACCGGATGGATCCTGTCTCCCAGGGACAACCGGAAGGAGCTCGAAGATGGCCACGGCCCCATGTCCAGCTTCGGTGGCTGGCTTGCGCTGATCAGGTTTGTCGCGCCGCTGGCCGTGGGCGCCATCATCGTCAGCGTGATTCTGGGCAAGGAATACCAGTGATGTCTCGGGGCCCCGCAGGGCGGCATCCATGAAGCGGCGGCGGGGTCTGCTCTACGGTATCCTGGTCGGGCTGCTGCTGGTCATGGGCGTGTGGTGGATGTACTTCCTGACGCATGAAGCCAGCGTGCACGCCCAGTTCAAGCGCCAGAAGCTGGCCAACGACAAGCTCCACGCCTCTTTCCTGATCCAATCCGACCCCCGGGTGATGGCCGACCCCGAGCGCTGGCTGGGCCAGTCGTTCCCCCACCTGACCTTCACACGGGGCCCCCACAGCGTGGACGTGTCAATCGATCCCGCCGTATTGAAAGAGGTCGACGACCAGGCCCGTCGCACCCGCAACATGTTCCTTTTTGAAGGACTTTTTTTCATGGTGCTGCTCGCTGCCGGATCGACCATCCTGGTCCTGAGCTGGCGCAGCGAAGCCCGCTTTGTCCAGGCCCGCGAGCTGTTTCTGGCCGGGGCCACCCACGAATTCAAGACCCCCCTGGCCAGCCTGAAGCTCTACACCGAGACCCTGGGCCGCCAGGGCCTGAAGGAAAGCGACAGCCGTCGGATCAGGGACCGCATGATCGAGGATGTGGGCCGTCTGGAGCGCCTGGTCAACGAGGTGCTTTCCATGAGTGCCGAGGACACTTTCGCCTCGGGACCTCGGTCCACCGTCGATCTGGTGCGCGAGACCAACGAGGTCATTCTCGATCTGGAAGGTTTCGCCCGGGACCACGATTCATTCATCGAGTTTCAGCACCAGGACGCGCACTTTATCTCCGGACAGGCCGTTCCCTTTGCTCTGGCCTTGCGCAATCTCCTGGTCAATGCGATCAAACACGCCGATGAGGGCGTGAGCATCCTGGTCACCCTGACCCATCAGCGAGGGTGGCATCATCTGGCCGTGAAAGACAACGGGCCCGGTATTCCTCGCCGGTTGCAGGGCCGTGTGTTTGATTGTTTCTATAGCAAGGGTCCTGGTCGCGGCCCCGCCGGGGGCTCGGGCCTGGGGCTTTACCTGGTCAAGCGCAACATCAAGGCTCTGGGTGGCCGCGTCACCCTGGACAGCGAGGAGGGCAAGGGCAGCACCTTCACCCTGATCCTGCCCGCGAGCCCGTCCGATCCAAACCTGGAACCCGAAGATGATATCTAGAAGGAGCACGGCATGAAACGCCGCATCATGGTTGTCGAAGACGATGCCCATCTGGCCGATGGCCTGCGCATCAACCGGGACCTCGAAGGATATGACCCCGTGCTGGCCGGAAGCGCCGAGGAAGGCCTCGAGCTCTGGCAACGGGGCGGGCTGGACCTGATCCTGCTGGATGTCATGCTCCCGGGCATGGACGGTTTTGCTCTGTGCCGCAAAATTCGGCGGGAAGGCGACCGGATACCCGTGCTTTTCCTGACAGCCCGCAGTGCCGGCCAGGACCGCATCAAGGGACTGGATGAAGGCGGAGACGATTATATTTCCAAGCCCTTCGAGCTGCAGGAGCTCCTGGCCCGGATCAAGAGCATTTTCCGGCGGCAGGACTGGTTCCGGGGCCAGGAGGCTCCCGAAACCCTGAAGATCGGCCAGGCGGAAATCAACCTGCGCGCCTACCGCGCCACCACCCCGGACGGCACCGTGGATCTGAAGGAAAAGGAAGTCATGATCTTGCGGTTGCTGACCGAGCACGAGGGCGAGCCCATCGACCGGGAAACCATCCTGGACCGGGTCTGGGGATTCGGAGCCTACCCCACCACGCGCACGGTGGACAACTTTATCCTGTCGCTGCGCAAGCTGATCGAACGGGACCCCAAGCAGCCGCGACATATTCTGACCGTCCACGGCATCGGATATCGGCTGGTCACCGACCCGGACGGTTCATCCGCGGCGCCATCGTGATGGGCGATCAGGGAAAGCTCGCTGCCCTGCTGGCCAAGCTGGAGGAAGGGCCCGACCAGTGTGATCAGAGGGACGCCGGGACCATTCTGGACCTGGCCCAGAAGCTCTGGGCCCTCAACGAGACCAACCCTCTGCCCCGGCCCCAGTGGGAATCTTTCCTGAGGCTGACCCGGCACCCCCGATATCTGACCGCCCTGGCCGACCATGAGCGGCGCCTGGCCTGGTCCACGCTGGTGTTTGCCGTGATCGAGGGAATCGGGTTCAACCTGGGCGACCTCTTGCAGCAGCGCACCGAAGAAATGCCCGACCGGGTCCTGTTCCAGGATCTCAAGGAGTCCGGCTCCGGGTCCTGGACCTATGCCCAGATTTTTCAACGGGTCCGCACCATTGCCGCGGTGTTTCTCCAGGAAGGAGTTGCCGAGGCTCCC
>JAZBOO010000167.1:0-3111 GCA_036351155.1 Candidatus Krumholzibacteriia bacterium | reverse complement strand
TGGCTCATCACCATGTACCAACCCTGGCCGACACCAAGACCACGCTCGAGGGTCTGGGGTCCAAGGTGTTCATCATCGCCCTTGTCGTGGGACTGATCGGTCTGGCGGCATCCATCGTACTGGGGGTGGCCCAGGGGGACAATCTGAAGCACTTCGGCTTCAGCTATCTGGTGAACTACGCTTTCTTCCTGAGCATCAGCCTGGGGGCCCTGGTTTTCATTCCCATCCAGTACGTAACCAAGGCCAGCTGGAGCATCGTCATCCGGCGTCTGGCCGAGGTCATGGCCGCCGTGTTGCCGCTCATGGCGCTGCTGGCCATTCCGGTCATCTTCCTGGCCGGGCAGATCTACGGCTGGGCTCAGCCCGAGGCCATTGGCAATCCGTTGCTTTCGCACAAGGCCCAGTATCTGAGCCAGCAGTGGTTCATCATCCGCTGGGTGATCTACTTCGTTCTGTGGACGGGTTACTCGCTTTTCTTCTGGCGCAACTCGGTGGCCCAGGATGCCGACGGCGATCTGAAGATCACCCGCCGCCTGGAAAACTTCAGCGGCTTCTCGTTGATGGTCTGTGCCCTGTCCATCGCCGCGGCGTCGTTTGACCTGCTGATGAGCGTGGACTACCTGTGGTTCTCCACCATGTTCGGCGTGTACTACTGGGCCGGCGGTTTCGTGAGCTTCTTCGCGGTGCTGACCCTGGTGACCATGGGGCTGCAGAACACGGGCCGCTTGACCAAGGTGGTCAGCGCCGAGCACTTCCACGACTACGGCAAGCTGATGTTCGCCTTCACCTTCTTCTGGGGCTACATCGCCTTCAGCCAGTACATGCTGTACTGGTACGCCAACATTCCCGAGGAAACCGCCTGGTTCCTGCGGCGTTCGGCCAACGGCTGGGGCTGGGTGGGCTTGACCACCCTGTTCGCCACCTTCATGGCGCCGTTCGCCGGCCTGGTGTCGCGGTACGCCAAGCGCAACCGCAAGATGCTGGCCTTCTGGGCCTGCTGGATCATCATCGCTCAGTGGATCAATCTGTACTGGGTGGTCATGCCCGAATTCAGCGAACACTTCACCGTCAGTGTCATGGACCTGACCTGTTTCGTGGGCATTGGCGGGCTGTGGATTGCCGGCATCACCCGGCTGGCCATGGGCAACTCGCTGGTGCCGACCAAGGATCCGCGACTGGACGAGTCGCTGCGTTTCGAGAACGCCTAACCCTATCGGGAGTGAATAATGGCCACGGCCAACACCGGAGAAAAATCCAGGGAAAGCGGGTTCAACACCCCGGCGGTGGTGCTCATCGCCCTGGCAGTCCTCATCTTTGCCTACGCTTTTGCCCTGTTCATGCAGGGGGGCTTTCTGAAGGCCCAGGAGATGGAGAAGGAAGCCAAGGTTCTCAACCAGGTTGATCCCAAGGTCAAGGATGCCCTGGCCGAGCAGAACGCCATCCTGCAGGAAGGCTATCGCTGGATCGATCAGGAGAAGGGCACGGTGGGTATGCCCATCGACGCCGCCAAGGAACTGCTGGTTGAACAGGCAGCCCGAAAGGAATCAGAATAGTGAACGGAGTGACACACGTCCTTGCCACCGGCAAGATGTCCGCCTGGTTCCCGCCGGAAGCCTCGTCTCACGCCCAGGGCGTCGACAGCACGTTCTTCGGCCTGTATGTGGCTGCCGTGTTCGCCGTGGTCCTGGTGTTCGGCCTGGCTTTGACCTATGTGCTGCAGTTTCGCCGCCAGAGCGAAGATCAAAAGGGCACCCCCAGCGGTCGCCCCAATATCCTCTTGCAGGGCCTGTGGGTCCTGGGAGCTCTGGGACTGGCCATCTTCGCCTTCACCAGCGGGTTCGGGGGCTTCCTGGATCAGTCGGTGGCTCCGTACGGCGCCTATCAGGTGAACGTGGCGGCCCGGCAATGGGACTTCGATTTCACCTATCCCAATGGACACGTGGCCGACACCCTGCACGTGGCCACCGGTCAGCCGGTGCAATTGAACCTGACCAGCGAGGATGTGACCCATAGCCTGGCCATCCCCGCTCTGCGACTGAACAAGGCCATCCTGCCTGACCGGGCCAACACCGCCTGGTTCACCGCCGATGTGGCCGACACTTTTCCGGTGCGCAGCAACATCTACAGCGGGACAGGCTACGAGGACATGCAGACGGTGATGATCTCCCACAGCCCGGCCGAGTTCGAGGCCTGGATGCAGATGGTTTCGGACATCTTCGCCGGCCGCACCTACGAAGAGGTGGGTGAGCTGCTGTACAACCGCCTCGGTTGCAAGGCTTGCCACACCCTGGATGGCACCAAGCTGGTGGGCCCCTCCTTCAAGGATGTCTACGGCAACTCCTTCGAAACGCGCGAGGGCGCGACCGTTCTGGTGGATGCGGCTTACGTGAAAGAATCGATCCTCTACCCCAACAACTCGATCATCGCCGGCTACGAGCCGGTCATGACCCCGTACGAGGGCAAGGTCACCGACAAGGAACTGGATGCGATCATCGCCTGGCTGAAAACTCTTTCGAGCTTCACCCCGGCCGAGGAAACGACCCAAGGGGCCACCGTCGACGGTGACGCCACCCAGCAGGAAGGGAACTAGATGAGCAACGGCGCCACTTCCGCCGCCGCACAGGTCGACGCCGGGTATCTCGGCGGGGATCACGGGATGGGGGGCTGGTTCTCCACCTTCGACCACAAGAAGATCGCCATGATGTTCCTGGCCTGGACCCTGGGCACCTTCCTGCTCGGGGCCATCTTCGCCATGAACATGAAGCTGAAAGCCGCCTCGGGTGAGGTGGACCCGGCCATCTATCACCAGACCATGACCTACCACGGCATCGTGATGGTTTTCATGTTCCTGGTGCCGGCCATCCCTTCGGTGCTGGGCTATTTCCTGCTGCCGCTTCAGCTGGGCGCCCGCAATCTGGCGCTGCCCATGCTCTCGCGCTGCGCCCTGCGGTTCTTTGGCGTGGGGTCCATCCTGATGATGCTGTCGCTGGCCTTCGGTCCCGTGGACATGGGCTGGACGTTCATCACCCCGTTCACGCTGAGCAGCGGCGGTGCGTTTGCCCTGCTGGCCTTCGGCCTGGCCTTCATGGCGCTGAGCTGGGCGGCCACCGG
>JAZBOO010000166.1:0-10664 GCA_036351155.1 Candidatus Krumholzibacteriia bacterium | reverse complement strand
GGGACCGCCGGGCCAGACAGAACAGGCGGTACTTTCCGGCGGCACTGGCCAGAAAATGACGGCCCACGAACCCGGAAGCGCCCGTGACCACGAGACCGGGCAGGGATTCTTTCATCGCGCCCCTCCCTTGATGTGGCCCTGCCGCCATGTCCGGTACCCAAGAGCGAGCAACAGGCCCATGGCTCCGTCCCCGAGACCCGATGCCAGCACCAGCGGCAGGCGAGAGACCAGCAGCCAGTAGGTCAACAGGAAAACGGTGGCCAGGGCTTTGACCACGATGGCGAAGACCACCAGGGAACGGTTCTGCTCCAGGTCCCGGGCGGCCATGAAGTACCCCACGGCCATCACCACATGGAACACCCCGCCCTGAACGGGAAAAAACGGCTCACTCAAGGGAGCAAAACCCAGGTCGGCAAAAAGGAGAGCCGGTCGACAGATCAGCCCCACCCCCACCAGCGCCGAGTGCCAGCCCACCAGGTGAAGCAAGAGACGTAACCGGTACCCCGGATCAGAAAAAGAGTGGGCCCCCAGCCTGGCCATTTCCATGTTGTCCATATCCGGGAAGGTGGTCCGCCAAAAGGCTGATCCTTCCTGTTCCCGGGGAAGTTCGAGGAGCTCAATAGTTATAGAATCTCGGACAAAGCATTGCAGAAGGTGTTCCACATTCGGGCGCAGGGGTGAACATTTTTAACCTATTGATTATAAACAATTTAAAGAGATTGGTTAAAAATATAACGGACCCGCTTCGTAGCGGGTCCGCCTTGTACCCTCGAACACACCGTGGCATTGCTGCTACGGTGTGGGCCCCAGCTCCTTTTCCACATCCACCACCGAACCGCCGGCAGGGTGGTCCACCTGGAAATTCCGGTCCTTGAAAACATGAACCATCCGGGGATTGTCGCTGGTCGTCTGGGCGTACACCTTCTTGATGCCCCAGTCCTCGGCAATGGCCATGCAGGTGTCGGTGAGCAACCCACCCAGCCCCCGGTTTTGCCACTGGTCGGTGACCAGAACGGCGTACTCGGCCGACTCCACCTCCGGATCGGCCACCAGGCGTCCCACCCCGACCAGGGCCCGCCGGCCCTCCAGTTCCACCTCGGCCACGATGGCCATTTCACGGTCGTAATCGATGTAGCAGTAACGCGTGGCCACTTCATGAGTGGACCAGTTGAAGAAGAAGCGGAAGCGGTTGTAGATGGACTCCTTGGAGCAGCGGCCCAGCATCTCCAGCCACAGGGGTTCGTCTTCGGGGCGGATGGGACGCAGCCGCACTGCGGTGCCGTCGTTGAGTGTGCCCTGAGACACATACTCCTCGGGATAGGGACGCAGGGCCAGATGCGCGTAGGGCTTGGCCTCCTGGGCGATGGGCTGGATCACCACCCGGGCATCCAGGGCCATCAGGCGGTCGGGACCCACCACCAGCGGGTTGATATCCAGTTCCTGGATCTCCGGGTTGTCGGCCGTCAGGTAGGAAAGCCGCATGATGGCCTCGATCAACGCATCCTTGTCCAGGGGCGGCCGGCCACGATAGCCGTTCAGCAAGGGCCAGATTTTCAGCGACTCCAGCATGCGCCCCACAAGACGCTCGTTCAAGGGGGGGAAACCCAGGGCGTGATCGCCCCACAGCTCGGCCTCGACGCCGCCGCCGCCCACCATGATCACGCTGCCGAACACCGGGTCCTTCTTCACGCCCAGGATCATCTCCAGACCGCCAGCCACCTTGACCATCGGCTGCACGGTGACCCCTGAGAGCTTGGCCTCGGGACACGCCTGGGCCACCGAAGCTGCGATTTGCTGGAACGCTTCGCGCACCTGCCCCGCATCCTCCAGTCCCAGCTTGACTCCGCCCACGTCACTCTTGTGGGTGATGTCATCGGACCAGACCTTGAGCACCACCGGGTAGCCCATCCGGTCGGCTCTGGCGACAGCCTCGTCGGCCGACTCGGCGGGCAAGGGGGCCGTCACCGGAATCCCGTACAGGCTCAACAGCTCCTTGGAATGTTCCTCGGAGAGAATCGTTTTCCCCTGGGCAATATAAGTCGCCACCTTCTCCCGCATGGCGGAGCGATCGAGCGCGAATTTGACCGGAATGTCCCGGGGCGTTTCGTACAGGTTCTGCAAGTTCCGGGCATAGTTGACCAGGGTCATGAAGGCCCCCACCCCCTGCTCGGGTGTGCGGTAGGTCGCCACCCCCGCGTCCACCAGAATCTGGGCCCCCTCGCGCACCCGTTCGCCCCCCAGCCAGGCCGCCAGGATGGGCTTCTTGGTCTCGCCGGCAATCTTGGCCACGGCCCGGGCCACCGATGCCGGCTTGGTCATGGCTTGAGGCGTGAGGATGACCAGCACCGCGTCCACCCCCTTGTCCTTGACCACCACCTCGGTGGCCTTGGCGAAACGCTTGGCCGGGGCATCGCCCAGGACATCGACCGGATTCCCGTGCGACCAGAACGGCGGCAAGATGGTGTTCAGCTGTTCCAGGGAATCGTCCGCCAGCTTGGCCAGCACTCCCCCCTGCGCCATCAGCGCATCGGTGGCCATGACGCCGGGTCCACCGGCATTGGTGACGATGCCCAGGCGGGGCCCACGCGGCGTCTTGTTGCGCCCGATCAGCTCGGCACAATCGAAGATCTCCCCGATGTTCAGCACCCGGGCCATGCCGGTCCGCTGAAACACGGCGTCGTAGATGCTGTCCTCCGAGGCCATGGCCCCGGTGTGAGAAGCTGCCACCGCCGCCGATTCGGGAAAGCGCCCCGCCTTGTAAACCAGGATGGGCTTGGTGCGCGCGAAGGCCCTGGCCGCCACCATGAACTTCCGGGCCTGGGCAATGGACTCCACGTAGAGGATGATCGACTCGGTCTGCTCATCTTCGCCCAGATAGTCGATCAGATCGGCAAAATCCACGTCCAGCATGTTGCCCACCGATACGAAGTGCGAAAAACCGATCTTCTCCTCCAGGGCCCAGTCCAGGATGGACGTGCACAGCGCCCCCGACTGGGAAATGAAGGCCACCTTGCCCTGACGGGGCATCCCCTCGCCGAAGCTGGCGTTCAGGCTGATCCCCGGCACGATGATCCCCAGGCAGTTGGGCCCCAGCACCCGCATCCCCTTGTGGCGGGCCACCGTCTCCTGGACCTGCTTTTCCAGCGCCGCGCCCTCCGGACCCACCTCCTTGAACCCGGCGGACATGATGATCACGCCCTGGATCCCCCGCTCACCACACTGCGCCACCAGGTCGGGAACCTGGTCGGCCGCCGTGCAGATGATGGCCAGGTCGGGCACCTTGGGCAGGCTGGCCAGATCGGGATAGCAGGGCACTCCCCGGATGGCCTCCGCGTCCGGATTGACCGGGTACACCACGCCCTTGAACCCTCCGCCCACCAGGTTCGACAGCACCTTGCCGCCCACGCTGTTGGGGTTGATGGTCACGCCCACCAGGGCGATACGATGAGGGTTGAGCAACTTGCCCAGGTTGTGCACGTTCACGGTCCGCTCCTCGGGGAAATCATGGTGAAGCACTCTGGTTTTTTGATATTCAGATGTCAGAAAGGTAGTACCTGAAGGGCGGCGCGGGAAAATGGGAATGTGGGGTGGGGCGTTTTCCAGCGGGTTGGAAGAATCCACAGTACGAACCTTGAAGAAATCTGGCCTAGCTAACGCCACCCAAAGTCCTGTAGAGTAGCAAGCAGGAGGGAATTCATGACGCGCCATCAAACTCAACGCGACATCTGGGTCGTGGCACTGTTAACCGCCAGTGTGGTGCTGGGCCTCGGTGCCGCCGGCCTGATCCTGGCCAATCCCATGTCCATGGTCCTCATGGTGGGGTTTCTGGTGATTTGTCTTGGCGGCGCGGGCATGAGCCTGTTGTTCCTGGTCCGGACCTAATACGATCTGGGCGACGGGGTGCTCTGCGTCCGACACGGGCTGCTGAGCTGGAGGATTCCACTGGACACGATCCAGAAGGTTTCCCCCGCGCGGAACTACTTTTCCAGCGCGGCGCTTTCCCGGGACAAGCTTCGCATACAGTTCGGCAAGGGGTACCGCGAGATCTATATCTCCCCGCGCGATAGGGCGGGATTCCTGCAGGAGCTGGCCAGGCTGAACCCTGCTCTGCATGTTCAGGGAGGGGTGGGTCTTGATCAGACTGACGGGTGAGAGAAGGGCACAGGAAACTCCCTATCCTTCAAAACGAAACACCTGGCCTGGGGCCCGACTCACCGCATTGCTTCTGGGGTTCCTGATGCTGGGCGTCAATGGCTGCGCCTACCATCCCCAACCTGTCTCGGTTTTTCCTGAGCCGAGCTACCTGACAATATCTGCACCTCCGAAGTATCCCTCCCCCTCTTCCCTGGACCCCATGAAAAGAAATGAAAATAACTTTGAAATGGTGCACAGGGAGCCCGCCGAATTTTCAGTTCAGGCCCAGGAAGAGAATGCCTTTGGTTTTGTCAGGGTGAAAGCCATGGTGGGAATTGACGGGAATGTTCTCAGCGCAAGGGTGACCAGAGGGGTCCATCCCCTGGTGGACCAAGCGGCGCTTGAGGCCGCCAAGAGGTGCACTTTTCGCCGTCTATTTCCTCCCGAAAACAGCACCGACTATGAGGCCACCATCTTTTTTCAGTTTGGAAACTGAAGCAGTGGGCCCCAGTCCCGACGAAAACCTCACGGCACCCTGCGATATAAACTCTTCAAGGCGTCAAAAGTCGTACGGTCTGCGGACACCACCCCGCAGTTGCCATTGATCTGAGCTGATGGCCCCCCGGACGTGCTGAGACCCGTCACCAAAAAAACTGAGTCCGCCAGCAACACCGTGGGATAGTTCGGATCGACCGAACTGGGTGTTGAGCCGTGCAGTGTAAATGTTACCGGCCCGAGCTGGGTGTCCATGTAGAGGTAATCTTGTGTGGCCAGGATTGTGGCCTCGGAGGTGGGCATCGGACCGGTGAAACCAATAATAATATTGTCCGCCGGAGTATCGGGGCAGGTACCTGCTGGACCATGGATCTGGTTGGAAATACAGACGGCTTCACCCACGAGGTCGTAGCCCAATTCAAAACCCCAGATGACGTCCTCCGTGGGCCTGGTGAGGATGATGTACATGGTCACCAGTTCAAAAGGCACCACCCCATCCAGGCACATGACGTCTGCATTTTCATCGAAATACAGCCCGATACTGTTGGGATCCGGGTCCACCACGGCGAAGGCACCGGTGGCCATGAGCAGGCCGATCATGGTCATCAGGATGGTTTTCATTTTATCCCCCATTCTCTCCTCCAGATTGAATACCTCATCGAGAGTATAACCCAGGGCGAAGATTAATTGGCCCCAATTTCCCGGCTTTTCCAACCGGTTGGAAAAATCTACAGTGCGGATCGTAAAGGGATCTGGGCTAGATAATCGCTGGCTTCAACCACAGCCCCCCTCATTTATAAATGGCTTTCATCTGGCCCCAGGTCATGGTGTCCGCGGGCAACGGAGAACCCACCTCAGCTTCCAGCCAGCTCCGGTCGTAGATATTCGAGCCAAAGCACTGGTAGCTCATCCACTGGCCGTCCAGTTCTCGAAGGAAGAACACCTGATCTGTGTTTTCTTCCACCACGAGCGTACAGTTCTCTGGGGACCAGGTCACGAGCCCGGGCGGTGGACCGACTTGAAAAACAACATTGTTCAACCACGAAGTTCCGACGCCACCGCCGTCAAAAACTCCGGCACCTTTCCAGACCTCGGTCACGGTCAAAACAAAGGTACACTCACCGGGGACGGGCCCATCATACGAGCCGACACCCATCACCATATCTGGCTGAAGGCAGCCCAAGGCCCAGACGGGCTGAGCATAAACAACGCAGTCTGCGGCCTCCCATTTTTCCCAGAAATCCTGGCTGCTCGCCGCCACAACACCATCGCAAAGGGCCCCGATAGTTGGCCCTTGACCCGTGGCGTTGGTGGCGCCCAAAAGAATGACAGCAATGATGAGAACCTGCTTCATGATGACCTCCCATAAATCCTCACACCCGGCAGACCGACGAAGAAAAAGCCCAACGCCACAGCCACCCATTCTTGAAACCACCCTCACCGAAAAACCGCCTTGAGACCGCCCCACGAAAAGGATTCGACGGCCAGAGATTGATCATTCCACGGGGCCCCCACCTGACCTTCCACCACGATCACCAGCTGCGCCGCCCCCGGGTCCAGGGCACCCACGGTCGGAGTATAGATGACCCCGGTCGCCGTGTACTCACCGCACCCGCCAAAGCTGTGCATGACGTCCGTACCACGGATCAACTCCAGCCCCTGGGCAAAAACTTCTGCGGCGGTCGGCGTCATGCCGTCCCAGTATCCATTGGCGAACAAGCCGGTCTGGGCCGGACCCGGAGCCGCCTCACCCCCAGCCATGCTCCAAGAATGGGACGAGTCTTCCGGGCGAAAAACTGCACCACTTCCCATCCAGATCACGGTGCCCGCAAAGAGAACCTGTCCGTCCCTGAGGTCGACGATGGTCTGATGGTCAGAGCCAGAAACCCCTTGCCACAAGCACAGGTTCCCCAGGACGGGGCCCGCACTGATGGCGGGATTCACCGCCTCCTGAAAGATACTCATGATGGCTGTATAAATATCGGCATCCGAGGGGTAGGTCACGTCGCCCACCGGCGCCACCGAGACTCGCTCCAGGGCCTGGCTGGAGCCCGCGTCGATGCCCCTGATGAGAAAAACGGCGACATGATCAGCCTCTGAACACTCGGCCAAAACTGACGTGGGGAGGGAAAAAGCCAGAGTGGTGACAAGCAGGAAAAGGCCTGATAAAGTGAGTAAACGACGGCGGGACGGCATGTTTTCCTCCAATTTTGGAAGCCCCGCGAGGATTATACACCATGGCAGAGAATCTGGGGGCCTACTTTCAATAAACCACTTGCAACCTGCGCCCACTTCCATCGTATTTTCTTCATCCCTCGCCAGAAACACTGCCCCGCTTCAGGAGAAAACATGCGACGGCTCACCCTGATTATTGCGGTCATCATGGTCACCCCATTGCTCGCCCTGGCCGACACTGACCCCATCCCCCGACTCATCGACACCGACGGCCCTTCCCAGGGCGTCCAGCCGCTGGAGCTCACCGAACTGTGGCGCGTGGGTGGAGACGATGAGGACGACATCATCTTCGGACGCATCGTGGACCTGAAGAGGCACCCCAACGGCAATGTGTATGTGCTGGACAATCAGCTGTGCCAGGTGGTGGTCATCTCACCGGAGGGAGAGCATCTGGCGGATCTGAGCCGTCAAGGCGATGGCCCCGGCGAACTGCGCCAGCCCATGGCCCTTGTGTTCCTGGAAGATGATGTCCTGGGCGTGGGCATGGGATTCCCCGGCAAGGTCGTGGCCATGACCCTGGACGGCACACCGCGCGACTCGCTCTTCCCGGTGGGTGAACCCGCCGAGGGCAACATCGGGATCATGATGAGCACGCGCCTGGCTGACGGCGTCCTGATCGCCAGCGGCGGTCGCCTGGTGTTCGGAGGGCAGGGCGAGGCCCACACCGACCGCTTCCTCTCGGTGGCCGACGAAAGTCGCACCAGCTTCACCCGCATCCTCAACGCCAAGACCCCTCTGGACCCCGCGGGCAATCGCTGGGTGGAAACCGAGGCCTACTTCTACGATCTGAGATGGGATCTGGGTCCTGGCGGCACCATCTACGCGCCCCTGAAAAGAGACGCCTACGAAGTTTCGGTGTGTGATCTGACCGGGAAGGTTATGCGGGTGTTCGGGCGCAACGAAAAGCCCCGGAAACGCACCCAGGCCGACAAGGACGATGTTTCTCCCCTGATCAACATCAACAACAATCCCGACAATCCCCAGTGGGACATTTCCGACCACGACGAGAGCATCACGCGCATCATGTACAACCACGAGGATGACACGGTGTGGGTGCTCACACCTCACGGCAACAACGACCAGCCCGAAGGGATCCTGGAAACCTGGGACGTGTTCAGCAACGCCGGGGAGTATCTGCGGCAAGTGCCCATCCCCCTGGGCCATGAAATGCAGGACGGAAATTGCTATCTGGTGGGTGACGGCAAGCTGATCGTGGTCAGGGGCACCGGCAGTTCATTCAACGGGAGGCGGGCGCCGGAGGAAGAAGAGGCCGTCATCGAGCCCCTGGAAGTGATCTGTTATCAAGTGCGGTGAACCAGTTCAAGACCACGTTCACCGTGCGGGGCATGGACGCGGTGGGAATATGAACCATCACGAAGCGCTGGCCATCTGCGGTGGGGACATAGGAGTTCCCATACGGGCAGATATCGAAGGCACCGGAGAAGAGCAATCGAGGCCGTCCGACCGCCAGGGTGGTGGCCGTGGTCTGTTCCAGATCCACCGCCGCCGTCAAGATGCCCGAACGATGGCTGAAGAATATCTCATCCCCGAGGGGTGACCACTGCGGCTCGTTGCCTCCCTCGATGGATACTTGAATTCGCGGGCCGCCATCAGGGAAAGGCATGGCGTAGACTTCTTCACGCCCACTCTCGTTGCTGACGTAGGCCAGCCACTTTCCATCAGGTGAAACCACACCCATGTTTTCCGAAAATGGCGTGCGCAACAAGGGACGCGGCTCGCTTGAGCCATCCAGAGCCAGCACCCAGAGATCACTGTCCATCTCCACGCCCGAGCAGGTGTAGACAAGCAGATTTCCGTCGGGAGAAATACTGGTGGGCACGGTGTCCACCTTTTCCATAAGGATAAGCTGAGGTTCCTGTGAACCATCGGTAGGGCGCTGGTAAATTGAAAACTGCGGTTCTTCCCGGCAGTAGAAAACAGAGCGGCCATCCGGCGACCATACCGGAGCAAAATCGGACGCCTCAGAGAAGGTGAAGCGTGAGCGCGTGCCTCTTTCCAGGTCTTGAAGCCAGACATCCCTGTTCTGGCCATCCTGAATGCCCACGGCCAGCTGACTTTGATCAGGGGACAGGCGCGGAGCCTCGTAAATTCCCGACTCAAAACCCAGAGGCGTCATGACACCCTGACGATCCACTGAAACCAGTTCCAGAGGAGCGTTCATCACCGAGGCGGTGACGTAAACCAGGGTGCCGTTCGGACTGAAAACCAGGTTGCTGTAACCGTCGGTGCCCTCGTAGTAAACGTCGTCCAGAACCGGCTCCGCATTTCCGGTCGCCTCCAGCGCCTCGCGATCAAATGGGGCGGCCCAGAGCATCCCATCCCTCACGTAAAACAGGTGACCGCTAGGAGACCAGCGACCATAGGAAGCTCCGCTGGCCAGCAGTTTATGCTCTCCCGTTTCCAGGGAGTAGGCCATGATCCGGGCCCTGTCGATGGGCGTGGAGAAGCTGGTATAAACCACCCATTCTTCACCGGGAAGTAGCTGGGGCCACCAGTGGCCAAGTTCACCACTTTCAATATCGGGCTGAGTCAATTGCACAGATTTGCCTCCATCGGCTGGCACCAGATCCATTCCCCCCGCGTAGCTGCGGGTGATGATGATGCTGCCATCACTCTTCCAGGTGCCCCCACCCCATTCCGTGAGGCAGAGATCCACCGGCGTTCCGCCCTCGAGAGAAACCTTACGCAACCGGTTGTCCTGGGTGAAGGCCAGCCAGCGCCCGTCCTGAGAAAAGAAAGGCGAGCTGCCGCGCTCGGTGCCCGGGATGGGTTTTATTTCCGGTGAATCGAGAGAACGCAGATGAAGCTGGCGACCCTGGGGTGTGTTCAGGGCCATCACGATCTGGTTCCCGTCAGGGGAAATGGCCAGGCTGAGCCGCTGGTTGGCAATCCAGGTGCCCTCGGGCATTTCCAGCGAGAAGTGCACCGGGGTTTCCGCCTCGGGAGCCGGAGCTTGCGTCACCTTCCAGCCGAGAATCCCGGCCGTCACGGCCAGCAAGGCCGCAAATAACCAGCCGGCGCGGACCATGCGCCCGGCAGGCCCGGCCGCACCCACCATGCTGGAGGCCACCGCCTCGTGGGCCGAGGTGCCGTCGATGAGGATTTCTTCCATGACAATCCGCGCGTCGGCGATGTGGTGCAAACGCTGGCGACGGTCACGCTGCAGGCATCGTTTCAGCAAGCGGCGCAGGCTGGGCGGCAGGTCAGTCGGCAGACTGTCCCAGTCGGGGTCGCTGCGCAGGACCATGGCCAGGGTGTCGCTGACGGTCTCGCCCCTGAACAACCTTTTGCCCGACAGGAGCTCGAACATGATCACCCCGAAAGCCCAGATGTCGGTGCGCGAATCCACCTGATGACCCCGAGCCTGCTCCGGGCTCATGTAGGCCGCCGTGCCCAGGATGACCCCGGCCTGGGTCATGGCTGCCGTCAAGGTGGGGGACGTTTCCTGATTCTCCGCTTCTTCCGGTTCGCCTTCGTAGGCCCGGGCCAGCCCGAAGTCCAGGATCTTCACCTGACCTTCGGTACTCAGCTTCACGTTGGCCGGTTTCAGATCGCGGTGGACAATACTTTTCTCGTGGGCCACTTCCAGACCCGCGGCCATTTGCACGGCCACCTTCAATGCATCTTCGACCGACATGGCCCCCTGATCAATGACCTGCTCGAGTGTGACCCCGTGGGCCAGTTCCATGGCCAGGAAATTGGTGCCCGCGTCCTCTTCCAGTCCGTGGATGGCCGCAATATTGGTGTGGTTGACGGAGGCCAGAACCTTGGCTTCACGC
>JAZBOO010000165.1:0-5471 GCA_036351155.1 Candidatus Krumholzibacteriia bacterium | reverse complement strand
TCTTGAAATCCGCCTCGGCCTGATCCAGCTGTCCGGTGGCCAGCCGGCACCGCCCCAGTGAGGTCAGCGCCCTGGCCACTCCTGGCTGATCATCAACCGAAGCATGCAAGGCCAAGGCCCGTTCAAAGAACACGCACGCCTTGGCGGTGTTGCCCGCCTGCAGATGCTTGCTGCCCAGTTGGTGGAGCGCGTCAGTGCGGCGGCTGTTCGCAGATTCCTGGACAGCGTTCCTGGGCAAGGACGAACATCCGCTCACGCCGGCCAGCAAGACGGCCAGCATCACAAGAACACCGGAAAATCTGGTGCGATGAGGCATCTTACTTATCCTCCTGCCGGTAGCCGCCAAAGTTCCCGGAGTGCTCTGTTCGGGGAGGAATACCGCCCCGTAGCAGAGGATTGTTCTTGAGCCCCTGCAGAACCTGTTCACTCTCCACCAGCATGCTGGTGGTTTCGTCGAGAAGAATGGAGAGGTCGGGAGTGGTCCCTTTCAGGAAAATCATCATTTCCTGCAACTCGGCCATGGTGCTCAGAAGGCCCTGATAGAGCTGGGCGTTGTCCTGGAAAAACTGGGCCGCGCTGCCCTCGTTGCCCATCAGGGTGGGAATCAAACCGTGCGGATCTTCCAGCTGCTGCGCCAGGGCGGTCAGGCTTTCCAGCATGGGATCCAGGCCCAGGCTGAGGGTTTCAAATCGTCGGGCAAGGTCGCCGAATTCCTGGACGGTGGCGTCCACCGTGGCCAGGAGGCCATCGCCAGGCTCCGCGGTGCCGCCCATGAGCTCCTGGTCCACATGCACCAGAACTTTATCGAGGTTTCTCACCAGACCTTCCACCTGGCCCAGCAAGGGCGGCAAGGAGGCGATGAGCGTAGCCACTTCGTCGCGGCGCTGGGGCCGATCCACTTTGCCTTCGATGACAAGCTGCCGGCCCAGCGGTAGATCGGTCGAGACGATGGTGGAACCGGGAGGCAGAGAGGGGCCTCCGCCCGTGCCGGGATAGAAGAAGAGATTGGAGCCAAAGCCGAGGGGCTGCACCGCAAGTTCCACCACGGACCCCTCGACGATGCGGTCGGCATATTCATGGAACACCGAAAAAACCACCTGCACCTGGTCCCCGTCGCCGAGGTGCAGGCTCTTGACGCGTCCGATGGCAAATCCGCGGTACTCGAGAGCCAGGCCCGTGCTGAGCCCATTGGCCGTGTCGAAATAGCTCAGGTACTCGAGATCTCTTTGAAACCAACGTTTGTTGACCCCGACAAAGGTCAGAGCTCCCACCAGGAACAGAGTCCCCACCAGGAAGAAAACGCCCACCACCTTGTCGGAGTGCCTGATCAAGAGCTTCATTGTGGTTCCACCGTTTCATCGCCGACGCCACCGCCGGAAGGGCTCAGAGGGGAGTGTGTAAGGCCAAGTGACCAGCTGATTTCCTTGCTACTTCCTGTTGCCGTCACCTGGCCCTGATCGAGAATGACCAGACGGTCTGCGCGGTCCTGGGGAAAGTGGGAATTGTGACTGCCCAGGACAATCACCACTCCCCGGGTGCGCAGCGCCTCCAGCTTCGTCATGATGGAGTCTGTCCAGCGTTGGTCCAGCCAGGACACCGGCTCGTCCAGAAACAGGGCCTCAGGTTCCGGGATGACCGCACGGAGAAACGAGATGAACTTTTGCTCGCCCAGGGAAAGGTCCACGGGGCGTTTTTGCAGATCGAGATCCACCCCGAACTGAGCCAGGCCATCGGCCACCATTTGCCGGCGTGGACCTTTGCCCAGACGGGGAAACTTGGCCTGGAGAGGCAGTTCCAGGTTGGCCCCGATGGACAGGTTGGCCCAGAGCGCGGCGTCCTGGAACATGAATCCCGTGCGGGTTTGCAATTGAGGCTTCTCCTGGTCGTTCAGTGCGCCGTAGTCCTTTCCATCATACAAGACGTGTCCCGCGGAAGGAGTTTTCAGCCCGGCCGCGGTCTTCAGCAGAGCGCTCACTCCGCTGCCCGAAGGGCCGAGAACCAGGGTCATCATACCCGGTTCAAACACCAGATTGATGTCCTTCAAGGAGAACTGGGCTCCGAGGTCGACATTCACATTTTGCAACGCGATCTGCACGGGTCACCTCAGCTCGAACAGGATGGAGATCACTGTGCTGGCCAGGACACACAAGGTCATGCTGGCGCCCAGGGACTTGATGGTCTTTTGCGGGACCTCGGTCACCGCCCGGTCCACCTGGAAGCCAAAATAGGTGGCCACCGTCCCCAGAATGACCCCGAAGAAGATGCTCTTCACGCCGGCGACAATCACGTCTTCCAGGCTGATCACCAGGACCAGATTGCCGAGGTATTCCCCCAGGGGAATCCCGTGGATCAGCGAACCGATCAAGCACGAACCGAACAGCCCGAACAGGTTGAAGTACAGGTTGAGAAAGACCATGGCCACGGTCACTCCGATCAGGCGCGGAACCGCGAGATGGGAGATGGGATTGATACCCACGGCCTGGTAGGCCTCGATTTCATGATCGACGACCATGTTTCCCAGCTCGGTGGTGATGGCACTGCCGGATCGTGCGGCCAGGATCAAGGCGGTGAGCAGTGGCCCGAGTTCGCGGGTGATGACCAGGATCAGAATCTTGTACGTGAGTTCCCCCTGCCCGAACTGGGGGAACATGCTGACTCCCTGGAGGACAACGGCTGCGCCGATGCTCAGGGAAATCACGCCCAGGATGGGCAAGGCCTCCACCCCGGTGAAATAGATCTGGGACACCAGCACCGGGGAGGCAATTTGACGACGGAGCAGGAGGACGGCCGACTGGCGCAGCAGGGCGAAGGCAAATCCGATGGCCCACACCATTTCGCCCACCGACTGGCGCACAGTGGCGCCCAGCCACGTGATCGGGGCGGAAATCAGGGTCGGGGAACGATACTGGTCTGTGGCCATGCTGCCGGTAAACTCCGCGGTGAATTCCCTTCCGGATGGACGATGTCTGCAGTTGATTCGGCAGTTTCACCGTCGACCTGAATGTTTCTATTCACCTATGTCTCTGCGACTTAGGTTTCAAATTCACCATCCCACCAGCAGATCGTACTCTTTTTTGAAACTTGCTCAATGATGGGCCGTACCACCTACGTACGTTGACATGGCCAAGGGGCGATAGTAGCTTGCCATGGAATCATCCCACAATTGATCAGGCCCTCCTCGGGGGGTCCAACTGACTATGTCACCTGACTTCCAACCCGGTCAGGTGGTTGTCCGGTACGGCCATTGCGGCCATCACCACGGAGGCTTTCATGCCAGCTCGCATCAGAATTCTTCTTCTTTGCGCCCTGACCCTGGTGGTCGGGACCGCCGTCTCGGCCCAGACTTATCTGGACCTCGAGAATCAGATCCAGGAGTTTACCCTGGACAACGGCGTGCATTTCATCGTGCTGGAAAAGCATGACGTACCCGTCTTCTCCTTCCGCACCTACCTGAACGTGGGCAGCGCCAACGAGACCCGCGGCATCACGGGCATCGCCCACATCCTGGAGCACATGGCCTTCAAGGGCACCCCGGAAATCGGCGGGAACGATTTCAAGAAGGAACAGAAAGCCATGGCGGCCGAAGATGCGGCCTTCGAAGCCTTCAAGGAAGCCCGTCTGGAACTGGTGCCGAAGATCGAGCGCCTGCAGGTCAAGTACGACCGCAAGGTGGGCGGGCTGCCTGCCGAGCGTCAGGAAGCTCTCAAGGAGATCGAGGCCAAGCTGCACGATCTTGGCGCCGACATCGCCATCAACCCTTCCGGCCAGGTCACCATCACTCATGCCCCGGGCATGGAAGAGGAGAAGGTCGACAACTTCGACCTGCAGGGTGACGAGCTGGCGGCGGTGAACTTCTACGTGGACGAGATTCGCCCCCTGGAGAAGGAATTCTCCGACCGCGAAGAGGCCTTCGAAGCGGCCAAGGATGCCGCCCGCGAGTTCGTGGTGACCAATGAATTCGGGCAGATCATCGAGGAGAACGGCGGCAACGGCCTGAACGCCTCGACCAGCAGCGATGTGACCCGCTACCACTACAACTTCCCCAGCAACCGCCTGGAACTGTGGGCCTACCTCGAGGGTAGCCGGATGTCCCAGCCCGTGCTGCGGGAGTTCTACACCGAGAAGGACGGCCCGGTGACCGAAGAGCGGCGCATGCGCACCGACAACAACCCGGTCGGCCGCCTGATCGAGATCTTCCAGAACCAGATGTTCATGGCCAACGGCTATCACCACTCGACCATCGGTTACATGAGTGACATCAACAACATCAGCCGCGATGACTGCGCGCAGTTCTTCCAGGACCATTACCACGGCGGCAACATGGTCGTGACCGTGGTGGGCGATGTGGAGTTCGACGAGGTCAAGAAGTACGCCCAGAAGTACTTCAAGGATGTGCCCGCGGGCAAGCCTTCGCGGGTCGAGACCTACGAGCCCAAGCAGGTGGCCGAGAAGCGCCTGATCATGAAGGATCCCAGCCAGCCCCTGTTCATTGCCGGCTACCACATCCAGGATGTGAGCCACCCCGACTGGCCGGTTTACCAGGTGATTGGTGACGTGCTGGGCCAGGGCCGGACCAGCCGCCTGAACAAATCCCTGGTCAAGGACAAGAAGATCGCCGTGAACGCCATGTGCTTTGCCGGCTACCCGGGCATGAAGTACCAGAGCGGCATGCTGCTGTTCGCCATGCCGGTCAAGGACAAGACGGCCTACGACCTGGAAGAGGCCATCTACGAGGAGATCGACAAGATCGTGGCCGAGGGCATCACCGCCTCCGAACTGGAAGCGGTCAAGCAGCGCACGCGCGCCAATTACATCCGCGGCCTGCGGGGCAACGGCGGCATGGCCGAGCAGCTGGCCTGGTACCAGACTTACACGGGCGACTGGCGGAACCTGTTCGGTGAAGTCGAGGAAATCGAATCGGTGACCCTGGAGGACGTGAAGCGCGTCGCCCAGGAGATCTTCAGCCCCATGAACCGTACCGTGGCCATCATCGAAACCGAGGACGACGCCTCCTAGGCGCGCACATTCGTTTCTGACTGCCTGGCAGTCGAAAGGGAAAACAATGAACAAGATGAACCGGACCTGGGCCGTAGGCCTGCTGGTCCTGATGCTCTGCGTCAGCTTTGCCTCGACTTCGGCTCTGGCCAAGAAGCCCTGGGAGAAGATCAATATTCCCGAGCTGAACGAGATCAAGATGCCCAGCTACGACCGCGTGGCGCTGGACAACGGCATGATCATCTACCTGGCCGAGGACCACGAGTTTCCCCTGGTGGAGCTGAGTGCGACCATCGAGGTGGGGGCCATTCTGGAACCTGCGGACAAGGTGGGGCTGGCGTCCATGACCGGTGACGTCATGCGGACCGGTGGCACCGAGAAGAACAACGGCGATGCCCTGGACGAGCTCCTGGAGTCGCGCGGCATGACCGTCGAGACCTGGATCGGTCAAACCGATGGCGGCGCCTATCTGTCGG
>JAZBOO010000164.1:0-2265 GCA_036351155.1 Candidatus Krumholzibacteriia bacterium | reverse complement strand
TTGATGCTGTATGATCAGGTAGGGCAAACTCCGGGGGTGTTCCTCACCACCCCCCGCATATCAAGGGGGAATTAGCATGTTACGTGTTCTGGCCATATGTCTATTCATGGCCTCCTCGGCGCTTGCGGCCGAGTTTGAGGTCCATCCCGGCGAAGATATTCAAGCCATGCTGGACCAGGCCGGATCGGGCGACGTTGTGGTTCTGCTGCCGGGTGTTTTTCAGCAAGGCAGCCTCACCCTTGCCGAAGGCGTGACCCTGCGCAGCCAGTCCGGCGATCCCGCCACGGTGACGGTGCTGACCGATGGGTCGGAAACCGCCCTGAGCCTCTTCCAGGTGACCGGGGCCACCCGCATCGAGGGGATCACTTTCATGCGGTCACCCGAGCATCTTGACGCCTATGTGGACCGTGGGGGTGCGGCAGTCTTGAGAGAGGCTTCCCCCAACTTCCTCGATTGCCGCTTCGAAAACTTCGAAGCCGTTTACGGGGGCGCGGTGTTCTGCGCCGATGGCTCCAATCCCATCTTCACCGACTGTGTTCTTCGCCGGAACAAGGCCCGTGCCGTGGGCGGCGCCATCGCCTGCGTGAACGATTGCGAACTCCTGCTGGAAAACTGCATCGTGTATGAAAACGAGGCCGGGTCCGCCGGCGGCGCCTTCAACATGGCCAGGAACTCACATGTCGGGCTCATGCGCACCACGGTGGCCGGCAACAGCACCGGCGGCGAGGCTGTCTCGGCCGGCTGGAGCCATTCCCAGGTGGTGGCGGTGGCCAGCATCGTGGCGGATGACGAGATCCTGGTGGGTGACCACGACAGTCTCTACAAACCCGACTGCAGCAACATTTTCGACGGCAGCGGTGAGCCGCCCGTCGATCCGGGCTTTGGCTACTACATTTCCGAAGATCCCCTGTTCTGTCTGACGTTGGCCGGGGACCACAAGTTCAATCTGGACGAGGCTTCCCCTTGCACCCCGGAAGCCGAGCCTGATTGCGGCGGTATGGGGGCCCTGCCTGTGGGCTGTGCCCAGGCGCCGGTTCCCGGCCCTCTGCCCATCCGCGTGACCCGGGTGAGCGAGATCTATCCCAATCCCTTCAATCCCCAGACCACCATCAAGTACGACCTGGCCCGTCAGGGTCACGTGTCGGTTGCGGTGTTCGACCTGGCGGGTCGGCTGGTGCACCAGCTGCTCGACGAGTCGGTTGCCCCCGGTCACCATGAAGTGACCTGGCGCGGTCGGGACAGCCGGGGTCGTACGGCAGCAGCCGGTGTGTATTTCGTGCGCCTGAAAACGGCGGATACCACCGATACGCGTCGCATGACTCTGGTGAAGTGACAAAGCTGGGATTCTGCCCCGACAAGGGGAAAGGGGAGAGAGAAATGAAGAGTTCAACCAAGCATATCCAGGTGGTCATGGTTCTGATGGCCCTCCTGTTGATGGCCGGCCAGGCAGTGGCCCAGGCCGAGGATTATGTGCCCACTGTCAGGGCACTTTTCCCCACGATCAACTCGCTGCAGGCCACGAATGTGCCCCCGACAGTGACCGTGGGTTTTGAAGGCGTCGATCCCGACTCCGAAGGAGGCGTGCCCACCCATGTACGCTTCTTGTTCACCCCAGCCGAGGTGAACGGTGAACCTGTAGAATCGCGTTTTGAATACGAGCAGCATGTGGACGAGCTGGTGGATTTTGCCAGTCCCGACTGGTCAGAATGGATTCCGTACCCGGAAATGGTGGAGCAGCGCCGCATCACCTTTCCTGACCTGAATGATCAACAGTATTTCCTGATGGCTTTTCAGGTGATGGACACTACCGGAGCGGTCAGTCTGGATCGGGACTACGGCCTGGAAGTGTTTCACATCCGGGTGCGCGCCGATTTATTCCGGCCGGCGGTTCAGCTGGCGGAATATTACCTGGGGGTGACCACCACCAATCGTGTCACGGATATTGCGGCTGGCCAGCCTCTGAACTTCCAGTGGAACGCCTCGGCTGCCGCTTATGGCGGGACCATCGTTTCCTACCGTCATGGATATGACCTGGTGGACTCCAGCGACCCCAACGATCCCGGCTGGGCTGTTCCCCCGGGCACAGGACCGCAGAACCTGTTTGCGGAGGAACGAACCTTCAGCGCGGGCTACCACATCTTCACTCTGCGGGTGGTGGACAATTCTGGCCAGGTTACCACGCTGGAATGGCATCTCAATGTGATCCCGTTCGTGCCCATTGATCTGCAGTATCCACTCCTGGTCGTCGATCAGGTGATCGATGAC
>JAZBOO010000163.1:0-73820 GCA_036351155.1 Candidatus Krumholzibacteriia bacterium | reverse complement strand
ATTCATCGAGAAGAAGGGCCCCGGGCTGCACCATATCGCCCTGGCCGCCGAGGACATCGAAAAGGTGATGCAGCGTTGCCGGGACGCAGGAATGCGCCTGCTGGACGAGACGCCCCGACTAGGCGCCGGAGGCAAGAAGATCGTGTTCATGCATCCCAAGAGCGGGGGCGGCGTGCTGATCGAGATCTGCTCAGAGTAGAGCGGGTCGGCGGAAACTGCGGGCGGTGTCGATGCTGTACAGCACCAGCGCCGCCCAGATCAACCCGAAGCTGACCAGCTGCACGTGCCCGAACTTCTCCCCGAACACCAGCACGGCCATCAGGAACTGAAGCGACGGGGCCAGGTACTGCAGGAAACCGATGGTGGCCAGCCGCAGCCGACGCGCCCCCTCGGCAAACCAGATCAGCGGCATGGCGGTCACGGGACCGGCGGCCAGCAACAGCAGGGTGGAGCGCATCCCCTCCCGGGCGAACACCAGGGTCCCCTGCGTTCCGCTGAACACCAGCCAACCCGCCGCCACCGGGGCCAGCAGCAGAGTTTCCACCGTCAGGCCGGCAATGCCACCCGGCCGGCCGATCTTGCGCAACAAACCGTAAAATCCAAAGCTGAAGGCCAGAACCAGGGCGATCCAGGGCAAGGTTCCCGTGCCGAAGGCCAGCCACAGGACACCGCAGCTGGCCAGCCCCACCGCCGCCAGCTGCCAGGGCCGCAACCGTTCCTTCAGGAAGACACACCCCAGCAGCACGTTCACCAGGGGATTGATGAAGTAACCCAGACTCGCCTCCAGCAAGCGGCCGTTGAACACCGCCCAGATGAAGACCAGCCAGTTGACGGCGATCAGGACTGTGGTCACCGCCATCAATCGCATGGTGGCTCGGTCCCGCAGGTAGCCCAGCACCTCCGGAAGGCGGCCCCGCCCCCAGATGATCCCCAGTAGGAACGCCAGGGACCAGAGGATGCGATGGGCCAGCACCTCGAAGGCCGGCACCCCGGACACCGACTTGAAATACAGGGGGATGAAACCCCAGGCCAGATAGGCCGCCAGGCCATAGGCCACGCCGGCGCGCTTGTTGACCACCGGGGATGTGGAGTGGGTATCGGTTTCCATGGGGCCCAAGATAGCGCTTCCCGGGCCCCGGGGGCAGGACGATTTAGCGGAGCTCGAACTGGCCTCGATCACGCCAGGTGATCTGGCCGTGGCGATCTTGCAGATCCACCTCTTCCGAAGGATTCAGGTAGGCCGGCTGATAGCCTGCCCCGAAGATGTAGCCGTTCAATCCACTGGCCCCATCGCCCACATAGAGGGCACGCATGCCCTGGCCATCGCACTCGGGATCCTTGACGCAAGAGATCAATCCCGCCGGATCGAGTCCGAACACCACGTCTTCCGGCTGGCCCTGGAAAAGAATTTCCCAGTGGACCAGCTGCACGCGGCCGTCTTCCAGCGACATTCCCGGATCCAGCCCCACCACGCAATGACCGGGCCTGGATCCCACCTGGCGAAAATCCTGAAAATACTCCTGCTTCAGGATGAAGCCCTCGGCCCCGTCGATGGTCAGCAGCAGTTCGAAGGCCCCGACCCCCGTGAAAGCCACACCCTCTTTCTTGAGGGGCTCCACATCGGTGAGCCAGCAGTACAGATCCACCACCGTCACGCCGTTTTCGCTCACGGTGGCGTGTCCCACGGGTTGAATTTCATCACCGGGGTCAAACGAGAAACGGATGACCCCATTTTCGCCGCTGAAAACCGCCCAGGCAGGAACCGCCGCCAGGGAAAGGACCAGCAAAAAACCCAAGAAGACATACCTGATCGCACGCATAGTTCACTCCAGAAAAGCGCCCGGCGGACGCTAGCTGCCGGTGCTGGTGTAGTTGCGGGTCCCCGCCCGCCAGATCAACACCGCCCCGGTGAAAACCACCACCCCGACCAGCGGGGTAAACATGGCGTATCGACTGAATTCCGGACTGCCGATGAACCAGGACGCCGGATAGAAAGCCACCCAGGCAAACGGCAACACGAAGGTCAGAAACAGCCGGACCGGCGCCCCGAAAATGGTCATGGGGTACCGGCTGAAGCGTATCACGTTGTAGATGGGCGGCGCCAGGCCCATGCGGTCTTCATGCCAGAACGAGACCGCGGTGATCCCCAGAAAAACCCCGGTGTAGACCAGCGAAGCCGAAGGCCCCAGCACTAACATGCCCAGCACCGTGGAAGTTCCAAAATCGAGCTCCATCTTGATCCCGGCGTAGATCATGACGGCCGTACCGATGAGAATCTCGTTCAACCCCGCCACGTTGAATTCCTCGAACATGACCTGGCTCAGGGTGCCCACCGGGCGCAGCAACACGCGGTCGAACTTGCCCTGGATGATGAAGGTGTCGCTGAACCGGTACAGATTCACGCTGGTCAGGTTGAACAGCCCCAGCGGCACCAGGCTGAAGCCGTAGATGAACAGCACCTGCTCGAAGGTCCACCCCTTGAGGGCCGTCACCTTGCTGAACAGGGTGGTCAAGATGGCCAGCTGGATGACCAGGCTGAAGAGGACGGCCGCCACGTCGATGAAGAAGTCCATGCGGTAGGCCAGGCGTGTCTTGACGAACTGGCCGAAGTAAGCCCCGTAGATCCCCAGTTCCCAGAGGGCGTGGCGCAGGGGGCTGCGCTGGGGTCGCGCGCTGAAGGTGGTGTCCAGTGAGGGATCCATTTCAGCCTCCCTGCACGGTGACGCGGCGGATGGAGTAGGCCCAGACCAGTCGGCCGGCAATGAACAGGCCCACCGCCCAGGCCACCTGAAGCAGCAGGGCCTCGTACAGTTCGGACCCGGGCCGCTTGCCCAGGTAGATGGTCACCGGAATGTAGCTGATACCCTGGAAAGGCAACCACTGGCACAGGGTCTGAAACCATTCGGGAAAAAACGAGAAGGGCACGATGACGCCGGTCAGAAAATCCATGCTCACCATCTTGGCCCGCAAGACCCCCTGGATGTTCTTCATGTAGAAAGCCAGGCAACCGATCAAGAAGTTGAACTGGCTGTGGATCACCAGAGCCAGGCTGAAGCTGATGAAGGTCCACAGGTAAAGCAGGGGCTCCGGGGGCCCCGCAATTCCGAACAGGGGCACCACCACCACCATGATCGGCAGCGAGAACATGAGCAGACGAAAACCCGACTCGCCAATGGCCTCGAACATCATGACCCACTGCAGATGGAAGGGCTTGATCAGCTGGACGGCAATCTCGCCTTCCTGGACCATGCGCATCAGGTCGCGGCTGATGTTGTTGAAGTAGAAGCTGCGACCGATCCAGCTGATGGCCACGTAGGTGATCATCTGGCCGAGGGTGAAGCCGCCGATGAGATTGTCCCCCGAGTCGGCCACCCGGCTGGCAAACAGGGCGCTGTAAAGGTAGTAGAAGCCCGCCACGAAAATGGTATAGCTGACCACGCCGGTGTAGTACCGCAGGCGATAGGCCAGAAACTTCAGAAAAGCCAGGCGAATGAAATGGCCGTAGAGCCCCAGGGTGGCCCGGGGCGTGCGGCGCCAGGGGGCCAGAACCCCGCTGGGCGGGTCGGTCGGCAAATGAACAGTGGCCACTGTTTCACTCATGAGCCCGCCCTTCCGCCGGCACGGTAAATGTCCGCCACCACTTCCTCGATGTCGGCCTCGGCCAGGTGGAAATCGACCACGTGACAGGCGTTGACCAGGCGCTTGATCACCTCGGCGCCCGGAACCTCCATGCGGCTGAACTCGGCCCGGTGACGCAGTCCTTCTCCCTCTTCCCAGACCACGGGCAGTCCGGCGGTGGCCTCGACCAGGCGCTCGGTCCGGGTGTCCTCCCGGAAATCCACCGTCAGCTTCACCCGGTGTCCCGTGCGGGTCCGCAGATCCAGCAGGTCCCCGTCGAAATGGACCTTGCCCTTGTCGATGATGATCACCCGGCGGCACAGCTGTTCTATGTCGCCCAGATCGTGCGTGGTCAGGATCACGGTGACGCCCTGCTGATCGCGGATCTCCTTCAAGAAACGGCGCACGTTGTCCTTGGCCACCACGTCCAGTCCGATGGTCGGTTCGTCCAGGAACAGCACCCGCGGCTTGTGCAGGAGGGCCGCCACCAGGTCACAGCGCATGCGTTGCCCCAGGGAAAGCTTGCGCACCGGCTGATTAAGGTATTCATCCACCCCCAGCAACTCGTTCATGATCCCCATCTGCTGCTCGTAGGTGGCGTCGTCCACCTCGTAGATCTTCTTGAGCAGACGGAACGATTCCACCACCGCCAGATCCCACCACAGCTGGGTGCGCTGCCCGAAGACCGCGCCGATGTGACGGGTGTACTGCAGGCGCTTGGTCCAGGGCACCATCCCCCCCACGGTGACGGTTCCGCTGGTGGGTGTGAGGATGCCGGTGAGCATCTTGATGGTGGTGCTCTTGCCGGCACCGTTGGCGCCGATGTACCCCACCATTTCACCGGCCTGGATGTCGAAGGACACCTGGTCCACCGCGCGGAGGATTTCCTTCCGGGGGCGCACCAGATCAACAAAGCCCCCCACCACGCCTTCGCGTTTTCGGGTCAGCTTGTAGTCGCGGCACAGATTGCGCACCTGGATGATAGGAGCCATCAGAAGGGCAGGTCCTCATCCGGGTTGTCCCGTTGGTCGGTCGCCGGCGCGGCATCTTCGGGGCCGGCGGACTTTTCCAGTCCCGCCACCAGTCCGCGCACTTCGCTGTCGGTCTTTTCGAGCTTGTCACGACACACCTGGATCAACTCGACCGCCCGCTTGACCTCTTCACCGAGTGTGTCGATGTCCACGGCATCGGATTCCAGGTCCGAGAGGATGCCCTCGACCTCGCTGACCGCCTCAGCGAAAGAGAGTTTTTTGGCCAGGGTTTTCTTTGGACTTTTTTCTGCCACGTGCTTGTGCCTTTCCACTGGGTGGACGGCCACTCGAGCCATCCGGTTGTACAATACTGATGACCTGACCGTCCACGAATCGGGTCCGCAAAAGATCCCCCGCGGCCACCTTGTCCACGGAGGAGATGATCTTCCCCTCACCGTCCAGGGTCAAGGTGTAGCCCCGGGCCAGCAGGCGGGCCGGGTCCAGCAACTTGGCCTGGAATGCCAGATTTTTCAAGCGGGTGGACGCCAGTTCGGCCGGACGCATCGCCTCCCGCGACAGCCGGGTCACCGCCTGGGTCAGTCGCATGGACCGCGCCGTGAGGGAGGCCTGGGTCAGGCTGTTCAGCTTCAGGGCCTGGGTCTGCAGGCCTTTTTCCGCCAGACTCACCCGCCGCTGCACCCGCGAAACCAGCTGCGCTTCGTAGCCGGACACCAGCCGCTGGTGCCGGCGCAGTCGGTGGGAAACCACGGTCTGGAATCGTCCGGCCAGCCGCTGAAAACCATGAGTGCGTGACAGCAAGGTGGTGCGGACCGCACGGGACAGAACCGCGTCCACATCCAGGCGGCGCCGGGCATCGGCCAGCAGGTCCAGGGCCATCTCCTCCAGGCGTTCGGCGGCGTTGGCCACACGGCCCGAGGCGATCTCCAGACGCTCCACCAGGAACTCGGCCGCCGCCGTGGGCGTCTTGCAGAAATGATGAGCCACCTGATCGGCAATGCTGCGGTCGATCTCGTGGCCAATGGCCGTGATCACCGGCACCGGACAGGTGGCGATGGCCACCGCCAGATCCTTCTGATCGAACCAGCTCAGATCGGCCCGGGACCCACCCCCACGTGTGATCACGATGACATCGACGGCCTGGGTCTGCAAGGCCGCCAGAGCTGCCATGACCTCGGCCTGCAGTTGCTGCCCCTGCATCTTGGCCCCCCGCAGGGTGACCTGGAAAGCGAAGGGCGAACCCTCCAGCCCGGTCATGAAATCGTGCGCCGCGGCACTGTCGGGGCTGGTCACCAGACCTACTCGCAACGGTATTTCCGACAGCGCAATAGCCGCGTTGCGCTCGAGTAAATTCTGAGCCTTCAGGTACTCCAGAGTGGCCCGCCGCTGGGCTTCCAGCTTGCCCAGGGCAAAGCTCTTGTCGATCCCCACGATCTTCAGGCTCAGCTTGCCGAACTTGGCGTAGAAATCGACCTGGCATTCCAGGCAGACCTCCATCTTGTTGGCCAGCTGAAAATCGGGATCGCTGCCGTCGAGATACTTGCCCAGGCCATACCGACTGCGGTCCCAGCCCATCAGCGACACGGGAATCTGGTACTCGGCCGCCCCGCTCTGTCCGGTCTCGTGGAGCTCGAAGTAGATGTGGGTTCGCCGGGCCGCGTCGTGGGGCAAGCGCTGCACCTCACCGCGCACCCAGACGGTGGACGAGAAGGCCACGCGCATGGCGTCGCTGATGGCCTCGTTGAGCTGACGCACCGTCAGGATATTCTTGCCATCGCGTGGCGTCTGGTCGTCATCCAGCAGATTCAAACTTCCAACCTCTCCCAGTGGCCGCGAAAATACAGACCGGCCATCCCCACGGCGTACAGGGTGAACCAGGTCAACATGGCAAGAAAGGCGCCCAGCAGCCCGCCTTCGAACACGACCCCGAAAAGATAAGTCAACGGAGGCAAAAGGCCGAACCCCGCGATGATATCCACCAGCATGACCGTGCGCGTGGCCCCGGCTCCTCGCAGGGCCCCGGCCAGTGTGATACCCACCGCATCGATGACCTGCACCAGCCCCAGCACCCTCAGGGCCGGGATCCCGGCGGTGACAATTTCACCGCTGGTCGTAAACAGACGGAGAAAGAAACCCGGCACCAGCACAAAGGCCAGCCCGAAAGCGCCCATGAACAGCACGGCCAGCCCCACGCCACCCCAGGTGGCGCGGCGGGCGCCCCGGACATCGCGGCGCCCCAGGCTCTGGCTGACCAGGGTTTGTACGGCGGTGCTGACCCCGAAGCCGGGCATGAAAGACAGGGCCATGATCCGCATCACCACGTTGCCGGCGGCCACGGCCAGCACGGATATTTTGCCCAGGATCAAGAAGAACAACAGAAGGGCCACAATATTGCCCAGGGCCTGCACAGCCGGGGGCCATCCCAGCTGAATGAAGGGCTTGATCAGGTCGGTGTGAAAATTGGTGCGACACAATACCCTGAACCTCTTCCGGACCGATGAGCGCAGCATGAAAACCAGGATGACCACCGCGGCCAGGGTTGCGCTCAGGGTGCTGGCCAGGGCCGCTCCGGCCACGCCCATGGCCGGCAGCCCCAGCTTGCCGAAGATCAGGACGTAGTTCAGCCCCACGTTCACCAGGTTCATGCCCATGCCCACGCTCATGCCGATCCGGGTCCAGCCAATCCCATCGAACACGGCCTTGACGATGAAAAAGACCAGCAGCGGCAGCATCCCGGCATAGCGGAAGCGCAGGTAGGTCACCCCCAGGCGGCGGACTTCCAGGTCGGTGCTGATCAGGCGCATCAGAAAATCCGGCCACAGCAGTCCCACCAGCATCAAGAACATGCCGACGGCGGTGACCACGGCGATGGCCGTGGCCAGTACGGCACCCACCTCGTGGTCTCGCCCCTGTCCCACCCGGCGTGCGGTGATCACCTGGGCCGCCACATCGGCGTTCTTCAGACTCATGGCCAGGGCGGAGAAGAGCAGGGTGGCCACCCCCACCGCAGCCAGCGGGGCGGCGCCCAGTCGACCCACCATCAGGGTGTCCACGAGCCCCATCAAGGTCTGGGAGATATTGGCCAGCACCACCGGGGTGGCCAGAGTGGTCAGGATGGCGGCCAGTTGGCGCCTGGACACCTGGCCCAGGCGCTCGTCCGTATTACCGAGGGTCGCGTCAGCCGGCAAGGATCTGAACGGCCCGTGCCATCAACCGCGCCCCGAAACCCGTTCCTCCCTTGGGACAGGTCGGAGACGGGGCCTCGGCATAGCTGGGGCCGGCGATGTCGATATGCACCCAGGGTGTTTCCTCGTCCACGAAGGCGGCCAGGAAGGCCGCCGCCGTGAGCGCCCCTCCTTCGCGGCCACCGCCGATGTTCATCAGATCGCTCCAGGTACCCTTCATGATCTCCTTGTGCTCATCCACCAGGGGCAGGTGCCAGACCCGTTCGAAGGTCTCGCCCCCGGCCTGCTTCAGGGTGTCGATCAGCTCGCCGCTGTTGCCCATCAGCCCGGCGAAGTGCTTGCCCAGGGCCACCACGCAGGCACCGGTCAAGGTGGCTGCATCCATGACGAAGTCGGGATTCTTCTTGCCCGCGTACCACAGGGCATCGGCCAGGATCAGGCGTCCCTCGGCATCGGTGTTCAGGATTTCCACGGTCTTGCCGCTGGCCATGGTGATGACATCGGCCGGGCGCACAGCGTTGCCGTCGGGCATGTTTTCCGCCGCCGGCACCAGCACCGTCAAGTCCACCGGCAGCTTCAGCCGGGCCACGATGAGCGCCGCGCCCAGCACCGCCGCCGCCCCGCCCATGTCGCTCTTCATGAGGTCCATGCCCAGACCGGGTTTGAGGCTGATGCCGCCGGTGTCAAAGGTCACACCCTTGCCCACCAGGGCCACATGAGGCCGCCTGGCACGGCCGGGAGCCTTGTAGGTGAGTTCGATCAGGCAGGGCGGATTGGTGCTCCCTTGCCCCACCCCCAGGATACCGCCCATGTTGAGCTTCTTCATCTGGGCCACGTTCAACACCTTGATGGCCAGACCTTCGGCCTTGGCCATGGTCCGGGCGCGGCTGGCCATGGCGCTGGGCGTCAGAATATTGGGGGGCTCGTTCACCAAACCACGGGCAAACAGGCACCCGGCCGCCAGGGCTTCGCCCTCCTTGACACCTTTCCGGAGGGCCGTCGCACGCTTGCTGTCGGCAAGGAATTTCCAGCTTCTGGGCTTGCCCGGGCCCTTGGCCTGGTCGGTTTTGAGGATTCCCGTGGGCGAAAGGGCCATTTCGGCTCCTTCGGTCCAGCAGCGGGCGAAGGTCTGGTCGTCGAATCCCAGCAGCTTGGCTTCCGGCACCACCACCAGAACCCGCGCCGCATCCATTTCCTGAGCTTTGCGAGCGGCCAGGCCCGCAATCCGGCGCACCTTGTCCAGTCCCAGCTCCTCGGCTTTGCCGGCGCCCGCCAGCAGCACCCAGCCCGCCTTGACGGCGGCACTGTGCAACGGGAGGAAGGATTCCGACTTGGCCGTGAACCCCGAGGAAGCCACCGCCTTCTTCATGTCGGCCGCGGGCAGGCCCTTCACTTCCGGCTTGTCGTTTTTCTGAAACACGGGAAACACGAGCAAGTCAGCCGGGGTGGCTGCGCTGGGGGTGCTGTTGACGCTCCACTGCATGAGTGCGGGCTCCTTTGGGGCAGGTAATATGATCTCCGGGTATCGCTGATTTCCGCACAGTCTATCACCATGCCTTCATATTGCAATGATCCGCTTCCCACCTTTGACGCCCCCGGCCGGATCCCGTAGAATGCTGTCAGCTTGCAGGAGGTGCGCCAGGTCGACCACATCTCCGTGCCCGATCAGTCTTCCGATCCTTGATTCCACCCCATCCTGGGAAAGTCCATGCACCGGAAAAGCAATCTCCACTGGCAGATCCTGATCGCCCTGGTACTCGGAGTCGGAGCGGGGCTCCTGTTCCCGGAAGATTTCAGCATCGGAGCCTTCCGCCCCTATGCCCTGTTCGATTTCCTGGGCACCCTTTTCCTCCGGGCGTTGCGCATGGTCATCGTCCCGTTGATCATGGGGTCGATCATTTCCGGCGTGGCCAGCGTGGGCGCCAGCCGGGGACTGGGCCGTCTCTTCGGGCGCACCTTCGGCTGGTACCTGACCACGAGCCTGCTGGCCATCATCACCGGGTTGATCCTGGTCAACCTCATCCAGCCGGGAATCATCGGCGGGGAAGCTGTGGGTGAGCGCATGGGCCTGCAGGCTCCGCCGCCGGAACTGGCCGCCCAGCTGGAAGGCAAAGGGACCGGCGATCTGGTGGGGATCATCCAGCGCATGGTGCCCTCCAACCCCGTGGCGGCGGCCGCCGATGGACAGATGCTGCCGTTGATCTTCTTCTGCCTGCTGTTCGGGATCGGCATCACCAAGCTGACAGAGGAGCTGGCCGTCCCCCAGGCTCGGTTCTGGGAATCCCTGTTTGCGGTGATGATGAAGATCACCGGCTGGGTCATCGCCACCGCTCCGGTGGGTATTTTTGGCCTCATGGCCAAGATCACGGCCAGCAGCGGTTTTGCCGCCTTCGCCCCACTGGCCAAGTATGGCCTGACGGTTTTGATCGCCCTGGTCATTCATGCCGCCATCGTGCTTCCCCTCCTGGTCCGACTCATCGGGGGTTTGAGTCCTCTCAAGCACGCCCAGAACATGCTGCCCGCCCTGCTGACGGCCTTTTCCACCCGCAGCAGTTCAGCCACCCTGCCCCTGACCATGGACCGCGTGGAGAACGGGGCCGGCGTGAGCAACCGTGTGACCAGCTTCGTGCTGCCGCTGGGCGCGACGGTCAACATGGACGGCACGGCACTGTACGAATGTGTGGCCGCCCTGTTCATCGCCCAGGCTTACGGCGTTGAGCTGGGAGTGGGCGCCCAGTTCCTGGTGGTGTTGACGGCCCTGCTGGCCAGCATCGGGGCGGCGGGCATTCCCGCGGCGGGGCTGGTCATGATCTCCATCATCCTCGATGCGGTGGGTCTGCCCCTGGAAGGCATCGCCTTGATCCTGGCCATCGACCCCATCCTGGACATGTGCCGAACCGCGGTGAATGTCTGGAGCGACAGCTGCGGCGCCGTGGTGATCGCAGCCAGGGAGGGGGAAAAAGACCAGCTCCAGTACTGAGCTGTGGTTTTGATCGGCTGTTTTCCTTATCTTCAGAGAATCAGCCGCCCGGGACACCCTGCAGGACGCATGAGCTGCCAAAACATCCCCTATTCGCTCGCTCAAGCCCGATATTTCGGTCATGAAAAATGGGGTCCCGTCATGAAACTGTTGCTCTTGTTCGCCGCCTGCCTGTTCTGGGCGCTTCCCGCCCTGGCCGTTGTCAATCCTCAGGATAATGTCATCGGCCCCTATTTTGACGAGTCGGCCGATCTCGACTGCCTCGAGGGAGTGGGCATGAACACCCAGCTTCCTGTGTACATCATCCTGACTCGCCCCACCTTCGGTGAGCTGTTTGGCTTCGAGGTGGGCCTGGACTACGGCAGCAACCTGGTCCTGGTGGGGCAGCAGATCCACAACGATCAGGCCCTGAACGTGGGCAGCGGCAACGATTTCGTGGTGGGATTCGGCACGCCCACTTACACCCGCGAAGCCACCGTGCTGATGACACTGACCATGCTCTACCTGGGCACCGTCGACAGCCCCACTTATTTCGCCTTGCGGGGAACCCAGCCCAGCTCGGTGGACCCGGACTATCCGGCGGTGCTGCTGGCCGATGGCGAACTGATGGCCACCGCTCTGCACAGCCAGTACCGCCCCTACCCCTACCTGATCAACGGTCAGTGCGATTTCGAGGATGAAGACCGCAGCTGGGATGGAGTGAAGAGCCTTTACCGCCGCTAGAAAATGTGGCAATCTTGTCGGGTCCGGAACGTTTTCCGGGCCCCTTTTGCAACGTTTTGTGTGTGGGCAACGTAGTGCCTGCACCCAGGATACCCGGAGCAGGACCGGGAATGCTCGCCACCATCGGAGAAGAACGTGAACGACGGCCCCTACGGCAACGGACCAGACGACCCCGGCTACCAGGATCACTTTGGCAGTTCCGCCACCGAAGGACTGGAACTCCCCCCCTGGGAACGGCGGGAACGCTTCGGATTTCTCAACTCCCTGTATCTGACCTGCAAGGATGTCCTCCTGTCCCCCGGTCAGTTCTTCCACCGCATGCCCAGCCAGGTTGGACTGGGCCAGCCCCTGTTCTTCGCCATCCTCCTGGGCCTGCTGGCCACGTTTTTTCAGTGGATGTATGCCCTGATGGGCAGCTCCTTGCAGATCTTCATCTCGGACGACCTGTCCGAGGTCATGAAGGCCCCCATCTTCAGCTTCTTCAACTTTCTGTTCAGCCCCATCACCGTTTCGGTGGGACTGTTTTTCCAGGCGGGATTGACCCATCTCATGCTCATTCTCCTGGGTGGGAATCGCCTGGGTTTCGAGGCCACCTTCCGGGTGGCGGCCTACAGCGAAGCCACGGCCCTGCTGCTCATGATTCCCGGGTGCGGTGCCTTCCTGGCCCTGATCTGGAGCCTGGTGGTCATGGTGGTCGGGCTGTACAGCATCCACGAGATCGAGCCCTGGAAAGCTGTGCTGGCCATCCTGTTGCCCACGATCATCTGCCTGGCGACCATCGGCGGCAGCGTGGTGGCCCTGGTCGCCGGCCTGAACTGAGGGCACCGCAGTGCGCCTGGTGCCTGAACGATCCCCCGTGGCCCGCCTGGTGGCCTTGCCCATCCTGCTTTTTTTGATCGGCGGGCTCATCGCCTCGCGCCTTTACCCCCAGCTGGTTTTCGGCCTGTCCCACTGTCCCCTGCGTGACATCACCGGAGTGCCGTGTCCCACCTGCGGCGGCACCCACTCGGCCGCCAGCCTGGCCGCCGGCCGCTGGCTCGACGCCTTCCTGGCCAATCCGGTGGTGGCCGTGGGCCTGGTGGTTTTCGGGGTGTGGGCAGTCTATTGCGCGGCGGCCACCGTGATTCCCGGACTGCGCCGCGGCTTGCACCTCACATCCGGTGAAAAAAAGGCCGCCAGGATCCTGGCGGCCGTTCTCTTCGTGGGTGCCTGGGTGTGGCAGATCTTCCGGGTCAACCTCATCTAGAGATACTCATCCATCAGCTGCCGTCCGATCACCAGCCGCTGGATTTCGCTGGTCCCCTCGTAGATACGAGTGACCCTGACATCGCGATAGTAGCGCTCGACGGCGTATTCCTTGCAGTAGCCGTAGCCACCGTGAATCTGAACCGCCTCGTCCGCTGCCCGCCAGGCCGCCTCGGTGGCCGCCACCTTGGCCATGGCCGCCTGCTTGGTGTGAGGCCGGCCCGAATCCTTCAACCAGGCGGCATGAAACCCCAGCAGCCGTGCCGCATCCAGCTCGGTCCCCATGTTGGCGATCTTGTGGGCAATCACCGGCTGCCTGGCGATGGGCTTGCCGAACTGTTCGCGCACGCTGGCGTACTTGATACTCTCTTCCAGACAGGCATAGCCGATGCCCAGGGCCTGGAAGGCAATGCCGATGCGCCCTCCGTCCAGGGCGCTCATGGCGATCTTGAAGCCCTCGCCCTCCTGCCCCAGCAGGTTGCGCGCAGGGATCCGCACCTCGTCCAGGTTGATGGACACGGTGTCGCTGGCCCTCAGGCCCATCTTGTCTTCCTTCTTGGCCACGCTGAGACCTGCCGTGTCCTTGGGAACGATGAAGGCGTGGATATCCTTGTGCCCCCTGGTTCCCGGCGTGCGGGCCATGACCACGTAGAAGGCCGCGCGCGCCCCATTGGTCACGTAAATTTTCTCACCGTTGAGTACGTAATGATCGCCGTCCCGCCGGGCCGTGCTGGACAGGGAGGCCGCGTCGCTCCCGGCACCGGGCTCTGTGATGCAGAAGGCCGCCACCTCGCCCGCGGCCATCCGGGGCAGGAACTCCTGCTTGGCTTCCTCGCTGCCGTACATGGCCAGCGGATACGAGCCCACGCTGTTGTGCACCGTCAACATGACGCTGACTCCGGCCGAGGCCTTGCTCAGTTCCTCGATCACCAGCGCGTAGGTCACCGTGTCCACCCCCAGGCCGCCGTATTGCTCGGGAAAGGTCAAGCCGAAGAAGCCGTTGGCGGCCATTTTCTCGACCAGGGAGTCGGGCATGGCCGCCTCTTCATCCATCTGCTGGGCGATGGGCGCGATTTCCTGACGGGCAAAATCACGGACCATGTCGCGGAACATATTCTGGTTTTCGTTGAAATCGAAATTCATGCTGGCTCCCGAACAATCTGAACTGGGAAAAGGGCGAAAGTCTGACCGGGCCCAAGGTTACACCAAAACTGCGAGCTTGGGAAGTTGGACCCTGATAATCGGGAGATAAAACCCAAGATCCACGGGTCAAAAAATACCTTGCCAAGATCCCGACTTGAAGGTATCAACCCGCAACTTCTGGTACTGGAGCCAGGATAGTGTTCGGCCATTTTTGGCCGGCCAAACTCTCCAGAAATAGGGGATTGAAATGAATTTGCCCAGCTCCCGGATCACCCGGATTTTCCTCCTGCTCATCGTCGCTGTTCTGCTCACCGGCACGGCCGTGGCCGAAGAACTGCGTTCGACTCTGTTCGCCGAAGCCGAAGGGCTCATGAGCCAGGCCAAGAGTATTCAGGCCGACGTGCTCACGCCCAAGAGCTGGGGCAAGGCCATGGACGCCTTCTCCTCGGCCGAGCGGAAACTGGCCGACGGAAAAAACCTGGATGACATCCGGAAGGATCTGACAGAAGCTGCCCGGTATTTCCGTTCCGCGGTCAAGGGCACCGAACTGGCCAAGGTCACGCTGGCCGTGCCCATGAAGGCGCGTGAAGACGCGGTCAAGGTGGATGCGGCCAACGGGGCCCCTCTGCTCTGGCGTGAAGCCGAGGCCAAGTTCGCCGAGGCGGGACGCAAGCTGGAAGACGGCAACGTCAATGACGCACGCAAGAAGGGTGCAGAAAGTGAGCGGATATATCGGGATGCCGAGCTGGCGGCCATCAAGACGTCATTCTTCGATGAGACCCGCAAGCTGCTGGCCAAGGCCGAGCAGGAGAAGGTGGCCAAGTACGCGCCGGTGACCCTGGCGCGGTCGCAGTCCCTGCTCAGCGAGGCGGAGAAGGCTCTGAACAGCAATCGGTACGACACCGACAAGCCCCGTTCTCTGGCCATGGAGGCCAAGTACGAGGCCCTGCACTCCCTGCACGTGGCCAAGCTGGTCAAGATGACCGAGGATGGGGTCATGTCCCGTGAGGAGCTCATCCTGGAGTCCGAGAAGCCCTTGACCCGGATTGCCGGGGCCCTGGACCTGCAGGTGGGCTTCGAGGAAGGCTTCACCCGTCCGACCGAAGCCATCGTGCAGTCGATCGAGGCCGGCGAGGCCGAGGTCGACCGCCTGAGCAGTGAAGTGCTGGACCGTGATGCGCGCATCACCGGCCTGACCGGCCAGGTGACCCAGCTGGAAACCAAGCTGGGTGGAGCTTCCCAGGCACAGGCCATCTTGCAGGCTCAGGTGGAGGCCCAGGAAATGGCCCGCCGCAGCTTCGCTCAGGTGGAGCAGAAGTTCACCCGGGAGGAAGCCCGGATTCTGCGTGAGGAAGGAAATGTGGTCATTCGTCTCGTCGGCATGAACTTCGCCTCGGGGAAGACCGAGATCGAACCTGACCACTTCGCCATCTTGACCAAGGTGAAGCAGGCGCTGGCCATGTATCCCCAGGCCAAGGTGGCCATCGAGGGCCATACCGATGCCTACGGAACCGAGGAGGCCAACCTGAAGCTGTCTCAGGCTCGTGCCAGTGCGGTGGCTCAGTACCTTCTGGCCAACTCGAATCTGTCCGCGGAGAACCTGAGTTCGCTGGGGTATGGCGAAACCCGCCCCATCGCGAACAACGAGACCAAGGAAGGCCGCGAGAAGAACCGGCGCATCGACGTGGTCATCACACCGGCTAGATAATGCCGGATGAGGATGAAAAAAGGCCGGCCCATCTGGGCCGGCCTTTTTGTTGCTCAGGTTCGCAACCTAGCCACCGAAGTTCTCGGCCGCCTTGTCCCAGTTCACCACGTTCCACCAGGCCTCGATGTAGGCCGGCCGCGCGTTGCGCTTGTCCACATAGTAGGCATGCTCCCACACGTCGATGGTCAGCACCGGAGTGTTGTCGCTGCGCAGGGCGCTGTCGGCGTTGCTGGTGTTGACGATTTCCAGCTTGCCGGCGGCATTCTTGACCAGCCAGGTCCAGCCGCTGCCGAAGTTGGTGGCCGCCGAAGTGGAGAACTTCTCCTTGAAGTCCGCAAAGCTGCCGAAGGCACTGTTGATGGCCTCGGCCAGGGCTCCGGTGGGCTCGCCACCACCACTGCCGCTCAGCCCGTTGAAGTAGAAGGTGTGATTCCACACCTGGGCCGCGTTGTTGAAAATGCCCCCGGCGGGAGCTTTCCGCACAATGTCCTCGAGGGACATGTTCTCGAACTCGGTGCCGGGGATCAGCTTGTTCAGGTTGGTCACGTAGGCGTTGTGATGCTTGCCGTAGTGGTAGTCCAGGGTCTCGGCCGAGATGTGGGGTTCCAGAGCATCCTTGGCAAAAGGAAGAGAAGGTAATTCGTGCTTCATGGGGCACCTCCAGGGGAAAAGAAAGCGGGCTAACCCGCGTCATTTGATCGAACTTACCAGATATGCTAATTGAGGATCAATTGGCTCGCAATGGAAAGAAAGTGACCGGTTGGACAGCCACCGAGAAGAAGGCCCCCGGCGGGGCCTCCCTCAGGATCAGCGCCTGGATGCTGTCGCCACTACCAGGGTGTCGACCACCGGGTTCCCAGTCCAGGCCCCAGCAGCACCGCGTTGCCAAACATGCGTTCGGAGTCCTTCATCCAGCGCCGGAAAAGCGGATTGGCAGCGAACAGGATGACCTGTCCCCGACCCACCGTTTCTCGCGTGAGATAGGCCGTGTGGGCCAGGCGCGCGGCCGCCTCCGGCCACAGCAAGCCCGCCAGGTGCAGGCGGTCGATTTCCGCGAAACGTCCCCCCACCTGGACCGGATCACCGGCCACCAGGGTGTCGTCTCCCCCGAACCAGACGGTGATGTCCTCGTCCAGGCCGTACCCCAGAAACAATTCGGGGTCCAGATCGACCCGCAACATGGCCCCCTGGGGCATGAATCGGCGCAGGCGCTCGTCCACGGCGGCCAGATCCGCCTCATCGGGCGCCGCTTTCCCGGCGGCCAGGGTGGGCTTGATCCAGTCGGCCATGAGCACAGGCCGGGTGCCGAGCGCGGTGCCCTGAGCGATTCCCTGGGTGAAAGGCAAGGCACCGGGCCCCAGGAGGGGAGAAACATCATACAGGTGACCGTGGTCGAGACTCCCGACGGAGGCTTCTTCTCCCTCCGGCACCACCCCGGTCACGCGCAGCCCGGTGGCCTGCACCTGGCCGGCCTCCTCGGCTTCACGGCTCGAGATGCTCCACACCGGACTGGGGTGCAAGGCCAGGGCCTGACTGCGGAAGCGGGCCTGGGTCAATTCGGTCTCCGGGTCGGCCAGCATGGCCGCGCCGCCCTCGAGCCCGATGGCCGTCCCCCCGGCCTGGACCCAGTCGCGGATCTTCTGCATGCCCGTCGGACCGATGGTCTGGCGGTACATGCCTGTGCCTCCGCGCACAGGAGGGAAAACGAGCACGTTGTAGCGGGACAGATCGGTGACGCGCACCCGGCTGATGTCGATATTGGAGAATCGCAGATCCAGCTCCTGGTCCAGGTAGTGCCAGACAGCACCGAAGGTCCCGGTGGACACCGGGCTCCCGGCCAGGACACCCACCCGCGGGGCCACCAGAACGTCGAAATGCGTGCCCCCCAGGTCGGGCCCGGTGGTCGCGCGCGAGGTCTGGATCGGCACCAGGTGCACGCGGTGCCTCTGGACGATCCCGTTCAGCTCAGCCAGCAAAACCGGGGTGAGCGTCTCCCGCCGCAGAACCATGGCCCCGGCCCGAAAATCGTGGCCCTCCACGCTGAAATCTCTGGTGGCCGCCTGCACGTTGAAACCGCCCTGCAGCAAGTCGGCCAGAACGCGCGGCCCCAAATCCGGGTCCCCGTCGAGGATCAGGTAGGTGAACTGGGCGGGGATTTCCGCCCCGACAGTTTGCCCCTCCTCGGCAAAGGGCCGCCAGGACCCCTTGGGCTCTTGCGGTGACCAGTAGGCCGGCACCCCCACGGACAAGGGAACGGACCAGGCCGTGGTCTCGTAAAGACGACTGCCCTTTCGTTTTTCCAGATACTCCCGTTCCTCCTGCAGGAAGGTGCTGCTCATGGGCACATGCGGATCGAGCAGGGCATGGGCCAGGTAGCCCGACGGCTGAGCCGCCCTGATCAGGATGCTCCCGACGGGGAGATTCCGGTCCGCCTCCTCACCCGTACGCATGTCCACCAGCTGCCGGATCTTCGTGGGTTGCTGCAGGCTTTCCACCTCGATCCCCTGGGCCTGCAATCTGACGGCCATGGCCGGCAAGCGATCCGGCTGGCGAGGGTCCGGAGCAAACACCCAGGCCTTCAGCTGGCCATTTTTCCCCAGGTCGATGGCCTGCTGCCGTGCCGTCACCTGGTCATGCAGGATCTGGGCCTTCTGCTGGGCCAAGGTGGTCAGATTGGCCACCGAGGAGGTGAACTGGTGGGTGATGGCCTCGGCAAAGGTGCGCATGGTGCCCCCCCGCTTCTGAACCAGGGTGCCGCTGGTGCGGCTCATCTCGTAAAGAATGCCGATGGTTCCATGGTACGAAGACCAGCTGGACCCGTAACCCGGAAAGAACTCCTCGTTCCATTCGCCGCTGTAATAGGGAAAACCCTTCTCATCCAGAGCCGCCGCCTGGTCATCCGAGAAGGTCAGTTCCCACTGGCTGGTGTTGGCGGGCAGGTGGGGGTTGAACGGGTGGCGCGGCGGCGGGAACAGGTAGGTGGCATTGGCCCCCATCTCGTGGCTGTCCACCAGGATCTGGGGCACCCACCGGGCGATCAGGCGCGCACGCTCACTCTCCGGCTGGGTCATGCTGAACCAGTCGCGATTCAGGTCGAACAGGTAGTGGTTGCCCCGTCCCCAGGGCCACACCGCCCGGTGCGAGAGGTCATCCTGATCGGGGTTGGCACGCCGGTGAGCAAAGCTCATGACCTGGGTCAGGTAACGATTCCGGCCGTCGGGATTTTCACAGGGGTCAATGAGCACCAGGAGGCTGTCCCGCATCTGGAGGGCCTGGTCGTCGGTCCCGGCCACCAGCCAGTAAGCCAGCGCCACCGCCGCATCGGTGCTGCTCAGCTCACCACCATGAATGCCGTAAGCCATCCAGGCCACGGCCTTCGTTCCGGTGAGCTGTTCCACGGTGGGCACCCCATCGAGTCGGGGGTCCAGACGCCGCGCGTGTTCCTTCTGGAAATCGTCCAGCCGGGCAATGGTCCCGGCATCGGAAACGGCCAGCATGACCAGAGGACGGTCCTCGTGAGTGCGCCCAAGCTCGATCAAGCGGGCGCAGGGAGAGGCCTGGTCCAGGGCCTGATAGTAGGCCAGAACCTCATCGGGCCGGATGGGACGTTCTCCCAGGGCCACACCGGCCACCGTGGCGATGTCAGGAATGTCCTCGGCGAAACGGGCCGCTGGCATAAGGTCGGTCCAGGAAAGAGGAACCACCCCATCGTTCAGCCCGGCCTGGGCGGGCACAATATGCAGCAGTGCCAGGCCAATCAACAGAACGGCACGGGACACGGAAATCATGAGCACTCCTTCGGGGAACGGTCGGCCAGCGGGTGTTGCAGTTTTCTGCAACAGACTATCATCTGCGGCCAGGGGAAACCACAGGTTTGCGCTGGAGGCCGGTCATGAGCTATCCTGAACCCGCCCACAAACCCACGGGAGAAAAGGTTGGAACACGCCTCGTTTTTTCATCGTCTGGAAATCCTGACCGGGCCAGTGGCCCTGCGCAAGCTGGCCAGGTCCAGGGTGGCGGTTTTCGGTCTGGGGGGAGTGGGAAGCTGGGCCGCCGAGGGACTGGTGCGGTCGGGGGTGGGCGAGATCATGCTGGTGGATGCCGATGAGGTGGATCCCACCAACATCAATCGGCAGCTCCAAACCCACGCCCAGAATGTGGGGCAGCCGAAAACCACGGAGCTGGCCAAGCGTCTGGCCCTGATTTCTCCCGATTGCCGGATCACCACGCGACAGGAATTCTACAGCCCCGAGAACGCCGAGAGCTTCAGGCTGGAGGAATATGACTTCGTCCTGGATTGCATCGACTCGGTGCCCAGCAAGGTGGATCTGCTGGTGCGCGCCAATCAGGCCGGCTGCACCATCTTCGCCTCCATGGGAGCGGCCTTCAAGCTGGACCCCACCAGGATCAGAACCGGCAGCATCTGGCAAACCGGGGGCTGCGCCCTGGCCAAGGTCATTCGCCGGAAGCTGCGCGAGACTGATTTCAGCGGAGACTTCGAGGTGGTCTACTCACCGGAGCAGATGCTGGTGCCAGACCGCACCGTCAACGGATCGGCGGTCTTCGTGACCGCCTGTTTCGGGATGACCCTGGCGGGACTGGTGGTGCGGCAAGTCATGGACGGATGAGACCTGTCAGGGACAGATGACCAGTCAGGGACGACGAACCTGAATTTTCGATGGACCCCATCCGGGAATGCGGGTCCTCGTCGTCGTCATCGTCTTCTTCGTCGTCATCCTCTTCATCCACTTCTGGAAGCACTTCGACCGCGTTACCAAACTCGTCAATCACCACGACGGGCTCGGGAATTTCCACGCCGGCTTCCCTGAGGGCCTTCTTCTCGGCCTTGGCAGCCAGCTTGGCTTCCTTTTTCTTTCTCTTGTCCAGTTCCTTGCGGCGTTTCTCGAAGGAAAAATGCGAACGCGCCAAAACTCAATCCTCTCTGCTGGGAAAAAAACAAGACCCCACTTCCCGAAAGAAGCGGGGTCCAGGCATTTTACTTATGCGTTGTGGTCACCTGGGGTTTTACCAACCCCGGTTGCCCCCACCGTAGCCACCACGGCCACCGCCGCCACCGCCGCCGCCGCCGCCACGGGGGCGGTCCTGGGCTTCGTTGACACGCAGGGCGCGGCCACCCATCTCGTAGCCGTCCAGGGCCTGGATCGCAGGCTGGAGAGCTTCGTCATCGATTTCCACGAAACCGAAGCCACGGGGGCGGCCGGTCTCACGGTCGTTGATCAGGGCGACAGAATGCACCGTGCCATGCTGACCGAACAGTTCGGTGATCTCATCTTCGGTGGCGCTGAAGGGCAGGTTGCCCACATACAATTTCTTCACTTCTTCACTCCAAGTGCCGGATGTCCGGCTAACCTAAGCCCTCTCCTTCGCCGGCTTCTTCCGGCAGAATCCTTGGGCTTTGAACTGGACCGGCGGTGCCGATCCTCATCCCCCGACTGTCGAGGGAATCTTTATGACCTACCAGCTGGTCATCCAGCGGTGGACCATACATTGGGCAATCCCGACCCCGCAGGGCGTTCTCCGTTCCCGTTCAATCCGGGGCAAGCCAAATCCGTCGTTCGATAACGACGGTCAACCTGTCCTGGTTTTGTCCACGGGATGGGTAAACACAGGGATTGATAATGGACAATCTCGTACAAAAAGCCCCGGACGTCAACCGATCATTTGGCTCAGGGCATTTCACTTCTTCAGCTCCATGCTGCTGATTACCATGCGCTGCGCCTCGCTGGTACCTTCGTAGATCTCGGTGATCTTTGCATCGCGGAAATGGCGTTCCACCGGATATTCCTTGCTGTATCCATTCCCGCCAAAGATCTGCACCGCCTCGTTGGTGATGAAATGGCTGGTTTCGCTGGCAAAAAGCTTGGCCATGGCCGCCTCTTCACTGAACCGAGAGCCCTGATCCTTCGTCCAGGCCGCCCGGTAGGTCAGCAGACGGGCCGCATGCAGCCGGGTGGCCATGTCGGCGATCTTCCACTGGATGGCCTGGAAGGCCGAGATGGGCTTGCCGAACTGCTCGCGCTGCTTGCTGTAGGCCAGAGCCGCCTCGTAGGCCGCCCCGGAAATTCCCAGAGCCTGGGCCGCGATGCCGATGCGCCCCCCGTCCAGGGTGCTCATGGCAATCTTGAACCCCGAGCCCTCTTCGCCCAGCACCTGATCGGTCGGCACCCGCACGTTGTCGAAGGCCAGCTGGGCGGTGTCCGAGGCCCGGATGCCCATCTTGTCTTCCTTGCGGATCACCGAGAACCCCTCGGCTGTTGTCTCGACGATGAAGGCGCGAATCCCCTTGTGCTTCAGCTCCGGATTGGTGTGAGCAAAGACGATCAGGATGTCGGCGTTGGCCCCATTGGTGATGAAGTTCTTCATTCCGTTGATCACCCAGTGGTCGCCGTCCAGCCTGGCCGTGGTGGTCTGGGCCGCGGCGTCGGTTCCTGCGCCGGGTTCACTCAGGCAGTAGGCCCCCAGTTTTTCGCCGCGGGCCAGAGGGGTCAGCCACTTCTGTTTCTGCTCCTCGTTCCCGTAGGTCTCCAGGGGCCAGCACACCAGGCTGTTGTTCACCGACATGATCACCCCGGTGGAGGCGCAGGCCTTGCAGATCTCCTCCAGAGCCACCGCATAACAGACCATGTCCAGACCGGCGCCGCCGTACTGCTCGGACACGTTCATGCCCATGAAGCCCAGCTCCCCCATCTTCTTGACCACGTCGGCCGGGAAGCGCTCTTCCTGGTCGATCTGAGCCGCGATGGGGGCCACTTCACGGGCAGCAAAGCCGGCGGCCGCCTCCTTGATCATCCGCTGTTGTTCGGAAAATTCAAACTGCACGTTCATCTCCTTGCATCGATCAGGTTAGGCGTAGTCGTAAAAACCCTTGCCGCTCTTGCGCCCCAGGAAGCCGGCGTCGACCATGCGGCGCAGCAACGGGCAAGGACGGTACTTGCTGTCGCCGAAGCCCTCGTACAGCACTTCCATGATGTCCAGGCAGATGTCCAGCCCGATGAAATCAGCCAGGGTCAGCGGCCCCATGGGATGGGCCATGCCCAGCTTCATGACGGTGTCGATGGCCTCCTTGTCGGCCACACCTTCCATGAGGCAGTACACCGCTTCGTTGATCATGGGCATGAGCACCCGGTTGCTGATGAAGCCGGGGTAGTCCTGCACCGTGACGGGCACCTTGCCCAGGTCCGTGGACCACCGGGTCACCTTGTCCAGGGTCTCCTGGCTGGTGGCCTGGCCGCAGATGACCTCGACCAGCTTCATGATGGGCACGGGATTCATGAAGTGCATCCCGATGACCTTATCAGCCCGGCCGGTGGTCCCGGCAATCTTGGTCAGGCTGATGCTGCTGGTGTTGCTGGCCAGGATGGTCTCGGGTCCGCACAGCGCATCCAGCTGGGTGAAGATTTCCTTCTTCACCGCGAAGTTCTCGAACACCGCCTCCACCACCAGATCGCTGTCGGCCGCGGCCTTCAGCTCGGTGGCCGGGGTCAGCCGCCCCAGGGTGGCCTTGGCCTCGTCGGCGGTGATTTTTTCCTTGCTGACCATGCGCCCGAGATTCTTCTCGATGGTCGCCATGGCCCGATCCAGGTACTCCTGCTGCACGTCGATCAAGTGGACATCGTTGCCGAACTGGGCAAAGACCTGGGCAATGCCGTTGCCCATGGTTCCTCCGCCGATCACTGAGACTTTCATGTTTCTTCCTTTCCAGCCGGAGACTAGGGACGTGAGATGGCCATGCTGACGGCGTCGCCGCCGCCCAGGCACAAGCTGGCAATGCCCTCGGATACGCCGCGATCTTCCATGGCGTGCAACAGCGTGACCAGGATGCGCGCTCCCGAGCAACCGATGGGATGCCCCAGGCTGACTCCGCCGCCGTTGACGTTCACCTTGTCCTCGTCCAGCTCCAGGGCCCGGACCACGCCCACGCTCTGGGCGGCAAAAGCCTCGTTCAATTCGAACAGGCCGTAGTCGCTGACGGACTTGCCCGTCTTGGCCAGCAGGTTCTTGATGCTGGTGACCGGGGCCATCATGACCTCATGAGGCTCCACGGCACCGGTGGCGGCCGCCTCGATGGTGGCCCTGATTTTCAGGCCGTTGGCCCGGGCAAACTCTTCGCTGCAGATCAGCAGGGCCGCGGCGCCGTCGTTGATACTCGAGGAGTTGCCCGCGGTCACCGTTCCCCCATCACGCTTGAAAGCCGGGCGAAGCTTGGCCAGACCCTCGGCGGTGGTGCCTGGGCGAGGGCCTTCATCGCGGGCCACGACCACCGGATCGCCCTTGCGCTGAGGCACTTCCACGGGAATCACCTCGGCATCGAATTTTCCGGCGTCCCAGGCCGCACAGGCGCGCTGATGGCTGCGGGCCGCGTAGGCATCCTGGTCTTCGCGGCTCACATTGTGATTGTCCACCACCCACTCGGCGGTCATGCCCATGTGGAAATTGTTGTAGATGTCGGTCAGGCCATCGTGCACCAGCAGGTCGGTCACCTGGCTATCCCCGAGACGCAGACCGTCGCGGGCCTTCAGCAGGGCGTAAGGAATCTGGCTCATGTTCTCGAAGCCCCCGGCAATGATGCACTCCTTGTCGCCGGCGCGGATGGCCTGGTCGGCCAGGGCCACGGCCTTCAAGCCGGATCCACACACCTTGTTGATGGTCATGGCGCTGCAGCTGCTGGGAATTCCCCCGAAGATGGCGGCCTGACGGGCGGGATTCTGTTGCAATCCAGCCTGGCACACATTGCCCATGATGACCTCATCAACCTTCGCGACATCGAGGCCGCTGCGGGCGATCACGGCGGCCACACACCTGGCGCCCAGCTCGGGGGCGCGGACCTTGGCCAGTCCTCCCTGGAAAGTGCCGATGGGAGTCCGGACGGCTTCGCAAATGACGGATTTCCTGCTCACGATGTGTTCCTTTCTGCGGACGATGATCGGTGGTTTCAATCAGTCTTTCAATTCGTGGCGGCCAATGACCATGCGCTGAATTTCGCTGGTCCCTTCCCCAATGGTACACAGCTTGGCGTCGCGGTACATGCGCTCGACCGGATACTCCCGGGTGTAGCCGTATCCACCCAGCACCTGGATGGCCCGGTCGGTCACGAACATGGCCGTTTCGCTGGCGTGCAACTTGGCCATGGCCGCCATCTGGCTGTACTCTTCGCCGGCATCCTTGAGGCGGCAGGCCTCGTAGGTCAGCTGGCGGGAGGCCTCGATCTGAGTGGCCATGTCGGCCAGCATGAACTCGATGGCCTGGAACGAGGCGATGGGACGCCCGAATTGATGGCGTTCCTTGGCGTAATCACGGGCGGTGGTATAGGCTCCCACGGCCAGACCCAGGGCCACCGCGGCGATGGAGATGCGGCCGCCGTCCAGGGTCATCATGAAGTACTTGAAACCCTCGCCCAGCTCACCCAGCAGGTACTCGGCCGGCACGCGCACATTGTCGAGGGTCAAGGGGGCGGTGTCACTGGCGCGCATGCCCAGCTTGTCTTCCTTTTTTTCCACCGTGAATCCCGGCGTGTCGGTGGGCACGATGAAGGCGCTGATGCCACGGCTGCCCTCGGCCGCCAGGTCGGTCTTGGCCGTGATGATCAGGGCCCCGGCGTAGTGGCTGTTGGTGATCCACATCTTGCTGCCGTTCAGCACCCAGTGGTCCCCATCCAGGACGGCGGTGGTGCGGGTCCCGCCGGCATCGCTGCCGGCCTCGGCCTCGGTCAACCCGAAGGACAGCAAGGACTGGCCGGCGGCCGCGGGCGGCAGGAACTTCTGTTTCTGTTCCTCGGTGCCCAGAGCGGCGATGGGCCAGCAACCCAGGCTGTTGTGGGCCGCCACGGTCAGGCCATGGCTTCCACAGGCCCGGCTGATCTCCTCGACCACGAGGGCGTAACTGGTGATATCGGCGCCCACTCCCCCGTACTGCTCCGGCACGGTCAGGCCCAGAAAGCCCAGCCCACCCATCTCCTTGACGGTGGCCTCGGGAAAAATGGCCGACTCGTCGATTTCCGCGGCAATGGGTGCCAGCCTGGAGCTGGCAAAATCCCTGGCCATCTGGCGGATCATTTTCTGATTTTCATTCAGCAGCATAACGACTCCTGGATAGGCATACGCCGAAAAGGGCCCACGGCCCTCTCCCGATGATCAACACATTCCGAGATTAGCAATAGTGCGGATATTATTACAGGATTAATGCCTGTTTGGCGGGCTGAAACTTGTCAAACGCCGTATTTGGCCTTCCCGGGGCCAGTTACAAAAACAGGACGGGCCGGGACTCCTTTCCCGGCCCGTCCCGCGACCGGAGCCTGAGGGCTCCGGTTGTGCCCCGAAGGAGGCGATTTCATCGATAGAGGGATTTGAGGCTCCCGAGCGATTCATGGGCCACGGGCAGGTCGGGCTCGCAGGTATTGGGCTCTCCCGGTGTGGGCACACACCCGCTGGGGCCGGGCTCCTGCGTTCCCCCATACTCGTTGAGTCCATCGAACAAGGTCCACCCGCTGCCATCAATGGCCCAGCCACTGCTGCGGTCATCCTCAGTTTCGTGGGCCTGCAAGGTCACCGCATCGACCAGCTCGAACTCCAGGGCTCCCGGCTCCCCCAGCTCGCGCAACAATTCCACCGTTTCGCCGTTGTTGTTCAGTGCAAACCCGTAATCCGAGTACCCGTTGGCCCTCTGCCAGGCCATGGATTGCGACCCGTAGAAAACGGCCGTCTGGCCCGGCGCCAGCATTCCGGATAGCTGAAGGTGGGGGTCGGTTCCGAAGACATCGCGCAGGTAGTAACTGGACAGGTCGATGTCCACGAGGCCGATGTTCAGCACCTCGATCCACTCATCGCCCTTGAAGCTGAGCTCCCCGTCCCCATCCCAGTCCTGCATGGGGTCGGCCAGAACCTCGTTCAGAATGACGGCGGCCCCGGCCACGGACGCCAGCCCCATCCACAAACCGTACATCAGGAAGAGGGCGAACAGATACCTTGTCATGTTTTGCATGATCGCTCGATTCAGGGAGGAAGGTGAGGTCTTCCTCTAGCCTGACCCATGCCAGCCCGGAACCCGCAGATGAAAGGGAATGGGCGGAGTTTTTCTCGCCCACGGCACCTCGCGGAGGACACTCCCGAGAGGAACAAGGCCGTGAGGTTGACACTTTCAACCTCAGGCTTCCGGATGTTAAAGTGGCGGTTCTGACCAACCCTGTCTCCGGAGGAATGCGCATGACCTTTCGGATCGGCGTGCTGGGCGCCGGCACCCATGGAACCCGCTATCTGAGGCACGCCCTGAAGGATGTGCCCGGAATGACGGCCACCGCCCTGATGCGACGCCGCCCCGAGAAGGGACAGGCTCTGGCCCGTGAGCTGGGCGTGCGCTACCACGCCACGGCCGCCGAACTGGTGCAGGACCCATTGGTGGACGGGATCGTCATCAGCACTCCGCCCTCCTCTCACCATGAACTGGCCACCCTGGTGCTGAACGCGGGCAAGCCCCTGCTCCTGGAGAAACCCTTCACCGGGACTCTCGCGGAAGCTGAAGATCTGACCCTCCACCCCCAGGCCGGGCAGATGATGGTGGCCCAGACCCTGCGCTGGAACCCCGTCCTGGTCCGGGTGCGCGAGCTATGGGCCAAGCTGGGCAAGGTTCATCACATCCGAGCGGCCCAGCGCCTGGAGCCCACCCGGCTGGCCTGGCAAAAGAACCCCGGCGAGACGGTCACCGGTTCGGTCCTCTTGACCGGCGTTCACATCTTCGACACGGTGCGATTTCTGACCGGCCGGGAATTCCGGGAAGTCGTTGCGCGACAGCAAAGCATCTTGAACCCCGTGGTGGAGGATTTCTTTCTGGCCCGGGCCAGCCTGGATGACGGCTGCTGGGTGAGCATGGAAGTCAGCAAGTACACCCGCAGCCGGGCCTGCTGGCTGGAAGCGGTGGGTGAAGAGGGACAGCTGTGGGCGGATTACCTGAACGGCGGCATCGTGTGGCGGCAGGGAGCCGATGAGGAGCGCTTTGATGTCTCGGCGCGGGTGCCCACCCTGCCCCGGGTTCTGGCCGACTGGCAAGCCGCCGTCCTTTCCGAAAAACCCTGCCCGGTGACCGCCCGGGATGGAGTGGCCACCATGCAGGTGGTGGATGCCTGTTACCGATCGGCAGAACAGGAAAAGGTGGCCTTCATCGCCCGGTGACCCGAGGCCCCACCAATCACCACTGGCCCGGCCGCAACCACCGCACCCAGCGGCTGGCCGGACGCAGGCTCACCTCGTGGTCCACCAGGGTGACCTGCCCCTGACCGTCCAGCAGGAGGTAACCGCGCCAGCTCTGGGGCAAGCCCAGGTAACGCGTGGCCCCTTGCCGGTGATCGAACCAGCGGTGATGGTGACCAAAGAACCAGTACCGGGGCTGAAAATGGTCGGCCAGCCGAGCCAGCCCCGGCACGCCCGGTGGGCCATAATGCTCCAGACCCGGCGCTCCGGGCACACCCAGGCCACAGGGGCAGTCGTGGGTCAACACCAGATCCACCTGGTCGGGGTCCACGGCCAGACATTTCTCCAGATCCCCCGACGTGACTTCACAGCCGCGCGGCGTGGCGGCCGCGTCCATGTAGCGGGCCCCACCCAGGCACATGGCCCCCCATCCACTCACCTGGTGAACCGATCCTCGCCCCCTGTAACCCAGCACGTCCTGGTAGTCCTGGACCAGGCCCGGCAGCGCTCCGTGATCCTCGTGGTTGCCCTCGATACTGGTCACCGCCCGGGTGAACCGGCCCCGGCCCCGACGGAAAAAGTCATGCATGGGCTCCCGGAAGAAACCGAAATCACCCAGCACGAAAACCTGCTCCAGCGCGTGTCCCAGCTCAAGCTCAGCGTGCGCGATCTGGGTGTTGACCACCTGGTAACGCGTGTGAACATCGCTGATGAGCATGGAAACCGGGACCTTCATGAGCGCGGCCCGAACTCATGCTGCAGGTTGTTCTTCAAGGCCTTGATTTGTCCCAGAACCTGCTTGAGCGTTTGCACCTCGTCAGGGGTGAGTTCCTCGGGAATCACGGTGTTGTCCACCGCCAGCTGTCCCGCCCGGCGCCGAGCCTGATGGTTCAAGCGCAGGTTCATCAGAGCCGTGAAGGCCGTCGTCATCTCCGCAGCTGTCTTCTCCTTGAGGTGTCCTTCCGCGGCCAGTGCTTCGATGCGTTCCAGAGTGCCCACCGCGGCCACTCCGTGCTGGAGACAGCGCAGTCGCGCCACATCTACCAGCTGAGCCAGCACCCCCTTGATGTCGAAACCGGCCCGGGCCTCTTCCGTTTCCTGAAGGACCAACCCCCCGAATGGCCCGAGCGGCGGCTCGTACTGCAGGATACTGTGGGCCAGCATGGGATAGAACCGGGGCTGGCGGGTGAGGCTTTGGAAAAGATCGGCACGCAATTGCGCCACCAGATGACCCTCCTGCAACGCGCTGCGAAAATCGAAGAATATCTTCGCATGCATGAGGTCGTCGGGCTCCAGGGTGTCGATCCACCGGGCAAAGGTCCGGCACCAGCGGGATAGTGACTGGCAGCACGCCGGTTCACTGGACATGATCTTTCCGCGGCAGTAGGGATACCCGGCCGCGGCAAAAAGGTCGGCCAGCATGGTTCCCACTTCCAGGAAATAGGCCTGGACCTGTTCCGCCTGGTCCTCGGGAGTGTCCTGGTAGATAATCGCGTGATCCTGGTCCGCCGACAGGGTCACCTCCCGTCGTCCCAGGCTGCCCATGAGCATGATGTCGAAGGGCACCGGGGGCGGCCCCAGCTTCTCGGTGATGAATCCCACCGCCCGCTGGACCACCTCGTCTGCACTGTCGGAAAGCAGGCCGCTGACCTGTAATCCGCCCGACCCGTGGCGCATCATCAGGGCGGCCAGGTCGCGGGTGCGCCGGCTGGCGGCTTCCAGGTCATCCAGGTTCGCTGCCGCGGCAATTTCCAGCTCGCGCGGCTGCGCCAGGCGGGCTGCCACCGCCATGAAACCCGCCCGCCCCTGCACCACGATCCGGGACAGAGTCAGCAGGATTCTGAGGACCGGCCCCTCCTTGGGCTGCAATTCGGCCTCATAGCGGGTCGGCGGCTGCAGGCCATCGGTGACATCCTGCCAGAAGCGCCGTTCCTGACGCCTTTCCTCCGGGGTGGGCAGGATGATCCGGGCCACATCCAGCCGCGCAAATTCCTCCCGGGTGTACCCCAGCAGCTTCAGCATGCTGGCGTTGGCGAAAAGCCCCTGCCCGCTGATGGACATGACGATGGCTTCTCCGGCAGATTCCACCAGGGTGCGGTACTTCTCCTCGGACACCGACAGGGCCGCCGCCACCTTGAGCCGTCCGCGCTCGGCCTGGAAGCTTGTCCGCAGCAGCAGAATCATCAAGAGCGCAACCAGAAACAGAATCACCCAGGTGGCGGTCACCAGATTGCCCTTCAGCTGGGCAATCTCGGCATCTACATCCTCGGTGTAAACCCCGGTCCCGAGGATCCAGCCCCAGGGGGCGAATCCTTTCACATAGGACAGCTTCGGTACGATGCGGCCGGGATCATCCTTCCACTGCCACCGGTAGCTGACATACCCGGCCTGACTCCGCTCCACCACGCGCGCCATTTCCACGAACAGCAGCTTGCCGTCGGGATCGCCGAAGGCCGACAGATCCTGCCCCTCGAGGTCGGGGCGGTAGGGGTGGACCACCATCCGGGGGTGCTCATCGATGATGAAAAAGTAGTCCTTGTTCTGCTGTCCGTAATGGAGGTTGCGCACCTGGGCAATGGCTGCCTCCTGGGCGCTCTGCCGATCCAGCCGGCCAGCCATTTCCTCGGCCTGGAAGCGGGCCAGGACGTTCCAGGCCGATTCGGTGAGTTCGCGGATCATGAGCCGCTTCTGGTCCATGACCACCCGGTCCACCGACGGCAGCAGGTAAAAGAAAACCACCCCGCAAAACAGCAGGATGGCCAGCAGGGCGGGCAGGACGGTGCGCAGTGCCATTCTCTTCATGGTGACCTCGGGTGTGAACGGCCCCATCGCCGTGAAGACATGGTACCAGCCTCACCCGGGCCAATCAATGTCCGAACCGGCCCCCATTTCGCGAAATCGTAATTTCAAAATTTCGCAACAGTAATGATAAAGGCAATTTATGGCCTTGTTGTTCATTTTTTAACATGATAGCCTTCCGTCCCTGTGGGTATTCGCCCTTGGGCGAGCCCAGAGCATGGCGACAATTCTTCGTTTGTTCTGATCCATTGGAGGTCCACGCGATGCACCACGGTCCTGCCCAGAATGCCGCCCCTGATCCCGCCAGCCGGTTCAAGAGCCGGCTGGGCGTTCGTATGTTCCTGGCCTACTGCCTGGTCTATGCGGGCTTCGTGTTCACCAATGTCTTCACCGAGGGAAAGGCCATGCAAACCATCGTGTTTGCCGGGCTGAATCTGGCCGTGGTCTACGGCATGGGATTGATCATCCTGGCCCTGGTGTTGGCCCTGATCTACAACAACAGGTGCACCGCCAAGGAGAAGGAACTGGCCGGCCAACCGACACCCGGGGAGGACAGCGCATGAACCTCCAGGGCACACCGTTGAGCATCATCATTTTCGGGGTCTTCGTGGCCCTGGTTCTTTACCTCAGTTACTACTTCGCCCGCCGCGCAAAATCGGCGGCCGGCTATTTCGCCGCCGGTGGCCAGATCCACTGGGCGGTCAATGGCATCAGCTTTGCCGGTGACTATTTGAGCGCCGCCTCGTTCCTGGGGATCTGCGGCATGATCGCCACCCTGGGCTACGATGGATTCCTCTATTCCATCGGCTATCTGGCCGGCTGGATCGTGGCCCTGTTCGTGGTGGCCGAACCCATGAAACGCATGGGCAAGTTCACCTTCACCGATGCGCTGGATTCAAAGTTCGACAGCCGCGGGATCAAGCTGGCGGCGGCCATCTCCACACTGGTGGTCAGCATCTGTTACCTGATTCCCCAGATGAACGGAGCCGGAACACTGGTGCAGCCCCTGCTGGGGCTTCCCCACTGGGCGGGCGTCATCCTGGTGGGTGTGATCGTGATCACCATCGTGGCCACCGCCGGCATGACCAGCACCACCTACGTCCAGTTCCTCAAAGGTGGTCTGCTGCTGATCTTCTCGACCATCCTGGTGATCGGCGTTCTGGTGCGAGGAATCGGCACCGAATCTCCCGGCCTCCATGATGCACAGGGCCAGGAATTGCGCTTCGTTCCCCGGCAAACCACCGAGGCCAACCTCCTGGCCGAAGGCCACACTCTGGCATTGAAGGAAGGCGACTTCCTGAAGTTCACGCGCGAAGGCAAGATCAGCTGGTGGGTCAGTTCACCGGACGGCCTGTGGGAATGCCAGTGGACCAGTGCCTTGCTGATCAATGGCGAATCCGACGGATTGCTTCAGCCCGTGGGACGGGTCAAGGCCGTGGGCGGCCTGGATGCGGAGGCCGCGGCCAAGGGCACCGGACCCACAGGGCCGGTGGGATTCCTGGCCACCCTCACTCACCCGGAAACCAGGATCGAGCAGTGGCACAAGACCAAGGTTTCGGATGAGACAGGGGCCAAGATCTCCATCTACTACCCCAAGACCGTCAGCGGCACCGACCAGATGAAGCCCGGGGTCAAGTTCAAGGTCAAGACCGGCTGGGAGAAGCTGAACTTTGTCTCCCTGATGCTCGCCCTTTTCTTCGGAACGGCCGCCCTGCCCCACATCCTGATCCGGTACTACACCGTGCCCAGTCCGGCCTGTGCGCGCAAGAGCACCATCGTGGCCATTGCCGCCATCGGGTTCTTCTACATCCTGACCCTGTTCATGGGACTGGGTGCCGGCATCAGCGGAACCATCAATCCCGCCGACAACAACATGTCCGCCCCCCTGCTGGCCCTCAGCTTCGGCGGTGTGCTTTTTGCCATCATCTCGGCCATCGCGTTCGCCACGGTGCTGGGCACGGTGGCGGGCTTGATCGTCGCCGCCTCTGGAGCCGTGGCCCATGACCTCATGGACCGCTACGGCGGCATGGACCTGAGCGAACAGCAGAAGGTCAAGGCCGGCAAGGTGGCCGCCTTTGTGGTCGGCATCATTGCCATCATCCTGGGCATCGTGTTCAAGGGCGTGAACGTGAGCTTCCTGGTGGGCTGGGCTTTCGCGGTGGCGGCTTCGGCCAACCTGCCGGCCATCGTCATGATGCTGTTCTGGCCCCGGACCACGGCCGCCGGCATCACGGCCTCCATTTTCGTGGGTATCGTGGCGGCGCTGGGCATCATCCTGACCGGCCCGGCCATGTTTGCCGGCCCGTATGGCAAGACGGCGGCCGAGGCCTGGCATCCCCTGGGGCAGCCGGGGATCATTTCCATCCCGCTGAGTTTTCTGACGCTGGTGGTGGTGTCCCTGTTGACCAAGAACAGGCGCGTCTGATCCCACCCCTCATATCAACAGAGCGCCGGGCCCACTGACCCGGCGCTCTTTTTTTTCCTCCTGCGGTGATGATCAGCTCGCCAGGATTCTCTCCAGGCCGCCCCGCGCGATGGGGTGATAGCTTTCGGCATGGGCCGCGAAGGTGCTGGCAGCCAGCGCACGGCTTTTCTCGTGAGCGTGCAGTGCCGAATACAGCGGCTTGAGATACTTCATGCGCCCCACCTCACCCAGGAAGGCCGAGGCGCGCTTGTGAGCCGGTTCGTATCCACTGCCGGCGGCGATGACCAGCCAGTTGCAAAGAATCTCGCAGTTTCCCTGGGCCGACAACTTGAAGTTCTCATCCAGCCAGGCACAATCCTCGGCCGGCAGGGTCTTGGGCAAGGCCTGCAGGAAGATCTGCCAGTCCTCGGGACTCCACTTGCTGGCTTCGGCCACCTCCGGACGCTGGCCCTCGCTCCAGCCTTTCCCCAGAGCTTGCAGCTTTTCCAGGCGGGCCGAGGCAAATACCGGCGCGTTGTCCGGCAAACCCGGCTGATGGATCCACTGGTCGGCACCGATTTTCTGGGCCACCCCCGGCAGTTCGTTCTCCAGGAACTCCTCGAACTGGGCGGTGGTGATGCTGGTGAAGCTGAAATGCTCGATGTACTTCTTGACGAAGGTGTCGAAATCCTCGCGGCCGACCACTTCCTCCAGCAAGGCCACGAACAGGAAACCCTTTTCGTAGGGTACCAGCGAATAGAACTCGTCGGGGTCACTGCCCTCGCCATTGATCTCCAGCTTGGTGAAGGCGCTGTCCGCCCCGAAGCCGGCGATGGCCTCCTTCAGTCCATTGCGGCCGATGGCCGCCGACAAGCTCTTGGCCTCCAGCCCCTCCAGCTTCTCGAGGATGCGGCGCTCGGCCCAGACGGTGAATCCTTCATTCAACCAGAAATCATTGATGCTGGCGTTGGTCACCAGGTTGCCAGTCCAGCTGTGAGCCAGCTCGTGGGCCAGCACGTTGACCAGGCTCCGGTCGCCGGCCAGCAGGGTGGGCGTCAGGAAGGTCAGACGAGGATTCTCCATGCCCCCGTAGGGGAAGGACGGCGGCATGACCAGGAAGTCGAACCGATCCCACAGGTAGGGGCCGAAAATTTCCTCGGCCGCCAGCAGCATCTTGTCCACCTCGGCGAACTCCCAGGCCGATTTTTCCATCATCTCCGGCTCGGTGTAGCATCGAGAACGGGGACCCAGGTCCTGGGCGGCAATGTTGCCCACCGCAAAGGCGAACAGGTAAGGGGGAATGCTCTGCGGCATGTCGAAGCCGAAGGTGCTTTTCCCTTGCTCGGCGGCCGCGGCGTTTTCCCCGGGCGCGGCAGCCATGACCACGGTCAAATCCTCCGGCACGGTCATCTTGCAGGTGAAGGTGAATCGGGCCAGAGGGGTATCCTGGCAGGGTATCACACTGCGCGCGTGGATGGCCTGGCACTGGCTGAACAGGTAAGGGTGCTTGCCGCCCGCGGTTTGCGCCGGCTCCAGCCACTGAAGGGCGCTGGCATCAGGGCTGGTCAGGTAATCCACGGTGAATTCCTGGGTGTCCTCGGGCAGGGTGACCCGCAGGCACGATCCCAGGACCGGATCGGCTGCGGCCAGGTCCCAGTCCAGACACTTGCCGTCGGCGCCTGCCACACCCAGGATTTCCAGATCACGAGTATCCAGGTCCAGCTCTCCGGAGGCCGGGGCGGCCAGCTTGAACCGGGCGTGGCCCCGGATGCGACGGGTGGAAAAATCGACGTCCAGATCAAGATCCAGGTGGGCGGTGCGGCCCTGCTCCAGCGAGGTATAGGAATGGGGATCGGGTCGGCGCAAAGGATTGCCTCCTGGTCACGGGAAAACGAAGGCACCTGGCCTTCGGCAAGAATGTGAAAGTATCATTCTCGCTGCAAACCGGTCCCACCGCAAGCCTGGGCTTGTTGCTGGAGGCCTCGACGAGGCGGATGATCGGGGTAGGCCTGGACAATACTCAAGAATTCGGTCAGATGAGCGAGAAAAATGTCCACCAGTTCCGGATCGAAATGTGTGTCTCGCCCCGTTCGCAGTATCTTCACCACCTCGGCCAGTTCCTTGGGCTCCCGATAGCAGCGCTTGTTGATCACCGCATCGAAGACATCCACGATGGCCGTGATCCGACCAAAGACGTGGATGGCTTTTCTCTGCAATCCCTGCGGGTATCCCTCGCCGTTCCAGTGCTCGTGGTGCTGATGGGCCACCACCGCCGCCGCCTTGATGATGCGCCGACTGCTCTTGGCCAGGATTTCGTGCCCGATGATGGCGTGGGTCTTGATGACCTCGTACTCCTCGGCGGTCAGCTTTCCCGGCTTGTTCAGGATGGCGTCGGGAATGCCCACCTTGCCCACATCGTGCATGGGCGCCGCCACCCGGATGGTCTGGACATCCTCATCGCTCAGCCCCGCCTTGGCCGCCAGCAACTGAGCCATCATACCCACCCGCAGCACGTGGTTGGCGGTTTCCTTGCTGCGGGTTTCCACCACCTCACCCAGGGTGTGAATAATCTCCTTCTGGGTTTCGATCATTTCCTGATTGAGGTTCATGTTGTGGAAAGCCAGCGCCACCTTGGCCATGTAGATGCGGATCAAGTCCTTGTCCAGACTGATGCCATATTTTTCACCTCGGACCAGGAAGAGGATACGCTTCCCCTCATCGCCCTTGATGCAGGATACGAAGCTGTTGTTGAAAAAGAATTCGCACCCCATGCGCCCGGCACGGGATACCATGTGACCGGCGGTGTCCCGGACAACGGTATCGACCAGACGCCCCTCGTAGCCCGCGTACTGCCCACGGCCCGCCTGAATGACCAGCTCGTCCCCCATGCCCAGAGCCACGAGACCAGACATTGCCCGGTGCGAAGAATCGAGGGATCCGGGGATATCTTCCGGGCCGGCCAGGTTCAGCAAGTTGTCCAGAACACCCTGGCAAAAGGGCGGTGATGCGTGGCCGGCAAACAGAGGCCCGCTGGCGTCGATGACCCGGCGCAGCCCCCGCCGACTCCGCGCAATGGTCTGCAAATCCCGCCAGGACCGGAGCGCACTGGTGACGGTGGTGAACAGCTTCTGAGCTGTCAGCTCGGTCTTGGCCTTGTAGTCATTGATGTCGTACTGGGCCACAACCTCCATTTCCGGGGCCTGCCCCGGCTGCCCCGTGCGCAGGATGATCCGGACCATGTGGTTGCCCAGCTCCTCGCGAATGTACCGCACCAGCTTCAGACCCGAGTCTTCGCGCTCCATCACCACATCGAGCAAAATGACCGCCACCCCGGGATGATCCCGCAAAACCTGCCGAGCCCCCACCCCGCTGTAGGCGCTCAGCAGGTGCAGTCCGCGCCCTTCAAACTGATAGTTTTTCAGGACCAGACGCGTCATGGTGTGGACTTCCTGCTCATCATCGACGATCAACAGGGAATATGGAGATGCTGCGGCCAGGTCAAACTCCGGCGACTCCAAGCCGCCTTGTTCCTCGGCCGCGAAAACCAGCATCTTGTCTTCATCCCCCCCGGGGCGTTCGCGATCAGACATGGTCAGCCTCTCCGGTCAGCGGCAGTGTGATGGTGATGCGGGTTCCCCTGCCTGGCTTGCTGGTGGACTTGATGTTTCCGCCCAGCGTCTTGGTGACGTTGTTGTACACGATATGCATGCCGAGCCCCGTCCCACCCCGGCCCCTCTTGGTGGTGAAGAACGGTTCGTAGAGGCGCCGCAGTTCGTGGGGTTTCATGCCGTTTCCGTTGTCCCGGTAGTCCAGTTCCAGAAAGGGACCCCGCCGGTGGGCGCGGATGGAGATCTCCCCCACCAGCAGCCCTTCGAAACCATGGGTCAAGGAATTCATGACCAGATTGGACAGGACCTGGTAAAGAGCTCCTGGATCGCAATGCAGGACCAGATCCTCGGGGCATCGGCAAACAATGCGGAACCCTGTGTTCTTGAACCGGGGCTTCAGGCTTTGCACGACGTCACCCAGGTACTCGTCCAGCTTGAAGGACCTCTCCTTGGCCGCCGTCTGGTCCGTGGCCACCTGCTTGAAATTCTGCAACAGGTCGGTGGCGCGATTCAGGTTGGCCTGGATCAGCTGGGCGGACTCCCCGGCCTCGGACAGGTAATTTTCAAACTGTCCCTGAGTCAGCTGGCGGGCGGAGTACGCCTGAAGACACTGCTTGATCTCCTCGACCAGATGAGAGGCCGCGGTCACGCCAATACCCAGGGGCGTGTTGATTTCGTGGGACAGCCCGGCCACCATGCTGCCCAGCGCCGCCTGCTTTTCCGACTGGATCAACTGCTGCTGGGTCTGCTCCATGAGCGCCTGGTTGTGGCGATCTTGGGTGACGTCCCTCAGCAGACCTTCCACGGAGGAGATGGCCCCATTCTTCCGGAATACGGGGGTTTCCTGGATTTCCATGGTCCTGAGTTTTCCGTCCCGGCACTGAATGTGGAAATCCTCAGGGTCCTGACGGTAGCCGAGGTTTATTTTCTCAGCAGCCTCCCGGGCCGGCCGGTTGTCCCCCCGTTGCAACCAGGCGGCAAAACGCGAAGAGAAGTCGCCCAGGTCTGACAAACCCAGGATCTTGCGATAGGAGGGACTGACGTAGGTGAATTGACCATCGGTGGTCCGGGAATAGAAGATGTACCCCTCCTGCAGGCTTTCGATGATCCGACGGAAACGCTCTTCGCTGAGGCGAAGCGCCTTGTTCATGGCCAGGAGTTCGTGAGTGCCCTCGATGACCCTCTGTTCCAGCATCTCGTTCAAGTCACGGATACGGCGGTCATCTTCCCTCTGCCGAAGAGAGCCTTCCCGATCTCGAGGGCCTGTCAGGTCTCTCATGGTCTGGATCGCGCCGATGATCTGACCATCACGCCGACGGAAGGGAGAGGCCGTGACGCTCAGGTGGGCCCCTCTCCCCCCGTGGAGGAAAGGAAAGAAACCCTCGGCGTACACGGTGTCTCCTCGGGTTTCAACCCGGTCGTAGTGCTGCCGCCAGTGCTCGTCATCCACATCCCCGAAATGATCCGCCAGGACCGGGACCGCCTCTCCGGGGAAGGGAACGGCGTGATCTCCCTGCCCCTTTCCCAGGATTTCCGAGGAGGACACTCCGGTCAGCGCCGCCAGGGCTCCATTCCAGGCCAGCACCCGTTTTCTGGTGTCGATGATAAAAGTCGGGTCCGGGAGATTGTCGACGAATTCCTGGAGTTTTTGCTGGAATTGAGGGGCTCTGCCTGCGGAACCCCGCTGCAGTCGCAATCCAGGGAGCCAGGATTGCCGGGAAGCCATGGGATGAGGGCCCAGGTTTCCGAAGAAGGATGAATGCAAGGCGGATGGCAAGATAACCTGCTCTTGTCATTACCTCCCTGTTAGCTCCGGGCATTCAATCCTTGAATGACCCTGCCATGACGGGAAGTCCGTGAGATGAAGACCCGTCCCGTCAAGCGGCAATCTTCGCGAGGACGGAATACTAGCAAAAATCAGATAGGCGAAAAAGAAATAAAGATTTTCCTTATACTCCTGCTAGAGATTTCCTTATTTTTAATGACTTACAAGACCAGAAAAGCTGCACGGACAGCGCTCCGAACCGTCCGGGAGCCAGGCCCGACCCGAAACTCTGCCCTGATCGCCCAACTTTTCCGTGGTCAAGGCCTGTGCTTTGCCAGGCCCGCGCAAAGATGCTAGACTGAGGATAACAGGAGGTGAGCCATGCAAGACGCAACCGTGGTGGCCAAGAGGTACGGCAGCGAAACCGAGGCCCTGATCGATCAGGCCCGGCTGGAGGCCCTGGGAGTAGAATCCTGGGTTTCCACTGACAACTGTGACGGCATGTATCCTCAGATGGACATGCTGGTAGGGGTCCGCCTGCTGGTTCGGCAAGAAGATAGTGGCCAGGTGCGGGACCTGCTCAGCCCCCTGGCCCGGACCCTGGTGGAGTCTCCCTGGACCTGCCCGGGTTGCCAGGAGCATATCGAGGCCGGTTTCGACACCTGCTGGAACTGCGGCGTGGAATGGACGCCATGATCCGGTCATCGTGAGGTGGGCAGTACGCGGCCCCGGACTTGCTGTGACCACCTGTCTGCTGCTGGTCGGTTTCACAGGAGCCGCCGCCCCCCTTCCCTCTCCGGTGCATACACCGCCATCTGGGTCGCTTCTGGTTGGAGACTATCCCCCACCACCGGCTGATGAGCGCGGCTTTGATGTCCTCAGCTACGACCTGGATATTCACCTGGACCCCTCTTCCCTTTTCATCCGCGGCCAGGTGGACATGGGCTGGGCCCCCACCGCTCCCGGGCTGACCACCGTGCAGCTGGATCTGGTGGAGGAGTTGACCTGCACCGCGGTCAGGGATGGTGACCAGGACCTGGTCTTCAGCCGGGAAGGTGATGCCATTCTGGTGCACCTGGCCACTCCCCCGGTACCAGGAGTCCCGGACACCCTGACCACCTTCTGGGAGGGCCGGCCGCCACGCCACGGGCAGCTTCAGGTGGGCCTTCTATTCCGCCAGCACAATGCCGGCACGCCCACCGACCCTGCGGACGACGTCCCCATCATCGCCAACATCTCCGAGCCCTGGTCGGCCCACGCCTGGTGGCCCTGCAAGGATCACCCCGCCGACAAGGCTCTGGTTTCCCTGGCCGTGACCGTTCCCGACACATTGAGTGCCGTGTCCAACGGCCGCCTGCTGGAGGTCACCCATCCGGCCCCCGGGTGGCGCCGTTTCGCCTGGCGAGAAGAATACCCTCTGCCCACCTACCTGGTCAGCGTGGCGGCCAGCAATTATTCCACCTGGACCGAGATGTGTGGAGACGTGCCGCTGGAATACCACGTGTTTCCCAGCGATCGGGCCCATGCCGAGATCGATTTTGCCCCCACCTGCGCCATGCTGGAATTTCTGGCCGACCGCTTCGGGCCCTATCCCTTTGCCGGGGAGAAATATGCTCAGGTGGAGATCAAGTGGGTGGGCGCCATGGAGCACGCCACGGCCACCAGCGTCAGCCAGATGTTCTTGACCGGTGACCGGCAGCACGAACTGCTCGTGGTGCATGAGCTGGCCCATCACTGGTTCGGGAACAGTCTGTCCCCGGCACAATGGTCGGACATCTGGCTCAACGAGGGGTTTGCCCGCTACAGCGAGGCCCTCTGGGTGGAGCAAACCCAGGGTCCGGCGGCCTACCGGAAATTCATGGCCTCGATTGGCCGCGAGGGACATCCGGATCTGTTCCAGGAAATGGGATTGCTGGGCGATCCGGACCCCATCCTCCCCAACATCCTGATCTATGACAAGGGGGCCTGGTTGCTGCATTCCCTGCGCCTGTTGCTGGGTGACCAGGCCTTTGATGCTCTGCTGTACTCCTACGTGACCGATCCGGCGCTGGTCCACAGCAATGTGGGCACGAGGGATTTCATCGCGCGGGCCGAAGATCAGGCCGGCCGCTCTCTCGATGGTTTTTTCACTCCCTGGCTGGAAACAAGCGAGGTGCCCCAGCTGTGGACCCGGACCAGCATTTCGCAAAACCAGGCCACTCTGAGGGTGGTTCAGAATCAGGACACCCTGTTTGAAGTGGCGTTGCCGGTCGCTTTGCGCACCACCACCGGCCTGCGGAAAGAAACCGTGCTGGTGAGCCGGCGTGACCAGACGTTCACCTGGGAAATGGAAGAATGGGTGCAGGAGATCACGGTGGATCCGGACACGCTGGTGTTCATGACCGCGGGCCGCGCTCCGGTGCCGCCCCTGCAGGCGCATGGTCCCTGGCCCAATCCGGTGGCGGAAGCCGCGGATTTCCGGATCTACTCCCGCGAAGCTGGGCAGCTGAAGGCCAGGCTATTCGATGCGCGAGGCCATGAGCTGGCGGCCTTCGACCTGGGGCCGATCCAGAGCACGGGACCGCAGGAGGATCCCGAGGCCACCCCCCTGAGCTGGACCTGGCAGCCTGCCCAGGTCACGCCCCGGCCGGCGGCCGGCATCTACTGGATGGAGTTCCGCTCAGGGAAACATCGCACCGTCCGCAAAATGGCACTTGTTCGCTAGTCAATGACCACCAGCGGCGCAAACCGCGGATTGATGTGCTTGCGGCCGGAACTGTCAAAGTCGACGGTCACCAGCATGTCGTCGCCGCTTCCTTCCACCCGGACCACGGCCCCGGTTCCAAAGATTCCGTGACTGACCGTCTGGCCGGTGAAGTAGGGCACATCCTGATTCACCTCGGCATCCCAGCCGGCCGCTGGAGCGGGCGCCTTGGGCTTCCGATTGCTGCTGCCCCACTGGTCGGGCCGTACGGGCACAGCAGCGGAATTGGACCGGCTCCCGGTCGATCGCGCCGTCCCGGACTCACGGCTCCAGGTCGACCTGGCCGGCGGTGTGGTTTTCCTCCCCGCTCCGCCGCGTGCTGATCCGGATCGCCCAGCTCCCCAGGAATCGCCGAAGAGCGACTGCCCCACGTGTCCGAGCTCCGGCTTGTCCAGATGGCGGCGGGTGATCCGCTCATCCGGCACCTCCGGCAAGAAGCGCGAGGGCAAGCTGTCCTGCCAGGTGCCGAACCGGCGACGACGCGCGGCATGCAGCAGGTACACCCGCTTCTCCGCCCGGGTCAAGGCCACGTAGAACAACCGGCGCTCTTCTTCCAGGGTGTGTTCCTCGTCCTGGCTGTTGATGTGCGGCAGGATGTCGTCCTCGCAGCCGGTGATGACCACCACGGGAAATTCCAGCCCCTTGGCGGTGTGGATGGTCATCAGGCGCACCACTCCCTCGTCATCCTGGATGGTGTCAGGATCCGAGACCAGCGCCACCTGCTCGAGGAACTGGTCCAGCGAACCGCCTCCGCTGCTCTCGTGAAAACTGCCGGCGGCGTTGATCAGTTCAGCCACGTTTTCGTTGCGGGTGCCGGCGGTCTCGGGATCGTCGTTCTGCAGATGCGTTTCGAACCCGATATCCTTGATGATGGACATGAGCAGCTCGTGGATGGGCTCACCTTCGGCCGCTCTCATGCGCCACCGAGCCGCCTGGTTGAAGAAGTCGCGGACCCGCTTGCAGGCCGCCGGAGCAATTTCCTGCTCCATGAGTCCGCCGTAGGCCGCCGTCTCGCCCAGGGTCAGATCTTCACGGGCCGCCAGGCGTTGCAGGCGCTCCACCGTGGTGTTTCCGATCTTCCGCTTGGGCACATTGATGACCCGCAAAGCCGCGATCTGGTCGGCCGGATTGGCCACGAACTTCAGGTAGGCCATGAGGTCGCGCACTTCCTTGCGGTCGTAGAAGTGCAGGCTCCCCACGATCTGGTAGGGCAGATGGGCCCGGCGCAGCGCATCTTCCAGCACCCGGCTCTGGGCGTTGGTGCGGTACAGGATGGTGATGTCCCCCCGCGTCATCCCTCCGGACACCTCGGCGCGCACGATGTCCACCAGGCGGGCGGCCTCATCCTGATCATCGTGAAACTCTTCCTCGGTCAGCAGATCCCCGTCGCCGCCGCTGGTCCACAGGTTCTTGCCCTTGCGGCGCTTGTTGTGGGCAATCACCTCGTTGGCCGCCGCCAGGATGTGCCCGGTGCTGCGATAGTTCTGTTCCAGCCGGAAGGTCCGGGCTCCGGGAAAGAACTCATCAAACTGCAGCATGTTCTCGATGCGCGCCCCTCGCCAGCTGTAAATGCTCTGGTCGTCATCACCCACCACGAACAGGTTGCCGTGCCAGCTGGTCAGCAGCTTGACCAGGACCATCTGCAGGGGGTTGGTGTCCTGGAACTCATCCACCATGACATGACGAAACCGCTGGCTGTACCTGGCCCGCACCTCTTCGTTCTGCTCCAGCAGGTGCACGGTCTTCAGAATGAGGTCATCAAAATCAAGGGCGTTGCACCGGTTCAGCCCCGCCTCGTAGGCTTCGAACAGCGCGGCATACTTTTCCTCCACGAACGAATTGGCCAGTGTTTTGGCTTTCCCCGGGTCGATGTCGTCGTTCTTCCACTTGCTGATCACAGTCCGCGTCCCCTGGGGCGTGAACTGCTTGGGGTCGATCTTCAGATCGGCCATGGCCTGCTTCAGGAGCTTGTTGCTGTCATCGGTATCGAAGATGGAGAATCCGCGCTTGACGCCGACCGATTCCCCGTCGGTGCGCAGGATTTTCAATCCGGTGGCGTGAAAAGTGCCAATCCAGAAGGGTGCCTGGTCCTCGCCCACGCTGGCGGCCACCCGCTCGCGCATTTCCTTGGCAGCGCGGTTGGTGAAGGTGAAGGCCAGGATCTCTCCTGGCCTGACACCCTTCTCTCCCAGCAGCCAGGCCACGCGGGTGGTCAGCACGCGGGTCTTGCCGCTGCCGGCCCCCGCCACCACCAGCACGGGTCCATCCGGTGCGGTCACCGCCTCGTGCTGGGCGGCATTCAGATCGGCGAGAATATCCTTCACGAAGTCTCCTTGAGGTCAATATTCGAAGCGGTACTTGAGGTCCAGGTTGTAGGTTTCCCCGCCCTGGTTTTCGTCGATCCGGCGGCGCACCTCGGACTGCAACAGAAGATGGTTATTGATCTGGTATTCCACCAGGATATCCCGGTCATCCTGCCGGATTCCCTGGGCAAACTTCAGGTACAGGTCGTTGCCGATGAACTTGCCCACCCCGATCAGGGGATCCAGCTCTGCCCCGGTCTCGCTCTGGCGCTGGATCTGGTCGATCTCGAAGGTGTCGAAGATCTGGATTTCCCGCGCGATTTCACGCTCGATCACGTTGAAACCCGCCGAGATGGAGGTGTTGGCCAGGCGCTCACGATCTCCCTCGGGAGTGGCAAACGGCTCCAGTCCCAGCAGCATACGCTGGATGGCTTCCCGGCTGTAGCCCCGGTCGCTGCTGAAGGTGATCTCCGGGCTCAGAATGGTGTTGCCCACGTGCACCTGGATGTTCTCGATGATGCTGTTGCTGGACACCTGACTCTTGAGCCGGTAGCTGGTGGTGGCATCCAGGTCGATCATGGGATTGAACCCCACCTCGCGACTCAGATCCAGCCGGCCGCGCACCACCTTGAAGCTGTTGTTGAACACGATCAGGCGACCTGAATTGACGTCCATGGCTCCCCGCAGGTACATGCCGGTTTCGTCCCGGACCAGATCCAGGTCTCCCCCCAGAAAGAGTTCCATTTCGCGGTTGATGATGCGCGACGACCGCGGTGCCCCGTGCAATTGAAGGTCTCCCAGCCAGTCGGGGGCCACGGTGGCGGCCATGGGATCGATGGCCCCTTCCTTCTCCTTGAAGTTGCCCGTGTACCGCCCCTTGAGGATTTCGAAATCTCCCGTGAACTTGGGCACCAGCAGGCTGTCGGGGCCCACGAAAACGCTGGTCATGCGGGCATTATCACTGGCCACGACCGCCCGCAGATCAGGAATGCTGGCCAGCAGGAAACGGTCCAGGTTCAGCTTGATGTCGAAGCTTTCCAGTTCCAGGCCCTTGAACACGACCTGGCCTTCGCCCTCGAAGGTGCCCCGCAAACCCTCCTGTCCCCGGATGTTCTTCACCTCCAGGACATCTCCCTGGAACGTTCCGTCACAGCTGGCCTCGCGGTAGATCTCCTCGAGATCCCGCAGCACGAAACCCGCCTCACGGATCTGCAGTTCTCCCTGATAATACGGGTGAACCAGGGGGCCGGAGACCACCACGTGAGCCGACCCACGGCCCGAAGTCTGAACGAAGGCGTTGGTGGCCTGAGCCAGGGGGGCCAGGTTGCTGTTCGCGGGAATCTCCAGCTGCATGTAGAAAGGTTCATCCAGGGGGGTAACAGGCTCGCTCAGGAAATCCAGGTCCACGGGAATCTCCAGCCGACCCGTGAGGGCCAGATCATGCTTGTTCCCCTTCAGATCGGCCAGGACCAGGGCGTCGCTGTCGGCCCAGATGGTTCCGGTCAGCTGATCCAGATGCAACCAGTGGACGTGAAATGGCGCGCTGAAAACCTGACCCTCGATCAGCGGACTGCTGGTGGTCCCGGCCACCTGGATCTGACCATCAAAGGTCCCCGCCAGACGGTCCAGAGCCGGAATGGCAAACTGCTCCAGGAAAGCCCAGTCGCCCTGGTGCACCACCAGGTCGAGATCGAGTTCCGCATCGGGCCAGAAATCCTCCACTCCCGCCCCCGGGTGAGCCACGGTGCCCACGACTTCCAGTCCCCCGAATTCACTGGCCAGATCAACCCGATTGAGCCAGACGGTGCCCTGATTGAAGCTGGCATCGACCTGCAGCGAATCCACCCGGGCCAGCCGGAAAGAGCTGTCCGTCAGCAGTCCCGAAAGCTGGACCACCGGATCATCAGGACGGCCCGACACCCGCACATCGGCGGTGATTTTGCCGGTCAGTGGTTCATCGCTCCTCAGAAAGGGATCCAGCAGGCCCAGATCGAACTCCTCGAGCAGCAGGCTACCGGAGACCTCACGCCCTTCGTGATACAGGGCCTCCATGGCCAGCACGCCCTGCTCCGACTCCAGCAACAGGGCCGGCAGATGGAAGAACCCGGGCCGGAGGCTGAAAGCGACCGGTTCGTTGATGGACCAGGCCGTGCCCTCGAGAAGATGGCTGTACGAGTCGAGAGAAAAAAGCTGCAGGGTGTCGGTGAACACGGCACTGAGGTCGAAACCCACGCTGGTATCGCCATACACAGCCGTGAAGGTATCGATCACCGCCATCTGAGAGGATGCTGACCCTTCCAGGCGAAAATCGCCGAAGGGAACCCCACCCAGCGACAGCCCCTGGCCCAGGACCGCTGCGGTGATCAGCGGATCACCCAGCACCCGCTTCACTTGAAGATTGGCCCGGCTGGTCCGGGCGGCCACGGGCCCCAGGCCCAGGCTGTCCAGGGTCACCACGCCGGTGAAATCCAGGTCATCCAGCAGGCCGTGGAGCGAGCCCTGGCCACGCATCTGCCCCGAAAGCGCGGGCCAGCCCCATTCTCTGGGCAAGGTGGTCACGTCCGCGGATTGAGCCGTCAGATCCCCGGAGAAAACCTGACGGGAGTCCGAAACACCTTCGAGCACGGCGTTGAGATGGCGGTAGTCCAGTTCCACCCGGTTGAAATGAACCTCGTCGCCCAGGGCCACCACATCAACCCGGCAGGTGTCGAAGGGGATGATCTCGATGAACCCGTCGTGCAGGGTGCCGGTGACCCGGGTCCAGAGGGGCAGATCGGTATGCTCGATGCGCAGATAACCCCGACCATCGGTCACCGGGAGATCGTCCTCTTCGGGGATCAGCCCCTTGGCCAGATCCACATCCTGCACCTCGCCCTCCAGAACGAAGGACACGCTGTCCTGTCGGCTGATATCGAAATGTCCGCCACCGGTGAAGGAGGCCCCATTGATCACCCCCGCCAGGTCGGACAGCAGGACATCCTCCGAGCCCACCACCGCCTGGCCGGTCAACTGTTCGACCTGGTAGCCTTCCAGTTCACCGGTGAAAGTCCCCGCATAGGTCAGGGTGTCGTTGGCGGCAACAAACGAACCGGCAATGTTGCCCCTGGCGTTGAACCCGATGGTCATGTCGATGAGATCTTCGATCTCCGCCACGCTCACACCCTGTCCCAGGACGGCAATATCCAGTTCCTGCGACCAGCGGCGCGTCCCGGTCACCCGGGCATCGTGGCCATTGAGGGTGCCGTAAACCGGAGACACCTTGATCTGTTCCCGGTCGATCACCACCTGGCCACGCAGATTCTCCAGAATGCTCTGGCGTGATGTCCAGTGAATGGCGCAACGATGCAGCTCCAGAGCCACTTCCTCGTCCGACCGCACCGAGCCGCTCCAGTCCAGTCGGGAAATTTCCTCGGTCACCTTGCCGTCCGTTCCGGAGAACTCGAAGAATCCCTCCCGGATCTCAAGGTGCTCGATCAGAATCCGGGGAAAACCGCGCATCTCTTCGGGGGCCCCGGGATCAGACTGCCCGAGAGTATCCGTCCCACTCCGGGAAAAAATCTCGGGCCGGCTGATGACCACCCGCCGCAGGCGCGGCACGTAGGCCAGCAGATCCTGGCCCAGGAAATCCACCTCCACGGTGTCGGCCGAGGCCAGGGTCATTCCTCCGGAGGCGCTGGGCAGGGTCAGGCTCACGCCATACAGGTCCATCCCCTCGAAAATCCGGACCCGGAAATCCCGTACCTGCAGCCCCCCTTCTTCGATGCCCAGGAGGTGGCGTCCCACCAGTCGGGAGGCATAGGGAGCCACGAAGCGGGGGTTCATGCTCAACCAGCCAACCACCCCGAGGATGATCAGCCAGGCGATGATCACCGGCAACTTGGCGGGTTTGACCCAGCGCATCAAAACGGGTACCCCAGGGAAAAGTGCCAGACAGTTTTCGGGTCGGTCACGTTGCGATCGGCCGACACGTAGTTCGCCCGCTTCAGGGGAAAACCCACATCGACCCGCACCGGTCCGATGGGCGTGTCCAGACGCACACCCGTGCCATAACTGTAACGGTAGTCCCAGCTCTTGGTCGAGCCGGGATCCAGGGGATCGCCAGGATCGGAGGTCAGCCGGAAGGCCTCCATGCGGATATCTCCCGCCTCGGCCCAGACGTTGCCTCCCTCGAAAAATATCACGCTGGACAGTTTCCAGCGTTTCAACAACGGCAAAGGAAAGCGGTACTCGACATTGGTCAGCATCAGGTAGTTGCCCCCGCGGGCGGGATTGTCGGGCAACAGGTTTTCCGAGGTATAGTTCAGAAAGTCCAGCTCTTCCTGATCCTGCACCTGGGGGCCCAGGCTGTTGTGGCCATAACCCCGCACCGTGGAGGCGCCCCCGGCAAAGAAACGGTCATCGTAGGGCACCCCGTCGGCCCCCAGATCCAGGGAGCGGCCATAGGGACGGGCACCACCCACCATGAACCTCAGGGCCAGCACTCCCCCCACAGGCATGGAGTGATAGTTGTGCCAGGCGGCGGACCAGCGGAAGAAGCTGAAGTCCCCACCCATGATACCGCCGGCCAGCTTGGCCGTGGCCGTGGTGTACATCCCACCGGTGGGTCGGTACAGGTCGTCCCGGTGGTCGATGTAGATGCCCCAGTTCCAGGAACGGGTCTGGGACAGGGCCACGCCGGTCTGGGCGAATCGATCCTTCAGGTCATCCGGCGCATAGGGATGCACGCTGGGATCGGAGATCTTCAGGCCCAGGTAGACATTGTTGGTCACCCGCCGGCTGGCCTTCCAGGTGGTCCCCACGTTGAACCCATGGGTGGCCAGATTAAGTCCCGACTCCCCGCGGGTTTCTCTTTTCAGGTAGATGCCCAGATCGAAACTGTAACGGCTGTCCCTGATGCGGGGGTTCACGTAGTCGGCATCGACCCAGAAGTTGATCTGCCCTTCGTTGAAGCTGGACGGAGTGCCCACCACATCTTCCAGGTTCCAGGCGGTCCGGGCGCGCAGCTGGACCCGCCGACCAGTTCCCCACAGATTGTTGTGACCCCAGGCCGCCAGCAGACGAATACGCTCCAGGCTGCCGACCCCCACACCCACCTCGTAGAAGGCGGGCCGGCGCTCGATCACCTGGACCCTGAGATCGGCCACTCCACGCAAGGTATCCACCCTCACCGGAGAAATACTCACATCCCGGAACAAGGACGTGACCAGAAGCTGCCGCCGGGAATCCTCGACCTTGCTCCAGCGCAGCGGATCACCCGCCGCGATATCCATTTCCCGGGTCAGGAGATTATCCTGTGTGTTGTCATTGCCCCGCAGCACAATTTTCCCCACCGAGAAGGAAGGACCGGGCTCTATCCGGTAGTCCACATCGGCCAAAAAACCCGTGGCGGTGGCATTCGGGATGATGGACATCGAAGGGACCACCACCGCCTGCAGAAAGGTGGCATTGCGCAGAACATCCCGCATGGCGTAGATGTCGGCACCGAAACCGTTGAGATCGGCGGGAGCCGGCCGGCCCTCTTTCAGGTACATGACCTGGCGCAGGGCCGCTGCGCCCACGGCGGTGGTGTCCGAGAGAGTGACCCGGCGGATCATGGTCCGCATTCCCTCGGTGATGGAGATGTGCAGAACATCGCCCTTGTCGGGCAGGGTGGTGATGGAATCGAGATCGGCCCGAACCTGATGGAACCCCCGGTTCCGGTAGTAGTTCTTGATCAGGTTGACCTGGGTGTCCACCAGGTGAGGGCGGTAGGTCGGGGTATTCAGGGGGCGGGTCCAGGAGGGTTCCTGGATGCGCAGGACACCTTTGAGATCATTGTCCGAGAAGGTGGTGTTTCCCGTGAGCTGGATCCGGGCCAGGCGGTGGGTTTCCAGACCATAGTCCAGTTCCTCGTCGGCCACCGCAACCCCTGGCAAAAGCATGGTGCAGCCCAGAATCAGCAGGGCGAAAATGAGGAGCGTCCCGGTTTCTGAAAACCGTGGGAGAGAATCCACGTGTGTTGCCCTTGGTGCCCGGATCAATCCTCGTGCTCGACTTCCGCAGGGAAAAAGCCTGGCAATGAAAACTCGACAGTGTTAATTCTCACGGGTCTGACGGCGCCCCCGCCCAGGCCCGGTCCCATTCACCCGAATCCCGAGGCTGATCATCCCATGTTCCCGTACTCGCGTCACCGACTGAACAAGCTGACCTTCGTTTTCCTGGGGCTTTGCTGTCTCGTGGCCGGCTGCGACTCCGGAGATCCGCCCCCCTTGACCCTCGAGGACCTGACCCCCGACGAGTACCTGTATATCCAGCGCTTCGTCACCCTGGAAAGGGCCAAGGCCGTGGCCGTGGTGGATCGTCCCACCGGAGACGCCCTGCTGGATTCCCTGGCCACAGCCTGGGGAGACAGCGCCCAGCGGGACACCGAGGCCCTGGCCCCGGGCGATCCGCGGCGGGCCAAGCTGGTCCACCAGCTTCTGTTCGACATCCTGGACACCGAGGTCGACTCCCTGGTGAACGCACCTCGCCCGGACCGCCTGCACCAGCCCCTGCCCCGCCCCTTGTCCCCCGAGGAGAAGGAGAGCCGGGAGCCGGACGACGGCACTGAAATCGACGATACCGGTGAGGCCGCCGATCAGAATCAGTGACCGGAAACCTTCCAGATGTCCCAGAAGAACACGAAGGTCATGAACAGCAGCAGGATGATCAGCCCCAGCTGCGTGGCAATGGCCTGGATGCGCTCGGGAACCGGCTTGCCCCCCCTGGCCACCTCGACCAGCAGGAACAGCACATGCCCTCCGTCCAGCACGGGAATGGGCAGCAGGTTCAGCAGGAAAAGGTTGACCGAGAAGAAGGCGATGAAATTCAACAGACGGTCGAAGCCCCAGCGCAGCATATCGCCCGCAGCCTGACCGATCCGCAAGGGGCCACCCACACTGCCCAGCCCCAGTTTTCGGCTGACCAGATCCCACAGGGACTGCAGGATATATTTCACCGTGAAACTGGTCTGTCGATAGCCCAGCGCCAACCCCTCGAACAGGCCGACCTTGCGCGACTCCTTCATGCTCTCGATGAAAATGCGCCCCTTGGTCACCCCCGGGGCCACCTCATGGTCCTCGGGAATCACCACGCCGCTCATGGCCTGACCGTCGCGCACCCAGGTCAGATGAGTTTCCATACCCGGGCGCTGGTTGATGATCCCGGCAATCATGCCGAAGGAATGGACCATCGTGTCCTGGACCGAGGTGATGATGTCGCCCTGCCGCAATCCCAGTTCATCGGCAAGTCCGCCGGTCTGCACGCGACCGATGGTGGTGTTGGCCGACTCCAGATCGTTGTACTGCAGGCCGCCTTCACCCTGCAAGGGCAAGGCGATCTCCAGGAGAGCCCCGTCCCGCTGCAAGGTCACGATGTTGCCCTCCGGCCTCTCCTCCTGGTCCGGGTCGGTCACCATGAGGGCCAGCCAGGCTTCGTCCCACGATGTGACCTCGGTGCCGTTCACGGCCGTGATCACATCACCCTGACGGAGACCCGCCTCGGCGGCAGCCGAGCCGGTCCGCACCTGACCGATTTCCGTGACCGGGTCGAAAGTCAAACCCTGGGACAGGATCAGCCCGGTGAACACCAGGTAGGCCAGCACCAGGTTGAACAGGGGCCCCGCAATGAAGACCAGCAACCGTTCATGGGCGGGCCGGTTGAAGAACAGGCGCTCCGGGGGAATGTCCGCATCGATGCCCGCCGCTTCCTTGTTCCCCTCCTCGGTGCCCAGGGGGTACTTGCGCCCCTCCCAGGTTCCGGTGTCCTGGATTTCCTCCATCATGCCCTCGCCCGCCATCTTCACGTAGCCGCCAAAGGGAATGGCGCTGATGGTGTACTCGGTCTCGCCCCAGCGCTTCTTGAGCAGCTTGGGCCCGATGCCGATGGAGAAGGTCTTGACGTAGACCCCGAAGAGCTTGCAGAACAGGAAATGGCCCAGCTCGTGGATGACCACGACGGTGCCCAGGGTCAGCAGGAAAGCCAGGATGATGTACAGCGTGTTCGGGGACAATTTTTACCTCACGCGCCGGAACCACACAGATCGGCAATGAGCCGTTCCGCAGTTTCTCGGGCTTGTTGATCAACCGCAAGTGCCGTGGCCAGGTCCGGAATCACCGGGGACGACAGGGCGGACAGGGTACGTTCGACAATCCGGGCAATATCGGTGTAACCGAGGCGATGGGCCAGCAAAGCCGCCACCGCGATCTCGTTGGCTGCGTTCAGGACGATGGTCGCACCCTGTCCCGCCTCTCCGGCCTGGCGGGCCAGCCGCAGGCAGGGGAACCGTTCCAGGTCGGGCGCGGCGAAGTGCAGCTGCCCGATCTTTTCCAGATCCAGGCGGTCACCGCCCAGCTCCCAGTGCTCCTCACCGCTGATGGCGTACAGCAGGGGCAGCCGCATATCGGGCGTGCCCAGCTGGGCCAGCAACGCGCCGTCGACAAACTCGACCAGCGAGTGCACGTACGACCCGGGGTGCACCACCACGTCGATATCCGCGTAGGCCAGACCGAACAGGTGGTGGGCCTCGATGACTTCCAGCCCCTTGTTCATCAGGGTGGCCGAGTCGACGGTGATCTTGGGCCCCATGTTCCAGGTGGGATGGTCGAGGACCTGCTCCAGGGTGACGGTGGCCAGCTCGGCCGCCGGGGTCTCCCGGAAAGGACCACCCGAGGCGGTCAGGATCAGCCGAGCCACCTCGGACGCACACCTTCCACTCAAACACTGGGCCATGGCGGAATGTTCCGAATCCACGGGCAGAACTTCGGCGCCGCCCTGCTGCACCGCCTGCCGCACCAGGTCGCCGCCCACCACCAGCGACTCCTTGTTGGCCAGGGCGATGCGCATTCCCCGCGCGGCGGCGGTCAGGGTGGGCTCCAGCCCCACAGCGCCCACCAGCCCGTTCACCAGGCAGTGGGCGTCCTCGCAGGAGGCCACCAGATCCCGCAATCCGGCAGGCCCCGCCCCCAGCAGCCGATCTTTCAGGCGCGGATCCCGTGCGGCCCGGGCGTGGGCTGCGGGGTCGGTCACCGTCAACAGCGGACCCGGCAGATCAGGAAAAAGCCGGTGCAGTTCCTCGACGATGGCCGCCAGATCCTCGACGCGCCCATGGCAACTGAGCCCGGCCACCTCGAGGCGCTCGGGATAGCGAGAAACCAGGTCCAGGGTTTGCCGCCCGATGGACCCCGTGGCACCCAGGATGACCAGGCGCAGGGGAGACGGCAATACCAGACGCGGCGCACCGCAGCGATACAGAGCCCGGGGATTGTCATTTCTGGAGCTCATGGCCACGCCGTCTACACTCCCACCTGGGGCATCATAAGATGAACAGCCGGAAGTAGTAGTACAGCACCGGCACAGTGAAAAGCAGGGAATCGAACCGGTCGAGGACGCCGCCATGACCGGGAATCAGTTCGGCCGAATCCTTGAGCCCTGCGTCCCGCTTGATGAGCGACTCGACCAGGTCACCCAGTTGAGCCACTACCCCCACGGCCAGGCCCAGCATGACTCCTGCGAAAGGGGTCAGGAAAGGCGTGAAGGTGCGGGTGCAGATCCAGCCCACCAGGGCCGCGCCCAGTAAACCGCCCACCCCACCCTCGACGGTCTTGTTGGGGCTGATCCGGGGGATCAGCTTGTGGCGGCCAAAGGCCACCCCGAACAGATAGGCCGCGGTATCGGTGGCCCAGGTCAGAAGGGCAGCCAGAAAAACCAGGCGGGCCCCGATGTTGTCCTCGACGCCCACGGCCGCCGGCAACTGCCGCAAGGTGACCAGATGGCTGCCCAGCCACCCCACGTACATGATGCCGAACACCGTCACGGCCATGTGGTCCAGCGACCGGGCCATTTCCTTGCGGAAGACTTCACGGATCATGATGGCCAGCAGGCTGCCGGTCAGGATGAGAGGCACGGCCAGGCCCTGCCGCCAGGCATAGACGCTGATGGCCAGGGCACAGAAATAGCCCAGGGCCTCGAAGGGCTGGTACCCCTTGGCCTTCATCAGCTGGTAAAACTCGCGCAATCCCAGAAAAATGATCAGCGAAACCAGGAGCAGAAAGAAAACCCCACCACGCAGGGTGATCACGAATAGACAGGGCACCCCCACCAGGATGACAGCCAGTCGGGGTACGATCCCCGCCTTCAAGAAACGCTGAAATGCACTGCCGCGAGCAGCCGGGGACTGTGTGGAAGGATCCGTCACGACCGCACCTTGAGCAGTCGCTTCCAGCGGGCGGCGTCGAACACCGATTCGGGGTCGGATCCGTCGAGGGCATCGGAGGTCTCGCTCAGGGCGCCGAAGCGACGCTCCCGGCCCAGATAATCCAGGAGAGCCTGCAACAGGTCTCGCTCCTTGAAATCCGGCCACAGAACTGGCGTGAACAGGAACTCGGCGTAGGCCGATTGCCAGAGCAGAAAATTGCTCAGGCGACCTTCCCCGCTGGTCCTGATCAGGAGGTCGGGATCCGGCACCTCGGGGCTGTAGAGCTGCTGGGCAAAGGTGGCCTCATCGATCTGGTCCAGTTCCAGCTCACCCTGGGCCACCTTGGCGGCCAGGCGACGGGTGGCACTCAGGATCTCCTGACGTCCCCCGTAAGCCAGCGCCAGATTCAAGGTCAGCCCGGTGTTGCCGGCCAGAGAGGCGATGACCTCCTGCAATCCCCGGCGCGCCGGTTCGGGCAGCTGTTCCAGATCGCCCGAGGCCACCAGACGGACATTCCGCCGCTGCAGATCATCCCGCTCGGCAATCAGGCTTTCCTGGAGAAAGTGCCAGAGGGCTTTGACCTCGGCCTCGGGGCGGCCGAAGTTTTCCTGGCTGAAGGTGTACAGGGTCAAATACCCGATGCCCAGCCGACCGCAGGTTTCCACGCACCGCCGCACCGCATGCCGTCCGGCACGATGGCCGGCCACCCGGGGCAAGAAACGCTTCTTGGCCCACCGCCCGTTCCCATCCATGATGATGGCCACATGGCGGGGCAGGTTGGGATACTGCGCAAGCGCGTCGCAGAGCTCGTCATCGCCGAGCTGGGCCAGTTGATTCAATTCTTGAGATGAACTCATCGGCCACTCACCACCTAGATCTCCATGATTTCATCATTCTTGGAAGCCACGATGCTGTCCACCAGTTCGCAGAAACGGTCCGTCAGTTTCTGGATATCGTCGCGGTCCTTGTGCAGCTCGTCCTCGGTGATCTCGCCGTCCTTCTGTTCCTTTTTCAAGGCATCGTTGGCATCCTGGCGCGCGCGGCGCACGGCGATCTTGCCCTCCTCACCGATCTCCCTGGCCTGCTTGGCCAGATCCTTGCGGCGATCTTCGGTCAGCTCGGGAATCTGCAGCCGGATCATCATGCCGTCACTGGCGGGATTCAGGCCCAGGTTGCTGGCCTGGATGGCTTTTTCGATGAGCCCGATGACCGATCGGTCGAAAGGCTTGACCGTCAACAGCCGGGGCTCGGGCACCGACACGGTGGCCAGCTGCTGCAAGGGGGTCGGCGCACCGTAGTACTCCACCTTCACGCTGTCCAGCATGGCGGGTGAAGCTTTTCCCGTCCGGATTTTCTGAAGCCGGTGCTTGATACCGTCGATGGTTTCTTCCATGGCCAGTTCGGTGGTTTCCCTGACTTCGGCACTCATCTTCTACTCCTTCGTGATCCAGGTCCCCCGCTGGGTCCCTTCGATGGTCTTGACCAGGTTGGCAGGGTCGGAAATATCAAACACGAACATGGGCAGGCCCATTTCGCTGCACAGGGTCACGGCCGTCAGGTCCATGACCTGCAAGCGCTGATCCAGGACCTCTCCATAGGTCAACTTGTCGTAACGCTTGGCGTCGTCAAACTTGTGCGGATCCTTGTCGTAGACCCCATCCACCTGCGTGCCCTTGAGCAGGGCATCGGCGCTGATTTCCAGGGCCCGCAAGGACGCCGCCGAGTCGGTGGTGAAGAAGGGGTTGCCTGTGCCCCCGGCAAAGATCAGGACATGGCCGGCCTGCAGCAGGCCCAGGGCGGTGTCCCGGGCAAAGGCGCCGGTCAGCGGCCGCACTTCCCGAGGACTGAGAATGTTGGCCTTCAGGCCCTCGGCCCTCAGGTAATCCCGCAGGATGCTGGCGTTCATGATGGTGGCCAGCATGCCCACGTTGTCGGCGGTCACCCGGTCGACAATCTCCAGGTTGGCGGACCGGGCCCGGAAGATGTTCCCCGCCCCGATCACGATGCCGATCTGAACACCCATCTGCTGGACCTCGGCAATGTACCGGGCCAGGTCGGTGAGTTTGCTGTGGCTGAACTGCTCACCTTCGCCCATGAGGGCTTCGCCACTGAGCTTCAAGAGAATACGTGTGAACTTCAACGTGAGGTGTCCCTTCCCTTGGGGTGGCGCGGCCACCGATTCGGAGCATACTTCTGGAGACCACGGACCGGGGCCGGGCTCGCCCCCAATCTAACGCAAAACCGTCAGGATTGTACATGGTGAAAAAAAGGCCCGGGCTGAAGTCGCCCGGGCCCCTTGTCAGCGGAAACTATCCGCCGATCTGATAGCGCGTGAAGCGCTTGATCTGCATGTTCTCACCCAGTTCACCGATGATGGACTTGAGGTAGTCCTCGATGGTGATGTCGGGATCCTTGACGTACTTCTGCTCCATCAGGACGATTTCGCTGTAGTACTTGTCCACCTTGCCGCCGACGATCTTCTCGATGATCTCGGCCGGCTTGCCCTGCTCTTCCATCTGGCCGCGGTAGATCTCCTTCTCCTTGTCGATGAGAGTAGGATCGACCTCTTCACGGGTGACGGCCACGGGGCTGGCCGCGGCGATGTGCATGGCCACGTTGTGCACGAATTCCTGGAAGTTGTCGGTGCGGGCCACGAAGTCGGTTTCGCAGGCCACCTCGATCAGGACGCCCACCTTGCCACCCATGTGGATGTAGCTGCCAACGATTCCCTGGCTGGTGGCACGGCCTTCCTTCTTGGAAGCCGAAGCGATGCCCTTCTTGCGCAGGAACTCGACCGACTTCTCCATGTCGCCCTCGCACTCCTTGAGGGCCTTCTTGCAATCCATCATGCCCGCGCCTGTGGATTCACGCAGTTCCTTGACCATCTTGGCGGTGATTTCCATGACTCCTCCAGAGTCTCCCGCCGGTGTTCTGGGGCGGGAGTGTGGGACCAGCCGCAGGGCCGGTCACTTGAAATTTTTACTCGATTGTTCCACTGGCTCTATCACATGGCCGGAGCGGAAGCACCAGCTCCGGCCTGTTGATTATCCCTGCTTGGGACCAAACCCGCGCCTCAGCTGGCAGGCTTGTCCTCACCCTCGGCAGTTTTTCCCTCGGCAGCCTTGGCGGCCGCAGGAGCGGGTTCCACCTTGCTGGCCTCTCCGTCGAGAGTGGCGCTGGCCGCGGTGGCCGCCTTCTTGGGGGCCGCCATGTCCACGCCCTTTTCCATGGCCTTGTCCACACCCTCGCCGCGCATCTTCCGACCCTCTTCGATGGACTCGGCCACAACCCGGGTGAACAGCGTGATGGCGCGAATGGCGTCATCGTTACCCGGAATGGGGAAGTCCACCAGCGTGGGATCGCAGTTGGTGTCGACGATGCCGATGACCGGGATGCCCAGCTTCTTGGCCTCGCGCACGGCGGTTTCCTCTTCGGCGGTATCGACGACGAACACGGCGCTGGGCAGGCCCTTCATGTTCCGGATGCCGCCGAGGTTGGTGTTCAGCTTCTCGAACTTGCGGCTGAATTCCAGCTGCTCCTTCTTGGAGAAGTTCTCGATACGGCCATCGTTCATCATGGCCTCGATCTCTTCGAGCTTCTGGACACTCTTGTAGATGGTCTGGTGGTTGGTCAGCATACCGCCGAGCCAGCGCTCGGTCACGTAGGGCATGTCCACGCGATCGGCGAACTCCTTGATGGCCACCTTGGCCTGCTTCTTGGTTCCCACGAACAGAACCGAGCCGCCCTTGGCGCCCACGGTCTCGAGGAACTTGCTGGCCTTGTTCAGGTTCCGCAGGGTCCGCTGAAGATCGATGATGTAGATGCCACCCCGGGCGATGAAGATGTACGGCTTCATCTTGGGGTTCCACTTGCGCGTCTGGTGTCCGAAGTGGACGCCAGCTTCCAGCAGGTCTTTCAATCCGACTTTCGCCATGATGATCCTCCGATTAACAAGGTTGAGCCTCCCCGGTCATCAACGAGTCGGGATAAACACCACGAGATGATTGCAACAGGTGCCACCAAATCCCGCATCTCCGACCGGGTGTGTAATATGCCCGGACAAGCCAGGCTGCTGTCCCGGCCGGCAATACCGGCCGAGACAATATTCCCAAACGCGGTTTAGCGCTTGGAGAACTGGAACCGCTTGCGGGCGCCGGGCTGACCGTACTTCTTGCGCTCCACCATACGGGAGTCGCGGGTCAGGAAACCGTGCTTGCGCAGGGGGTTACGGAACTCTTCGTTGGCCACGACCAGGGCGCGGGCCAGACCGTGACGCAGGGCGCCGGCCTGACCGGTGATGCCGCCGCCCTTGACCGTGCACCAGATGTCGAAGTCGCCCTCGACACCCAGGTTGGTCAGAGGCATGAGGGCCTGCTGCCGGACCGCTTCTCCGAAATATTCCATGACTTCACGATTGTTGACCTTGATCTGACCGGTGCCCTGGGTGATCCAGACACGGGCCACGGCCGTCTTGCGTCGTCCTGTGGCGTAATACCGCTCTTCCAACTTCAAACCTCCGGATGTGCCCCGCCAGGGGCGTCAAAACAAGCCGAAAAGCGGCTGATTACAGTTCCACGACCTTGGGCTGCTGGGCACTGTGGGGGTGCTCGGCACCCGCGTAAACCCGCAGGTTGGTCAACTGGGCACGACCGAGACGGGTCTTGGGCAGCATGCCCTTGACCGCACGGAGAATGACTTCCTCGGGACGGTTTTCCATGAGTTTCTTCATGGGAGTGACGCGCTGGCCACCCATGTACCCGGTGTGGTGCAGGTACACTTTCTTCTCCAGCTTCAGGCCGGTCAGCTTCACCTTGGCGGCGTTGACAACGATGACGTTGTCTCCCATGTCCAGGTGAGCCGTAAAGGTGGGCTTGTGCTTGCCCCTCAGGAAGGTGGCCACCTGGGTCGCCAGCCTACCGAGGACGACGTCCTCGGCATCGATGACCAGCCAGTCTTTGGCGATCTCATCCAGCTTCATGCTGTAGGTCTTCACGGGCTTCATGATAAAAAATTCTCCTCGAGAAACGGCCGGGCCGTTACCTGGTGACCTGCCATTCACAAAAACAGCCATCGCACACACGCTGGCCTGACGGCCCCTACCGTTTGCGACAGATTAGGTTAAATCTTTGTGCTGCAAGGAAAAACGCCAGGATTTCCACAAAAACACAGGCGTTTCCGCACCGTAGTGCGCACCGAAAAAATCGGGTATTCCGGCCTTCGCAGGAGGAGTAAATTAGTCCAATGCAAGATGTTTGTCAAGAAAGGTCAAATGGGTCTCAGTGGCTCAGAATGGCATTGATGGCCTGTCGCAAATCGCCGGCGGAGAAAGGTTTCTGGAGAAATCCATCCAGACCAGGGACGGCGTGCACAATCGCGGAATCCTCCCGTGAGTATCCACTGACCAGAATCACCCTGGCGGCAGGGTCGATCATCCGGATGGCCTCGGTGGCCTCCTTGCCGTCCAGTCCGGGCATGGTCAAATCCATCATGGTCAGCAGGATGTCCTGCCCGCGCCGCCGGTAGATCTCCACCGCCTGCAAGCCATCTTCCGCCTCGATGGGGGTGAATCCCATGTCCTGCACCATACGGCAGCTCAGGGCCAGCACCGCCTGGACCATACACAGACCCCATATCAGGCGTTGCCTCGACCTCATCTTGCCTCTCTTGCTGAGAATACTGCACATCACACTCAGCCTCGAGCCAAAGTAGAATCGCTGGTCATCGCCTCAGGACAGGCTCCAGACTGTCCGCAAAGGGAGGGCGCAACACCCCGTGTTCCGTGATGAAGGCGGTGATCAGGGCGGCCGGCGTCACGTCGAAGGCCGGGTTCCAGGCCCCGGCGCCCTCGGGAACCACCCGGACACCACGGAACTCCTGCACCTCGGCCGGGTCCCGCTCCTCGATCACGATACTCTCTCCGTCCGGCGTGGCGGGATCGAAGGTGGAGGCCGGAGCGGCCACGTAGAAGGGCACATCGTGACGATCGGCCAGAACCGCCAGAGGGTAGGTGCCGATCTTGTTGGCGGCATCTCCGTTGGCTGCAATGCGGTCGGCCCCGGTGATGACCGCATCTATCTTTCCCTGACGCAGCACGGTGGCTGCCGCCGAGTCGCAGATGACCTGGACATCGATACCCTGGTTCACCAGTTCCCAGGCGGTCAGGCGCCCCCCCTGCAGCAAGGGACGGGTTTCATCGGCAAAGACACGCAGAGTTTTGCCCATCTCGCGGGCGGCATAGACCACCCCCACCGCTGTGCCATAACCTCCGGTGGCCAGTCCGCCGGCGTTGCAGTGGGTCAGGACGGTGGAAAAATCAGGCAACAGCTCCTGTCCCGCCAGGCCCATGGCCCGACACATGGCAATATCCTCGGCCATGATGGCGCGGGCCTCGGCCAGCAGCAGACCGGCGATGGCCTCGGCATCGGTCCCCTGGCCCACCTCGGCGCGGGCCAGGCGGGTGAGCCGATCCAGCGCCCAGAACAGATTGACCGCGGTGGGCCGCGTGGCCGCGAGGCGCCGACCGTCGGCCAGGAAACCCTCCAGGATTTTTTCCAGGTCCTCGTTCCTGGTCAAACCCAGTCGCCAGGACATGGCCAGGCCAAACCCGGCCGCACACCCGATGGCCGGGGCCCCGCGGACGGCCAGCTCGTAGATGGCCTGACACAGGGAGTCGATATCTCCGCAACGACGCCAGGCGATCTGATCCGGCAGAAGAGTCTGATCGATCAGGACGACCTGGTTGTCATCCCACTGGACAACGGGAAACGGAAAGGGCAGGGATCCCATTCAAGCACCTCCATGCTGTGCGGGGAGCAGCTGACGCAGCATACTTCCCAGGCGGGCCAGCGGCAGACCCATGACGTTGAAATAGCAACCCTGGACACCCTGGACCATGAGCGCTCCCAGACCCTGGATACCATAGGCTCCCGCCTTGTCCATGGGTTCCCCGGAACGCACATAGGCCGCGATGGACCCGGGTGTCAAAGGCAGAAAATCGACCTCGGTTCTTTCGTGGGCTGCCAGCCCCCGGCCAGCGGGACCGCCGAACAGGGCGATGGCCGTGATCACGGTGTGTCGCCTGCCCGAAAGGAGGCCCAGCAGACGCTCGGCATCGGCCTCATCCACGGGCTTTTCGAGGATCTGGCGGTCCAGAACCACGACTGTATCGGCCCCGAGGACCAGCTGGTCGGGGAGACGGGAGGAAACATCCTTCGCCTTGGCCGCAGCCAGCAACTCCGCATACCGACCAGGCTCGGCATCTTCGGCCAGGAGCCGGGCGGCAAGCTCCCGCTCCACATCTCCGGGCAATTCTATCCGATGCGGGAGGCCGGCAATTTCAAGGAGCTGGGCCCGGCGCGGTGAACGTGAAGCCAGGATCAGCTGACGGCCCGTGGGCCAGGGTACAAATGGGGTGACGGTCAAGGAGCAACCTCCGGTGCCGGGTCAGGGGCTTCCCGGTCCAGGATCAGAGTAACAGGGCCATCGTTGACCAGAGAAACTTCCATCATGGCCCCGAACTCCCCTTCGGCCACCACCAGACCTTCGTCCCTGAGCATTTTCCCGAACTGCAGGTAAAGACCGCGCGCCTGGTCGCCCGGAGCACTGCCGGTGAAGCCCGGGCGCATGCCCTTGCGGCAATCGCCGTACAGTGTGAACTGGCTGACCAGGAGGAGCTCTCCGCCCACATCCAGCAGGGAACAGTTCATCTTGTCCTGGCTATCCCGAAAAATCCGCAGGCGGGGCAGCTTGTGGGCCATCCAGGCCAGCTCGCGCGCCGTATCCCCGGGCTGAAAGGCGACCAGCACCACCAGCCCTCTTGCGATGGACCCGGTCACCCGGTCCCCCACGGTCACCCGCGCGGGTCCGCTTCTTTGAATCACGCAGCGCATGATGCCTCCGGATCAGGGTCAGGCCTGGTGCCCCAGCTGGTAGCGTTCGATCTGCTGGACACCCTTGACCTTGCGCACGGCGGCCAGGATCTGTTCCAGCTTGTTCAGATTGCGCACCTCAACCACCAGGGTGACGGTGGCCAGTTCATGCTCGGCGATGAACTCGCCGCTCTGGATGTTCGTGTTGGTCAGATCGAGCACCTTGCTGATGTCCATCAGCAGGTTCTTCCGGTCACTGGCCATGATGATCAGCTTGACCAGGAAGGTTTGCTCGGGAGCCACATCCCAGGTCACGTCGATGAGACGTTCCGGACCCAGGTTCGGATCGTTCAGGTTGGTGCAGCCGTTGCGGTGGACCGACACGCCGCGGCCGCGGGTGACCACTCCCACGATGGAGTCTCCGGGAATGGGCTGACAGCAGCGGGCGAAGGAAACCATCAGGTTGTCCACCCCGGCTACCCGCACGCCAGTGGACGATCGGCGCAGCAGTGAATCGTAAAGGTCCCGCCCACGAGCGATCACTTTTTCGGCCGCCGACTCGGGCGGAGGGGTCACCCGGCTGACCACCTTCCCGTGGGAAACATCGCCGCGGCCCACCGCCGCCAGCAACTTGTCCAGCTCGGCGTAGCCCAGCTCCTGCGCCACCTCGACCAGGTCGGTGTCGATCTTGACTCGCAGGTGGGCCCGGCGCAGTTCGCGTTCCAGAATTTCCCGCCCCAGCTTCACGCTTTCTTCGAACTGGCTGGTGCGGATCCAGCGGCGGATGTGGTGCTTGGCCCGGCTGGTCTTGACGATTTCCATCCAGCTGGCGCTGGGATTGGGCAGCTTGCTGGTCAGGATTTCCACCGTGTCGCCGTTGCCCAGTTCCGAGCGCAGACTGGCAATGCGCCCGTTGACCTTGGCCCCCGTGCAGCGGAATCCCACCTCGCTGTGGATGGCAAAGGCGAAGTCCAGCGGCGTGGCCCCCACCGGCAGCTCGAACACGTCGCCGCCGGGGCTGAACACGAATACCTCGTCCCGCAGGAAGTCGACCTTCAAGGTCTCCATGAATTCCCGCGGATCCGACACGTCCTCCTGCCAGGCCATGATCTGCCGCAGCATGGCCACCATCTGGTCCAGGTTGCCCTTGCCCGAACCGCCGCCTTCCTTGTAACGCCAGTGGGCCGCGATCCCCAGCTCGGCCTGTTCGTGCATCTTCTCGGTGCGGATCTGCACCTCGATGTACTTGCCCCCGGGGGTGCGCACCGTCGAATGGATGGACTGGTACATGTTGGGCTTGGGCGTGGCGATGTAGTCCTTGATGCGGTCGGCCAGCGGCGGAAACAGCGTGTGCAGTACGCCCAGAGCATGGTAGCAGTCGGCCTTGTTGGCCACGATGATGCGCAAGGCCAGCAGATCGTAAACGCGGTCCAGGCTGATGTCCTGGTCCTGCATTTTACGGTAGATGGAATAGAAGTGCTTGGGGCGCCCGCTGATCCCGCAGGCAATCCCGGCCTCCTTCATCTTGGCCTGCAAGGGCAGAAGAAGCTTGTCGATGATGCGTTCCCGCTCGTCACGGGTCTGGTTGATCCCGCGCTCGACCTCGAAGTAGGCCCCCGGGTCCAGGATCTTGAAGGCCAGGTCCTCCAGCTCCCACTTGATCCGGGCAATCCCGAAACGATGGGCGAAGGGGATATAGACATCCATGGTTTCCTGGGCGATGTCAACCTGTCGGTCCTTGGCCAGGAACTCGATGGTCCGCATGTTGTGCAGGCGGTCGGCCAGCTTGATCAGGATGGTGCGCGGGTCCCGGGCGATGGCCAGGACCAGCTTCCGGTAGGTCTCGGCCTTGCGGGCTTCCTTGTTGACGTTGTACAGCCCGCTGATCTTGGTCACGCCGTCGACCATGTTGGCCACTTCGCCGCCGAAACGCTGGTCGATATCTTCAAGCGTGTATTCGGTATCCTCCACCACGTCGTGGACCATGGCCGCGATCAGGGTGTCCACATCGAGGCGCAGGTCGGTCAGGATGCTGGCCACCGTCATGGCGTGCATGAAGAAGGGTTCCCCGCTCTTGCGGGTTTGATGGGCATGGGCCTGCAGGGCGAAGTTGTATCCTTCCCACAGCCGTTCTTTGTCCGCCTGGGGGTTGTACCTCTGCACCCGGGACCAGATGTCCTCCATCATTGCCGGGAGGTCGACGGTGTGACCCGTGCTCCCAGCGCGGCTCACGGATCGACCGCCGGGCGAATGTCCACCAGAAGCTGCTGGACAGGGTCGAACCCACCGTGCCGTGGGCGGAAAGTGCTTCTGCCGATCTGGAAGAGAATATCCCAGCGTCGTTGCAGCAGGTCGCGGGCGTCGAGCTGTTCCCGTTCCAGCATGCGCCGCCAGGCATCGCCGCAGCCGAAGGAGACGAATTCGCGGCTGAGGGCCGGAGTATCATCGCCCTGAGGCCGGGCCGGACCACGGAAAGCAAAGCGCAGATGGGCTCCACCGCTGAGCTGGGTGGGCGGACGTTGCAGCTGGACATTGGAGCAGCGGAACACCGGCTTGCGATTCCCGGAACCAAACGGCTCGAGATGTTCCAGTTCCTGCACCAGCCCCGCCACATCCTTGGCTCCCAGCTCGTGGAGGCAAAGGTCCAGGTCATAGGCCTCGGGCACGGGTCCGCTCTGGGGCTGGGCTCGCAGGGCGGTCAGGAAGGCTTCACGAAAGGCGGGAATATCCCGCTCGCGCAAGGTCATGCCGGCGGCCTGGGCGTGTCCACCGTGCCTGATCAGGAACTCGCTGCACTCGTCCAGGACACATTTCACATCCACGCTGGGAATACTGCGGGCCGACCCGCGCGCTTCCCCGCCCTCGATGGAAATCAGGATGACAGGCAGCTGATACTGCTCCACCAGACGCGCCGCCCCGATCCCGATGATGCCCTTGTGCCAGGTCCTGGAAGAAAGAACCAGACCGGGATCTCCGCGCTCGACGTAGGGCAGCGCCAGGGCGATGGCCTCTTCCTTGAGCAGGAGGTCCTGTTCCTTTCGGCGGTTGTTGGTGCGGTCGGCCTCGGCCGCCAGCTCGCGGGCCCGGTTCGGGTCCCGGGTCAACAAGAGCTCCAGGGCCGACATGACCCGCCCGATACGCCCGCAGGCGTTGATCCGGGGAGCCAGCTGGTAGGCAAAATCGCCGGTGGTCACCGGAAATCCCCGGTCCAGCCCGGCCACGGTCAACAGGGCCGCCAGACCGGGTCGGATGAGGCCACGGTCATTGAAACGTTCCAGACCCTTCTTGACCAGGATCCGGTTCTCCCCCACCAAAGCCATCTGATCGGCCACCAGTCCCAGGGCCACCAGGTCCAGGACACCGGCCAGGAAGTCATCGGGCAGGCTGGTGGGTTCCCGCAGCTTGAGGGCCTGGGCAAACTTGAAGGCCACGGCCACCCCACACAGCTCGTTGTTGGGATAGGTGGCATCATCTCGGCGCGGATTGACCAGAGCCACGGCGGCGGGGCGTTCATCGAAGATGTGGTGATCGAGAACCACCACGTCCATGCCCAGATCACGCGCCAGATTGATTTCCTTGAGGGCGGCGGCTCCGGTGTCCACGGTGATCAGCAGGGTCACACCCTGCTTGCCCCAGTGGCGGACCATGCGCTCGGCCACGCCGTATCCGTCCTGGGCACGGTCCGGAACAAACCCCGGCTCGGTGGTCAGGCGCGCCCCATCCAGCTGAGCAGCCTCCAGGGTTTCGCACAGCAGGGCGCAGCCGGTCAGGCCGTCCACATCGAAATCCCCGTGCACGGCCACCCGTTCACGGTTGCGTATGGCCTGGACCACCCGGTCGATGGCCAGATCCATTTCCCGCAGTTCAAAGGGATCGTGGAGCTGATCCAGGGAAGGGTAGAAGAACCGCTCCAGCTCACGGCCGGCCGTCACCCCACGCCCGGCCAGGATTTCCAGCAGGGAATCGGACACGGAGAAGTGAAGGGGGACCTTGCGCCGGATTTCCGCCACCAGATCGCTGGGCACATCAAGGGCGGCCAACCAGGGGCGACCACTGAACACGCCAACGTTTTCGGGGGGAATAAAACCCATTTCCAGCTGCACTCACGTCCTCCACGACCGGTTCCGGCAGGAACCGCTGGGGTCCGGATGTGCGATGGAACATCCGGACCATGGCAACCCTTGCGGGTTGTGATTTGCGACGTGAGAAGCCGGTCGTAAGCCGAGTTCTGTTACCGGGGCAGCAAGCCGCCCCGGCGACAGTCATGTATCTGGGAATGCCGTTGCCGACACCCTCTAGCGACCTACCCGGGAGTCCTAACGAGGCGGGCCGCCTCATCCTCCTCTATTTGGTCTTGCTCCAGGTGGGGTTTACCCTGCCACTCCTGTCACCAGGAGCGCGGTGAGCTCTTACCTCACCATTTCACCCTTACCGTCCCTTGCGGCACGGCGGTATATTTTCTGTGGCACTTTCCGTGGGATCACTCCCCCTGGTCGTTAACCAGCACCCTGCCCTGTGGAGCTCGGACTTTCCTCGAACCTTTCCGTTTCCGGGACAAGACCCGCGACTGTCTCTCCGACTTCTCGGTTTTCATGATAGCGGTATTCGCGGCGTTTGTCACAGGAAAATGCCTGGGGTTCAGGGTGCCGCCCCAAAACCCCAGGAATTCAGGAATTGGCCAGGTCCTTGTCGATCCAGCCGATGACCCGCTTGATGCACTGGAGATAGTTGATGTTCTCGACACCGGTCAGCCCCACCAGTTCCAGGGTCTTGTGGATGTCTTCGAGCTCGGTGGATTCGGAGTTGATGGTCACGACCTTGGCGCCGTTGATCAGAACCTCGGCCACCTCGCAGATCGTGTCATTGACCATGTACCCGAAGCGGTGCTTGCGCACCTTGACCGCCTGCAGATCCGGGTGATCGGCAATCATTTTCAGAAACTGTTCCAGGGTGTAGGTGTCCTGATCGAAGGCCGGAGCCTGGACCTGGAAAGCGGGGAAAACTTCTTCGGTCAAAACGGACACGGCAATGGGAAATTCACCCTTCATCAGGGGATTCCACTGCTCCAGCCCTTCCTTGGCACACACGAAGGTCTTGATGTCCATTTTCCCATCACGGATCTTGGTGTTGTTCAGGTCGTTGGCCCGGGACATGATATAGATCTCGTCCGAGGTCCTTTCCCACACCTTCTCGGGCACCGGGACGGACAGGCGGGACATGCGGTATGCTTCCTCGTCGAAGTCCTGACCGAAGGTCCGGAACTCGAAGCGGGGCTTGGACACCTCGCCGATTTTCAAATCTTCCTTGCCCATCTGGTCTTCTCCTCTTTGTGAAAAAGCCGGGGCCGAACAGATCGGCCCCGGCTTGTCTGCCCAGGCCGGCCTAGAAGGCGGTCTGGAAGCGCATGCTCAGATACTCGAAGTCGTAGTCACCATTGAAGTCCCCACGGCCGGTGGCGTACTCGTCGTTGTCCACCATGCCGTAGTTCATCATCAGCTTGACGTTGGGGTTGGGGTAGTAGTTCACACCCAGGGTGAAGGAGGTGGCGCTACCGTACATGGTGTCGGCATCCTCGTCGTTCAGATCGATGGTGGAGTAGCGCATGGCCACTTCCCAGGCGCCGCCCTTGTTGCGGGGCTTGACGCCGCTGAATTCGGCGTCCTTGTGGTCGTAGCTGTGGGTGTCGTCGGTCAGGAAGTAACTGGCGAAGACGTAGCCGCCACTGTTGCTGACGTCGGGATCTTCTTCACTGTCCAGGAAGGTGTACTTGGCCATCATGTACTCGCCCTGCAGCATGAAGCGCTTGTTGACGTAAGCCAGTTCGCCGCCGAAGACATTGTACTTGTCAACGTCGCCGTACTTGGCGTAAACGAACTTGGTGTCCGAAACGTTGGTCTCCGGACGGGAATTCACCTTGATGTCGAAGTCCACGAAGGTGGGCTTCTGCATGGTGCCAGAGGCGCCGATCATCAGGGTGCTCTCGTCGGTGCGGATGGGCGTGTAGTTCACCCGAGCGGCGAAGCTCACGTTCTCGTTGGATTCCTTGTAGAAGTCTTCAACGTCCCCGCCGAAGGCGGAAACCGAGGCCCGGTAGGTGTCTGACCAGCGGGTGACTTCCAGGCCCAGACGGCGGCCCACCACGAAGGGATCGGTGCCCATGCTGCGTTCCATGAACATCAGGTTGCGGCTGGTGGTCACTTCTTCCAGGCCGAAGGGCTGGCGGAAGTTACCCACGCGGACCCGGCCGCTGCCGTTGAACAGGCCGCGGTAGCTGATGTAGGCATCCTTCAGGGCGGTGGCTTCCTCGGCGAAGTCCATGTCGACCTCGCTGTACCAGTCGCCCCAGAGCTGGCTCTTGAGGGCAAAGCGGGCCCGACGGATCATCATGCCGCCGGCCAGGGAATTCTGCAGCTCGGCGCGGTCCTCAGCGAAGGAACCCTCGTCGTCGAACCACAGGGGGCCGTCATCGAAGTACATGGCCATGTCGATGTAGGCGCGGGCGTCGAACCACCACTTGAACGCACTGTCGTCGGATTCGAAGACCAGGATTCCGTCTTCGGAGGTGGCCTTCAGGGGGGTCGAACCGGCCAGAGCTGCGCCGGCCATGACCATCAGCACGAACACCGCCGCCAGTTTGATAGACCAATTACGCATTTCGGGTTCTCCTTGTGTGAGGTTTCGGACCTGCATCCATTTTCCCGTGCAGACACTCAGGGGGATTCCTGGTGGCTCCCGAAAAAACAGCTACTCATCCTGTTCGTCCGTCCTGAACACACGGTACAGGAAGGACAGCTTGCTGCTCAATTCCTTGTTCCAGATCTTGTTGGTCGCCGCCTTGGGACGTGCTTGCCACTGCGGTGAAGCCGCGGCCAACGCCTGCTGGAACTGCCAGGCATGATCAAAACTTTGGCCCTGCAATGAACGCAGGGCAGCCATCTGGTCTCCGGTCAACCAATGCTTGTCCACATCACGGGCAATGACCCCGGGACGGATTTCCCAGCGCCCGGTCAGGGCCAGTTCCAGGACCAGATCGACCTGCTTGCTGCTCAGGTCGGTGCCCTTCTCCAGATTGTCCTTCAGGGTGGAAGGATTGGTGTAAGTCAGGTCCATGAAATCCACCAGACCGGGATCAACAATCCCGCGCCGCTCCATTTCATCCTGAACTGCTGCATCCAGCCGATACTCCTGGACCGTCTGAACTTTCTGGTCAAATACGTTGTCCATCACGAACAGTAGCAGGAAGGCCACCACTCCTGCAACCAATGGCGTGGCCACCCAGCCCAGGGAAATTTCTCCCAGAACCTTGTAGCGAATGCCCCCGCCCTTGAACAGGCTGAGGCCAACGATGGCGCCGATCACCGCCTGGCTGCTGCTGACGGGCACCAGGGGAAAAGTGGGCAAGCCGCGGCTGGCCAGAAAAAACTCCAGGCTTTCGGAGGCGAAGAGAAACAGGGTCAAGGACTGGGCCAGAACAATCACCAGGGCGGGGACCGGGGAGATGCGCGCCAGTCCCCCACCCACGGTGGACATGACCCGGCGCGAATAGGTGAACACGCCCACCCCGATGGCCACGGCCCCGAGGAAAAACAATTGCTGCACCCCGGTGATGGTGAAGAGTCCAAAAAAGTCGATGTCGGTGAACGGGCTATCCGGGACGAACACACCCATGACGTTGGCAATATTGTTGGCCCCCAGGCTGTAACTGCCAAAAGCCCCGACCAGAAGGAGGCCCAGACGGGTCAGGGCATCCAGCCGCAGCAGGTGCGGCTTGGTCACCTTGAGCAACCAGCGCACCAGCAGGAACAGCAGAACGGCCATGACGCCCGAGATCAAGGGGCAGGCCACCCAGGTGGTGACGATCTTGGTCAACGAGGAGGTGTCGGTCACCGAAGATGAGTAGAGATTCCAGCCGATGATGGCCCCGACAATGGATTGCGAGGTGGACACGGGAATCCTGAGCCGGGTCATCCAGAAGGTGGTCAAGGCAGAAGCGAGGGCCACGGTGAAGGAACCGGCCAGGGCGTTGACCGCGCCCAGCCTTCCCAGAGTATGGGCCGCACCTGCCCCGCTGATGGTCGCCCCCAGCACGATGAAGACCGAGCAGACCAGAGCAGCGGTATGGAACTTGACCATCCGGGTACCCACGGCGGTGCCAAATACGTTGGCCGCGTCGTTGGCTCCCAGGGACCACCCCAGGAACAACCCGCTGGAAAGGAAAAGGAGGGTCTCCATTCAGATCGCCTCAGACATTCCGTTTGATGGCATAGATGGCCAGTCGGTCCGCGACCTCTTCGGCCTTGTCCGACACCAGCTCCACGTTCAACGCGAAGTAGCGCAGATGGATCTTGTGCGCCAGGGCCAGATCGCTGGCGAACACCTTGCGCTTGAGCGAATCGCTGATGTGGTCAGCTTCCTTCTCGAAATGATGAACCTTGTAAAGGTTGTCCTGCACAGCCTCGACATCGCGAAAAAACGCCCGGGCCGAAACGACCACCGCCTCGGCTGCTTCACAGCTGGCGTCGGCCAGCTTGCGGAATCCTTCGTGGTAAACCTCGGGAATATCGGGTTGCTCCACACTGAACTGATGCAGGCTGGTCTTGATGCGGTCGATGATGTTGTCGGTGTTTTCCAGCAACCCCAGCACATCCCCACGGTGCTCGGGAATCAGGGAATGCCGGTAAAGATGTGCCTCGACTTCGCGACTCAATTTGTCGGCGCGCGACTCCAGCTTGTCGATCTTGCTGATGGCCGAGGCGAAGCCGTCGGCATCGTTCCCGAGATACGAAAGGATTCCTTCCCGGAAGACCAGGGCGCCTTCGCCCACCGTGTCGAGAAAATCGTCGATCTGCTTTTCGAGAACCTTGCTGGTCCTGAACAAAGGCATGACTACTCCGTTTCCTTGGCCTTGAGAACATCCCGAAAAAACACCAGATAAAGCAGGGCCAGCACCACGCCGGCAATCAGTGGGACAGGCCCCCGGCGGGCCGGCCTGATGTGCATATCCAGACGGCAACCCCCAGCCGGGGCCAAATTCTCCTGATGCAGGGTCGCCCATCCGGCGTTCTCTGATCTTCCGATCTGGTAGGGCGGCTCGGGGCTCTTCTTGGGGTCGTAGCCTGGCACCACTTTGGTGACCGTATGCACGAGCATACCCGGAGGCAATTCCAGCTCCAAGGTGAACTTTTTGATCAGGAACCGGGAGGTGTTGAGGTATTGATGCCCGAGACTGAATTCCCCATACTCCTCGCGGGCTTCCTTCTGATTGAACCAACCCGGAACCGAAGCACTCACCACCACCGTATCGCCTGCCGCGGACAGGGAGGTGGTGGCCAGGTTGAGCATGCGGTGGCCCAGCACCTCACGCACCGGCCGCGGAGCCCCGGCAGCATCCCGGGAAAAAACGACCGGGCCGGACAGAATGGCGAAATCTTGGCCAGCCTCGAAGGCAAAAGGCAGAAGGAGGTCACCTGAACCGCCTTTACCGAGGACTGCCACAACTTCAACCCCTGCGTTTCCGTCCGACCCGATGGTGATACGCTCGCTCAGCAGGGCCAGGGTGTCGGGAACAGCACCCAGGGCTTGCGAGGCCGGGACCTCGGCTCCGAAGGCCTTGGCATCGACCAGTGAGATCACGAACAGGGTGAGCACGGTCAAGACCGTGATCGCGAGCATGATGGCAACTTTTCTGGCTTGCATTATCACAACCCCGGTGTGATGCCCAGGACCCGGAACCAGGTCAGGCCGGCCAGAATCAGCAACACTGACCCCACGGTGGTCATGATCAGACCGTACTTCAGGTTGTCCAGCACCGAGTACTGCCCCGTGGCAAACAGAATGACGTTGGGCTTGGCATTGATGGGCAGGCCAATCACCCAGTCGATGGTGAAAGCCGCCGGCAGAGCCAGCCACAGGGGGTCATAACCCAGGTTCTGGGCAATGGCGATGACGAAGGGGATGAAGATCAGGGTCCGCATGGTCTTGCTGGTGAAGAACAGGTGGCTGAACATGTTCACCGTGATGACCAGGCAGTAGACCAGCCAGAAATTGACGCCCGGCTGGATGTTCATCATCTCGAAAAGGGAACCCACCAGCCAGCGTGCCGCTCCGGTGTCGTTCAAGGCCAGACCGCCGGCGTAGGCCCCGCAGGAAAAGAGCATCAGGTGCCAGGGAATGTCGGCCTCGTTCCATTTCAAAAGGCCGATCTTGGGAAACAGGGCAATGACGGCCCCGATGAAGGCGGCCATGACCGCCGAGATCTCGAAGCCCATCACGCTCATATGAAGCTTGTCGGTGACCCAGAGCAAGATCACCAGACCGAAGATGGCCCCGGCCTGCTTTTCTCCGCGGGTGACCGAACCCATCTCGTGCAGCTTCTCCTTCATCTTGTCCAGCCCGCCTTCAACCACCGGTGTCTGCTGTTCAGCAGGGATCCGGAAGACCAATCGGGGCCCGAGGTACCAGCTGATCAGCATGGCCACCACCACCACCGGGAAGGAGGCGAACAACCAGTCGGTGTAATAGACCCGGCTGCCTCCCATGGACAGGATGAAAGCCACGGCAATGAGGTTGGCGTTGCTGCCGGTCATGTAGGCGCTGCTGCCAATGTTGATGCCCTGCAGGTTCTGCAAGAAGAGATTGCGCCCGAAGTTGTTGGGGTTCTTGTTGCTGGCCCCGTAGATACTGGCCACCACGATGATGATAGGTAGCAAGATGGCCGCGCGGGCTGCCGTCGCAGGAATGAAAGCGGCCAGGAAAAGGTTGAGACTGAAGAAAGCCGCCAGGATCCACTTGCTCGTCTTGCCGAAGCGCACGATCAGACTGAGAGCAATGCGCTTGGCCAGGTTGGTCTTGACCAGCATGGAAGACAGGATAAAAGCCAGAACATTCAGCCAGATGACGCTGAAGCCCAGAACACCCAGGACCTTGGTTTCTCCCCAGCCGTGGAAGAAGACCATCAGGGCCATCAGCATCAGGCTGGTGAGATGCGTAGGTATGGGTTCGGTGATCCACCAGACCAGCGCCGTGGCAAACACGGCAAGGACCACCTGGCCACCGGTGGTCAAACCGTCCGGGGTGGGCATGTAGAACAGAACCAGAAAGACCAGGATGCCCAGCGGGAATCCCAGGTACTTCATCCATCGTTCACTGGCCGTCAGCTTTTTATCGGGAACCTGACTCAGCTTGTTACGGCTGACGTCAAGGATCTCGTCGATCCGCCCCAGGACGGCCTTGGCCTGGGCAGAAGCCGCCGCCGCCGTCACAGGACGCCTCCCTTGAAAACTGGGATGATCATTTATCCTGCCAGGTGCTGTAGGGATTGGCGATCAGATTGGAATTGTAATAGCGCGGATCGCCGGTCACTTCCTCGCCGATCCAGTCGGGCTTGTCGATGGCCTGATCCTCCGACTCGAGCTCACATTCGGCCACGATCAAGCCCTCGTTGGCTCCGTGGAATTCGTCCACTTCCCAGTTCAAACCGCCATGGGAAATCACATATCGGGTTTTCTCGATCAGGGGGGGCTCACAAAGCTCCAGAAGCTGCTCGGCATCGGACAGAGGAATGTCGTATTCGAACTCCAGCCGGGTGGCTCCCCGGGAAACGCCCTTGATGGTCAAGGCTGCCTTCTGGCCCATGGTCCTGGCCCGGACCACCCGCTCCTTGGCGCTGTTCAGGTACCCCTGACGATACAGCGTTCCCTCGTTGCCCTCACGCCAGGCCTCACCGCTGATCAGGTATTTGCGTTCAATTTCTTGTCCCATGCCCACAAACTCCTTGAAATCAATGGATGTCGCACCGAATCGCTCGGGAAAAGCAATGCCCGTGCCACCCTCGAACCAAAAACAAGCTATTGTCAACAAATGACTTATGCGAGATGAAAATAAAACCACTCAAAATCTGGCGAAATGTCGCCCTTTTGCTGGCGAAATATCGCCTGACAGGCTATCCTCCGCCACATGAACCGTCTGTTTTCCACATTATCCGCGATCGTCGTGCTCGGCTTCCTGTTGCTGGTGAACTTCTGGGTTCTGAGCGACCTGCAGGACATCGGGACGTCCTTCCCCATGCCCGAGGGCCGGAACCCCGTGCCCCCTGACCATGGCCGGGAGGTGGTCCGGATCGGGGTCATTTCGCGATTCGCTCCCAACATCATTTACCAGGGTTATCAACCCATTCTGGATTACCTCAACCACAACGGCACCTATTTTTATGAGCTGCGCCTGAGCACCAGCTACCAGGATGCGGTGGACCGCCTGTTGTCCGGCGAAGTTGCCGCCTCATTTCTGGGGGCCTGGCAGACCAGCGAGCTCGACCCCGAAGGCCACCT
>JAZBOO010000162.1:0-3451 GCA_036351155.1 Candidatus Krumholzibacteriia bacterium | reverse complement strand
CTGGGTGCGGTGATGTCGGCCAGGTCCAGGACGTGGAGGCCGCTGAGCGTGTCGCTCAGGTAGGCCACACCCTGATGCACGGTGACATGCACGGCATGCGCGGCAGGGTAGTGACCCACCACGGGATGCCCCGGCTGGTCCAGGTCGGCGATGTCCAGACCGTGGGCCTCGGTGAGCATGAACACATGGTTGCCGGCCACGGCCAGTCCCTGGACCGTGTTGTAGGCGTCGATGGTCGCCACTTCCACGGGCAGGGCCGGATTGCTGATGTCGAAAATTCCGACCTGCCCGAAACTGCCCAGAAAAAGGCTGTCCCCCTGGACGGTCATGGAACTGAAGGGGCGAGAGCCATCCTGATAGCCCAGCAACTCGGGAGCCTGAGGTGAGGCCAGATCGAACACACCCAGGTCGTTGGAGTGCGGCCCGGAATACAGATACCCGTCATGGGCCTGCACCAGGTCGGGGTGGTTGCCGGCCAGGTTGATTTGACCTGCCTGAACGGGACTCTGGGGATTGGTCAGATCGTAAACCAGGATTTGATTGAAGGGGTCACAAATCAGATAGCCGTGGTTGCCGGCCACAGCCAGGTCGTAGTTGGTTTCCCCGGCGGCCCGGCTAGCCACCAGCTGGGGATGGGTGGGCGCAGAAATGCGAACGGCCTTCAGCTGGTCAGAGGCCACGTAGGCATAACCGCTGTCCAGAGCCATGGATCCGGGAGCAAACCGTTCGTAGGGAGCGAGATCTCCCACCGGCAGAGGAAGGTCAAAGCCGTTGTCCAGGGTGACGTGCAGACCGCTGGATCCCATGGTGGCCAGTATGGCCCCTTGATGCACAGTCACGCCCGCTCCGGCCCCGGGCAAGGGCAGGGAAGTCAGCTGGCGGGGCTGGGCGGGATCGTTCACCTCGAACACAACCACCTCGTCATCATTGGTGACGCAGTAACCGCGATCCTCGGTGAGATGGACCTCGGTGACAAAGGTGCTGGTGCGAGCCTGGGGGATCAGGCTACCCTCGGTCTGGGGAAGATCGGGGCTGGACAGGTCCACGATCACCACACCCTCGAGGTAGGCGGCCACCGCCAGCAGGGTGCCGTTCCGATCCATGGCGAAGGCCTGGGCCGCCAACGGCACAGTGGTGGTCAAGGTCGGCTGGGCGGGATCGCTGATGTCGAAGACGGCAAGGGAGCCATCGGCATCGAGCAGGTAGGCACGAGAATCCAGAACCTCGATGTCCAGTGCCTGACCGCCTGTGGTCAGCTGACCCAGCAAGACGGGCTGAGCGGGATCCGCAACATCCACGATGGCCCCATCGGCTATCCCATCGGTGATGGCCAGGTAGGCCCGGTTGTTCATCACCTTGACGGCGCGCACCTTGCCCAGGTCGGAAAGGTCGCCCACGAGCTGGGGCGCCACGGGGTTGGCCACCGAGTAGATCTGCAGGCCCGCATGACCATCGGCCAGGTAGATCAGGGTGTCGGCTGCATCGAGGCCAAAAGCCTGGCCGGGCGTGTCGAGGTGGTGTGCGGAAGTGGGTGCAGTGGGGTCGCCCAGATCAACCACGTACAGACCTTCGAGATTGGCGGCCACGAAGAGGTGATGCCCCATCGGCAACATGGATTTGCTGAAGCCGGACAGGTCAAGGTGAGCAGTCACGGCGGGAAACTGGGCGTAATCCACGCAGTCGGGTGTGCCCGTCTGGGCGGGAACAGTCACCGGAGCGAGGGAAAGGATCAGGGCCACAAGTACAAAATTTTGAGCGAGATGGAACATCAGACACCCCCCGGAGTCATGGAAAGACCTTCCATATCAGTATACATTATCTGGGGCAGCGCGGGAACAACGTGGAACTGGATCAAGAAAGGTTGGCATGCCAAGCAGTTTGTCTCTGGTGGTCATGGCCGCCGGCCGTGCCCGCCGCTACGGGGGATTGAAGCAGCTGGAGGGTTTTGGCCCCGCCGGCCAGACCATCCTGGACTATACCCTGTGCGATGCTCTCCGGGCGGGGGTATCGCGGGCAGTCCTGGTGATCAGCTCGGAACATGAGCATGAGTTCCGAAAGCAGATCGTGGAGCCCTGGTCCTCGCAGCTGGATGTCGTTCTGGTGGAGCAGCGGCTGGAAGATTTGCCGGCCTTGCCGGTCGATGGGCCCGGCCCCTCAGCCCGCCCCCGGCCCTGGGGCACGGGACACGCCTTGTGGGCGGCCCGCCATGCCGTGGACGGTCCCTTCATCCTGGCCAACGCCGATGACTTCTATGGGCAGAGGGCCTTGGCCGCCGTGGCCGAGCACCTGCGTTCCGGCCGGGGCTGGGCTTTGCAGGCCTATGCGCTGGGCGACACCTTGCCCACCGAGGACGGTTTCTCTCGCGGCTTCTGCACCACCGACGCGGACGGGTGGCTGCAGACCATCACCGAAACCCTGGACGTGCGGCGGGCCACCATGGCCAATCCGTGTCAGCCGGTTTCGATGAACCTGTGGGGGCTGGAGCCTGCGGTTTTTGACCTTCTGGAAGAGGAGTTCCGGAATTACCTTTCGGCCCACGGGCAAGAACCGGACCGGGAGTTCTACCTGCCTCACGCCATCGGGGCAGGTATTGACCAGGAATGTTGCCGGGTGAAGGTGCTGCCCCCCTGCGATCAGTGGTTCGGGGTCACGCACCCCGACGATGCCCCGGCCGTTCGCCAGCAATTGAAAGCCCTCCACAGCCAGGGCGTTTACCCGGAGGATCTCCACGCATGACCAACCAGTCCGATCTTCAACGAGTCCTCCAGGCCTTTGTCCCCGAGGGGGGAATTCAGGAGGCCGGCCCTCTGCCGGGCGGGTTGATCCATGGCAGCTGGGTGGTCAGGACCACCGACGATCAGCACCTGGTTCTCCAAAGTCTGAACACCGAGGTGTTCACGCAGCCCACCGCGGTGATGGACAACATCCGGCTGGTGACGGCGCATCTGCGGTCCGCGGGAGAAACCACGCTGGAGTTCTTGCCGCTGGCGGCCGGTCCGACCGAGGATCTGTACCGCTCAGATGAGGGCGAAACCTGGCGTGTCTGCCGTTTCGTTGCAGGTACACGCCCTTCTGGCCCGCTGCAAGGTCCGGACGATGCCCGCGCCGCAGGCCAGGCCTTCGGGCGCTTCACCGCCCACCTGGCAGATTTTCCTGCAGAGCAGCTGGCCGAAACCATCCCTGGTTTCCACGACACGCCGTTGCGCTGGGCAGCCCTCTTGCAGGCGCACCACCAGGATGAGGCGGGCCGCGCGGAAGAGGTGGCCCTGGAGATGGAATACCTTTTTGAAAAATGGGATCTGTCCCAGGGACTATTCCGGTTGGGCCTGCCCGTGCGGGTGGCGCACAACGACGCCAAGTGGTCCAACGTGTTGCTGGATGAAGCCACCGGGCGGCCTCGCTGCGTGGTGGATCTGGACACGGTCATGCCGGGCACACCATTGCACGATTT
>JAZBOO010000161.1:0-9927 GCA_036351155.1 Candidatus Krumholzibacteriia bacterium | reverse complement strand
TGTTCAGCTTGATGTTGAGGCGGCTGCGCTGGAACAGGTAATTCAACGAGTCGGGGTAGGCAGAAACCAGCTTGTCCATGACTCCCAGGGCGTCCTGGAAATAGCCTTCAGCGACAAGTGCTTCCTGGAAATCCACGGCAATGGCCGGCACATCAGGGTGGGTCCGGTAGACCAGGTGAAGGTAGCCCAGAGCCTCGGCAAAATTCCCTTCCTTCATGAGCTGACGCCCCACCAGGTAATCCGAGGCGGCGCCGTACGGCACCTCGTCCTGCCCCTGGGGAAGGTCCGGAATAGCAGGCGCAATCGATGACCCCAAGGTCACAGCCACCAGCACCAGGGCGCAGGCCAGAAATCGCCACAGGGAAAAAGCCGGCGTGTTGTTCAAGAGGATCCCTTCAGGAGGACAAGACGCTATCGGCTCAGGTCTCATCATCTGGTTCGATCAGGATGTCATCCTGCGATTCGATCACTTCCAGGGCTTGACGCGCCGCACGTTGCTCGGCCGTCTTCTTGCTGCGCCCTTCTCCGCTACCGAGCACTTTGCCTCCGAACATGACCGCCACCTTGAACTGCCGATCATGATCCGGCCCCTCCACCTCGACAATGCGGTAGCGTGGAGGGCTCTTGTATCGGGCCTGGATCATTTCCTGCAAACGGCTCTTGTAGTTCCGGAGAGACCGGCGGGCCAGCACCTGTTCGCTTCCCTTGAGGATGACCCGGTGCACCATTTCGCGGGCTGGGTTCAACCCGCCATCCAGGTAAACGGCACCGATCAGGGCCTCCGTGGTGTCTGCCAAGATGGTGGGCCGCTGCCGTCCCCCGGTGGCCGCCTCGCTTCTGCTCATACGGACATGAATACCCAGATCGATGGAGGTCGCAACCTCACTGAGGCGCGCTCCACAGACCAGAAGGGATTTCATCTTGGTCAAATCGCCTTCGCTGCGATCCGGGAAAAGCTGAAACAGGTATTCGTTGGCCAGCAAACCCAGCACCGCATCGCCCAGGAATTCCAGGCGCTCGTTGGACTGTTCCCGCTCCTGTCCCGTGACATGGATATGCGAGCGGTGAAGCAGGGCGTTGTGCAGAAGGGTCCGGTCCCGGAAGGTGTAACCCAGCTTGGCTTCAAGAGCCAGAAGGTTTTCGGCTTGCGCGCGCGGGGCTTCCTGAACAGGAGAAACGCCAGGATCACCGGCCGTATGGCCGGCAATCCTGGCGAAGACATTCTGAAGGCTGTCCTTGATTCCCATGGGCTCCGTCCGCCCTACATCACGCTACGCCTTGAAGCAGAGAGTCACGTTGTGCCCGCCGAATCCGAAGGAATTCGACAAGGCATAATCGACCTTCCGGACCACGGCCTCGTTGGCGCAGTAGTCCAGGTCACATTCGGGATCGGGGTTGATCAAGTTCATTGTCGGCGGCAAAACACCTTCATTGAGGGCGAGGGTGGTGATCACAGCCTCCACCGCACCGGCGGCCCCCAGCAGGTGCCCGATCATGCTCTTGGTGGAGCTGATTTTCAAGCTGTCCGCATGGCTGCCGAACACCTTCCGGATGGCCTTGGTTTCACCCTTGTCATTGAAATACGTCGAAGTGCCGTGGGCGTTGATGTACCCGATCTGCTCAGGTTTGAGTCCAGATGTCCGGAGTGCCTGTTGCATGGAGCCAATGGCCCCCAGCCCTTCGGTGTCAGGCTGGGTCATGTGGTACGCGTCGCCGGTCATGCCGTAGCCGACCAGTTCCCCATAGATGGTCGCTCCACGCGCCTCGGCATGCTCGGCCGACTCCAGGACCAGGATGCCGGCGCCCTCGCCGAGCACAAACCCATCTCGCTCGGCGTCGAACGGGCGACTGGCGGTGGCCGGATCATCATTTCGAGTGGACAGCGCCTTCATGTTCGCGAACCCGGCCAGGGCCATGGGGCAAACGGCCGACTCGGCGCCTCCGGTGATCATGATGTCGGCGTGGCCCAGCTTGATCTGATCATAGGCCGATCCGATGGCGTGACCGCCACTGGCACAGGCGCTGACGGTGCAGTAGTTGGCGCCCTTGAAGCCGTAGCGAATGGACACCAGCCCGGCGGCCATGTCACTGATCATCATGGGGATGAACATGGGCGACACGCCCCGGGCACCCCGGTCAATCAACCGACTGTGCTGTTCCTCGAACGTGAGCATTCCCCCGATACCCGAGCCGATGATCACACCAGCGCGGAAAGGGTCGGCAGGCTGGCCCAGACCGGATTGTTCCATGGCCTGCTGAGCGGCCACCATGGCCAGCTGACAGTATCGGTCGGCCTTGCGCTGCTCCTTGGGGTCCATGGCCACATCCGGGTTGAAACCCTTCACTTCCCCGCCAAAATGGACCTTGAAACCTTCAGTGTCGAAATTTGTCAGGGGAGCAATGCCATTCTGGCCGGCCTTCAGGGCCTTCCAGCTGGTTTCACGATCCTGACCCACGGCATTGACCATGCCCATACCGGTGATGACTACTCTGCGGGGCTCCAAGTCCCAACCTCCTTGCTAATACCAGACCCGGCCCCATCCAGACGAATGGGACCGGGAAATTCACTCAGGGCGTACCCCGGTTCGGTCAGTCCAGATTCGCTTCGAGATACTCGATAGCGTCCTGCACGGTGCGCAGTTTTTCCTGATCCTCTTCGGGGATCGTGATGTTGAACTGCTCCTCCAGATCCATGACCAGCTCGACAGTGTCGAGGGAGTCGGCTCCCAGGTCCTCGGTGAAGGAAGCCTCGGGGGTGATCTGCTCGGCGTTCACCGAAAGCTTGCGCTGGATGATCTCGTACACCTGTTCCTGAATCGACGCCATGTTCAGTTACCCTCCTGGGAAACGTGAAAGTGCTTTACGCTATCATGCCACCGTCGACCACCAGGGTTTGCCCGGTGATGTAGGAGGCCTCGGGAGACAAAAGGAACTTGACCACGCCTGCCACATCCTTGCCCTCGCCAAAGCGCTTGAGGGGGATCTGGCTCAGCATCTGAGTCTGGACCTTCTCGGGCAGGTCCGCTGTCATGTCGGTGGAAATAAAGCCGGGAGCCACGGCATTCGCCGTCACGTTCCGACCGCCCAGTTCCTTGGCCACCGACTTGGTCAGGGCGATAATGCCGGCCTTGCTGGCTGCATAATTTGCTTGACCGGCATTGCCTGTCAATCCGATCACCGACGAGATATTGATGATCCGCCCTTCTCGCTGGCGCATCATAATGGGGGCCACAGCCCTTGTAAAGAAGAACGTGCCCCCCAGATTGATATCAATGGGCTTCTGCCAGTTTTCGGGGGACATCCGGACCAGCAGCCCATCCTGGGTCACGCCGGCATTGTTCACCAGACCAAAAACCTCGCCGAACTCCTCGTGCACCGCCGCGGTGATCCGCTCGGCATCTTCAAAGCTGGAAATATCACCGGCATAGGCCCGGACCTTGGTGGGGCCATCGAGGTCCTCCGCAATCTTCTGCAGAGTTTCGGCGCTGCGGGCCACCAGAGCCAGGTCGTACCCGGCCTGTGCCAGTTCGGTGGCGATGGCCAGGCCGATGCCTCGGCTGGATCCGGTCACGATGACGGTGCGGTTGCTCATCAGTGGCCCTCCTGGGCTTCTGTTCTCGAATGGCTAGATCAACTCAGCCAGTGTGGATTCGATATTTTCCAGGTCTTCGCAGGTCCCCACCGGGACAAAACGCGTGTCGGGATAGGCACGCCGCGCCAGGTTGGTCAGCACCCGGCCAGGGCCCACCTCCAGGATCACCTTGGGGGGCTCGGCACCTCCCGCCAGACTGGTCATGATGTCATGCCAGAGGACGGGCGAGGTGAGCTGGCGGCAGAAGCCGGTCTTCAGTTCGTCGCCGATCTGCACGGGTTTGGCCGACACGTTGGCCAGAAGGGAAACAGAACTGTTCTGAACCGAAACATCCTTCAGAAATTCCGAGAAATCGGCGGCAGCACCCTCCAGCAGGGGAGAATGGAAAGCCCCGCTGACATTCAAGGGGATGACACGCTTGGCCCCGGCCTCCTTGAGGGCCTCGCTGGCATCGGCCACGGCCTGGACTTCACCGGAAATGGCCACCTGGGCCTCGGAGTTATGATTGGCCAGCACCACGATCCCGGCCACCTGGGCACAGATCTCGCTGACCTGCGAACCGGACAACCCCATGACCGCCGCCATGGTTCCCGGAACCTCCTGCCCGGCGGCAAACATGAGCTCGCCGCGCTTGCGGACAATCTTCAGACCATCGGCCGGATCCAGGGCCCCCGCAGCCACGGCGGCGGAGAACTCCCCCAGGGAGTGGCCGGCCACCACGGAAGGGGAGATCCCCTTGTCTCGTAGAGCCAGGGCCACCGCCACCGAATGAGCCAGGATGGCGGGCTGGGCGTTCCGGGTTTCGGTGAGCACCTCGGCCGGACCATTGAACATGATGCCGGTCAGGTCGTCGGACAGGATCTGATTCACCTGCCCCAGGAACTCTCCCGGGGCGCCCGGCAGCTGGGCCAGATCCTGGGCCATGCCCACCGTCTGGGATGCCTGACCGGGAAAAATCATCGGAACCTGGAACACTGGGCTACTCCCCTTCACGATCAGTCGGAATAGGCAGCCGCCAGCTTGGCCGGCAAATCGATATCGATTTCACGCCAGGCCTGCTTGACCGCGTTGGTGATGGCCCGGCTGGAACTGCGCCCATGGGCAATGATGGGAATACCGCGCACCCCCAGAAGCATGGCGCCGCCGTAGACTTCGTAGGAGAAATCTCGCATCAGGAGACCAAGGATCGGCTTCATGGCTTGCCGTTCGGCGTCATGGAGATCGGGTTTCTGGGACAGGGCATGGAGAAAGCGGGCGAAACCCTCCACCAGCTTCAGGGTGTTGTTGCCGGTGAAACCGTCGGTCACCACCACATCACAGGGTCCCAGCATGAGGGTATTGCCCTCCACGTTCCCGACAAAATCGAGCCCGGAGGCGGAAAGCAGCTGATAGGCGGCCACCGCCACCTCGGTCCCCTTCTTGGGTTCCTCGCCGATGTTCAGCTGTCCCACCGTGGGGTTTTCGGCGCCCAGGATCTCCCGGGCAAAGACCACACCCATGCGCGCGAAAGATAAGATGTGTTCGGGGGTGCACTGGATGTTGGCTCCGGCGTCGAGGAGCAGAAGCTCGCCTTTCACCGTGGGAATCAGGGTGGCAATGGCAGGACGATCGACTCCCGGCAAGCGGCCCAGCAACAGCAGACCACCGGCCACCATGGCCCCCGTGCTTCCGGCCGAAACCACGGCCTGCACCTTGCCGGCCTTGTGGTCCAGCATGGCGCGCACGATGGGGCTGTCGGGTTTGTTCTTGATGGCCGAGGCGGGCGATTCGCCCATGTCGATGTGCTGGCTGCACGCCACCACGGAGATCGGCAGATCACCGGCATTCAGCTGGTCCAGTTCAGCCTTGATCCGGGCTTCGTCACCGTAAAGCGCCAGGGAATAGGGCGAGGTGGCCTGCATGCCGTCCAAGGCCCCGGGAACGATCACGGAAGGTCCGTGGTCCCCCCCCATGGCATCGACGGCAATCACAGGTCTGGTGATGTCGTTCAAAACCGACCTCCCTGCCGGTTAAAAGCCCGTGGTTTGACCGAAACGGAGCAATCAAAAGGAAAGGCCCCGTCCAGGTGAATGTGTGTCGCCGGATCTACTTTTCGACGACAAGCACTTCACGGTCGCCGTAGTGACCACATTCCCGGCACACCCGGTGAGGCAGACGAGGAGCGCTGCAGTGGGGGCACTTGTTGGGATCGGGTTTGGTCAGGTGCCAGTTGGCGCGCCGCAGTCCCTTGCGGGACTGGGAAGTTTTTTTCTTGGGAACCGCCATTGTCCTTGCTCTCTTTCCGAATGCCGGAAGATCATCCTCCGGTCGGCAACCCCGGGCTACCGGGTCAGCTGTCGTTCAATCCTCGAGGGCATCAAGTCCAGCCCAGCGGGGATCGGTGTCTTCATCTTCACATGTGCATGGTTTCCGGTTGCGGTCGCCACCGCAATGCGGACAAATACCCAGGCAATCTTCCCGGCAGATGGTGGTCGCTGGATAAGCCAGAATCACGCATTCACGCAGGGCATCGGTCAGATCGACTTCGCCACGAGTTTGCCGCAACACCAGGGTGTCGCCCTCCCCCTCGTCGGAGTCGATGTTCCGGAGCACCATGATTTCCACCGGGACATCCCAGGCGAGGGAAAAATCCTCGAGGCAACGCCCGCAGGGGGCTTTTCCCTCGGCCTGTAATGTGCCGTTGACCAGGAACCGGCTGTCGAGGTTATCGACCGTCAGCACTCCTGTCACCTGGGCTTCCGCCGGGCGGTCATCGGTCCAGTCCATGCCAAGCCCAATGGACACAGCAAGTTCCGTCCGACCATGCTCGGTTCTGTCCAGATCCAGTTTCATGCAAGCGCCCCACTTTAATCATCGCCAAGCCCCCTGTCAAGTGAGCTTGGCCGGCCACGATTCAGGCAATCTACTTCATCCTGGGCAATTTAGCCAAAAATGAGACCGAGTTCTCGCGCCGCATCGTCCAGGTTGGCCGAAGCATGAATGGCATTGTTCTGCAGCGAGGCCCCGTACAGGTCACGGATGGTCCCGGTGGCGGCTTCGGCCGGATTGGTGGCGCCGATCAGTTCACGCAAGGCCGCCACTGCGTTGTCGCGCTCGAGGCGCAGAGTCACCACCGGACCGCTGGTGATATAGTCGCAAAGCTCACCATAAAAAGGACGTTCCCGATGCTCACCGTAGAAGTCTTCCACCAGGGCGCGATCCAGCTGACGCATTTCCATGCCCGTGATCTTGAAACCCGCAGTGTTGATGATGTCCAGGATGGCGCCGATCTTCTGCTGGCCAGCAGCCACGATTTCGGGCTTGATCATGGAGTAAGTCTGTTCCATAGCTCTATTTTTCCTTTGGGTAAGCCTGAAAGGCTGTTTTTATCGCGCCAGGCGGGCGCGCCACCGGGCACGCCCGCCATTTTTTGAAACCAAACACCGGTCAGGGTGTCCAGATCTCCTTCAGAGCCGGGACGATGTCCATGGGCCGCTGCGCCACGGGAATGCCCGCCGCTTCCAGGGCCTTCATCTTCTCGGCCGCGGTGCCCGTACCGCCACTGACGATGGCACCGGCATGGCCCATCCGCTTGCCCGGAGGCGCGGTCTGGCCGGCGATGAAACTCACCACGGGCTTCTTGACGTGGGCCTTGATGTACTCGGCGGCCTGCTCCTCGGCGTCGCCGCCGATCTCGCCAATCATGACGAAGGCCTCGGTCTTGTCGTCTTCATTGAAGGCCTTGATGGCGTCCAGGAAGTTGGTCCCGATGACCGGATCCCCACCGATGCCCAGGCAGGTGGTCTGCCCCAGGCCGGCGGCGGTCAGCTGAAAAACCACCTCGTAGGTCAGGGTGCCGCTGCGGGACACCAGTCCCACGGGGCCTTCCTTGACGATGCTCGTGGGCAAGATGCCCAGCTTGGCAATGCCCGGGGCCAGCAGGCCGGGGCAGTTGGGGCCGATCAGCCGCACACCGCGCTCTTCCAGGTAAGGCATGACCTTGACCATGTCCACCGTGGGCACACCCTCGGTGATGCAGACGATGAGCTTGCAACCGGCATCGGCCGCTTCGTAGATGGCGCCGGCGGCGCCGAAGGGCGGCACGAAAATGACCGAGGTGTTCACCCCGTCTTTTTCGACCGCTTCCTTGACCGTGTCATACACGGGCACCTTGCCCTCGAAAACCTGCCCGCCGCGTCCGGGAGTCACACCGGCCACCAGCTTGGTGCCGTAGGCCAGCATCTGGCTGGCGTGGAACCCGCCGTCGCGACCGGTGATTCCCTGGACGACAACTTTCGTTGATTCGTCGACAAAAATCGCCATGTCCTCTATCTCCTCTTCAAGGCGCCACCGAGGCGCCGCAAGTGTTCAGTTTCAGGAAGAAGCGGCAGCCAGTTCATTGGCCTTCTGCACGGCTTCGTCCATGGTGGCGGCAGGCACGAGATCGGTCTTGGCCAGCAGAGCGCGGGCCTCTTCCTCGTTGGTGCCGGTCAGGCGAACGACGATGGGCACCTTGATATCCATGCTCTCGGTGGCCTTGATGATGCCGTTGGCCACGTCGTCACAGCGGGTGATCCCACCGAAAATATTGAAGAGGATGGCTTTCACCTCGGGATCGGACAAAATGATGTTCAGGGCGTTGACAACCTTCTCCGGGTTGGAACTGCCGCCGATGTCCAGGAAGTTGGCCGGACGACCGCCGTAGTACTTGACCAGATCCATGGTGGCCATGGCCAGGCCCGCACCGTTCACCAGACAACCCACGTTGCCTTCCAGCTTGACGAAGCTCAGGTCGGCCTCGCGCGCGGCGCGCTCGCTGGGATCTTCCTCGTCCAGATCCCGCATTTCCTCGTAACCAGGATGGCGGAACATGGCGTTGTCATCCAGGTTCACCTTGGCGTCGATGGCCAGGCCCTTGCCCTCGGGAGTGAAAATGAAGGGGTTGATCTCGGCCAGGCTGGCGTCCGAGTGGATGAACGCCACGTACAGCTTCTGCAGCGCGGCGGCCAGCTGGCGGGCCTTCTTGATGTCGTCGGGACACAGGCGCATGCCCAGGTCCATGGCCTCGTGGTCCAGAAGCCCATAGCGGGGGTCGACGGTTTCCTTGAAGATGAGTTCAGGAGTATCCTTGGCCACCTGCTCGATCTCCACCCCGCCCTCGGCGCTGGCCATGATCAGCACGCGCTGGGTGTTTCGGTCGATGAGCATGCCCAGATAATACTCCGAAGCGATGTCCACCGCCGGCGTCACCAGCACCTTGCGCACGATATGCCCCTTGATGTCCAGACCGATGATCTTCTCGGCGTTTTCCCGGACATCTTCCATGGTGGCGCAGAACTTCACGCCCCCGGCCTTGCCGCGGCCGCCGGTCAGGACCTGGGATTTGACCATGACGGGCAATCCGTAGTCCTCGGCCAGGCTGACGGCCTGGTCGACGGTGGTGGCCACCTTCCCCCCAGGCACCGGCAAGCCGAAGCTGGTGAAGATCTCCTTTGCCTGATACTCGTGGATGTTCACTGAATTCCTCCCCGGAATTGAGATATGGCGCCGGCAGCCCCACGGACTGCCGGCACCCTTGGCTGAGCTAGTCCATGAACCTGGCCAGCAGCTGTTCCAGGTTCGGCTCACCGATTTCCTGGAGTTCGTATTTCACCCGCACGTTGGGCTTGTCGATCTTGACGATCCGGTTCAGATCGATGGGCGTTCCGATGACCACGGCGTCACACTCGACGGCGTTGATGGTCTTCTCGAGGTCCGCGACCTGCTCGTCACCGTAGCCCATGGCCGGCAGCAGGGTGCCGATCTCGGGGTAGATCTCGAAGGTCTCGGCCAGCTTGCCGGTGGCCCAGGGCCGGGGGTCCACCAGTTCCTCGACACCCATGCGCATGGCGGCCACCACACCGGCGCCGTAGGCCATGTTGCCGTGGGTCAGGGTCGGGCCGTCCTCGACCACCAGCACCTTCTTGCCGGCCAGGTCCACATCACCTTCGATGGTCAGGGGACTGGCGGCGTCGATGATGACGGCCTTGGGGTTGATGTTGCGGATGTTCTCGCGCACCAGTTCGATGTTCTCGAATTCCGCTTCCACTTCCTTGTTGATGATCACCGCGTCGGCCATGCGCACGTTGGTCTCGCTGGGGAAGTACGTGTTCTCGTGCCCGGGACGATGAGGATCGGCCACCACGATGTGGCAGTCGCTCTTGTAGAAGTTGGTGTCGTTGTTGCCGCCGTCCCACAGGATGATGTCCGCCTCTTTCTCGGCGTCGGCGAGGATCGCGCCGTAGTCGACGCCGGCGTAGATCACGCCGCCGGCCACGATGTGCGGCTCGTACTCTTCCATTTCCTCGATGGTGCAC
>JAZBOO010000160.1:0-2283 GCA_036351155.1 Candidatus Krumholzibacteriia bacterium | reverse complement strand
CAGAGCGCCGATCCCTGACGGCTGGGACCCAGGATCTGTTTCAGGGCGGCCGACCAGGCGAAGCGGTGGCCGCAATCAGGGCAAACCGGATTGTTCAACGAGGGCTTCCTTCAGGGTATACGTAGGTTAATGATGATTGACCACCATCATACACCCTGAGCGGAAACTCACAAGTCTCCCCTGGAAACAGCGGCAGAGATCACTTCACCACGTTGCCCGCCCGGCGTCCACCCACCGGACGCGCACCACTGATGGCCGTTTCCACGCCCCCCTTGTCCATGAGGTTCAGAATGAACGGGGAGTCGAAATGGTAATGCCCCACGTCCATTTGATTGTAGGACATGCGCAGGTTCTGGAATCCGATCCGCATCCAGCGTGCGAAACGTGCCGCGTCAGGATTTTCCTGCATCCGAGCACCGTAGGATTCAGTGTAGTGGTTTCTCGCCAGGATGGTCTCGGTCCAGTGCTTGCGGTCCTCTTCGGCCAGGTTAATCAGAAGGTAGGGGTTGTTCGCACTCCGCTTTCCCTTCAGGAGAAGGTCAGCCAGTTCGCGCGCCCGCGCCTTCTCCCCCAGGCTGCGGTCCACGTACAGCAGCATGACCTCTTCTTCGGGGGTCAGATCCACGCCCCACCCCGGGCTCAGCAGGGCCTGGGTGGCCTCGTACATTCCCCGGTCCATGTAGGCCAGAGCCAGGATCTTGCGCGCCGTCAAATCCTGCGCCGTGAAGTACTGGCGTTCCAGGCTGACGATGACAGGATCATCGGGACTCAACTTTCCGGCCAGCGAATCGGGCACCGCGAAAAAGCCGGCGATGTCCTCCTCCAGGCGGGCCAGGATCTCTTCCGGGGACAGCCCGGATTGATCCAGGTTTTCCACCAGTTCCTCGGGCCGCCCTCCCTGGCTGCGGAATCCCGACGCGGCCATCTGCAACAACCGTTGCACCTCGTGGTTTTCCGGCTCCAGGCGGTAGGCCAGGTCCAGGTCTGTCACCGCCTCGGCAAAGTGGCCGCCCTGCAGGTTCAACAAACCCCGATTATACAGACCCGCCACGGACCGCGGCTCCAGACCCAGGGCCTCGTCCATGGCCACGGCCGCTTCCTCCTTGCGTCCCAGATGTACCAGGCTGACTCCCAGCGACCGCCAGGCTACCGGCTGCAGGGGATCCTCGGTCAGGGAGGCCTGAAAGTATTCCACCGCCCGGTTGTGACGCCCCTCGGTCATGTCCAGCAGCCCCAGCAACAAGCTGGTTCCGGGATCGACCTGGCCCCCAGCCACAAACGCAGCATGGGCCGCCTCCAGGTCTTGCCGGGCCAGTGTGAGTTCATCGGCGGCAAAGTAGAGGCGCCCCCGCATGGCCCGCACAATATCCGGGCGAATATTCCGGCGCTCGGCAATGTCCAGGGCCAGCTTGGCACGGCCCGCCGCCAGTTCGCGCTGCCGGTCGTGCAGACTGTAGGTCATCCGGTTCATCTGGCTCGCCGCGAAGGCCAGAGGCGATCCTCCCACCTGAAAACGATCGCCAAAGCTGGTGAAATATGGGGTTTCGGGGGCAGGAAAGCCCTGCACCAGGGGTTCCAGGTTACTGCCCAGCCAGGGGAAGTAGAAACGGTGGGGATGAGCAATCATGCCCAGGGCGTAGTAGGTGCCGGCGTGCTCGTCCCCGTCCAGCTCGGCCACCAGGCCCACATCGTCCCAGAATCGCTCCTGGTGGGGAAGATAGCGACGGTAAGGATAGCTGTTGAGCTCGCCAATCACATGCCGGGCCAGGTCATAATCGCCCGCGGCCATCAAGGCCTGGCTCTTGATCCAGCGGTTGGCGTAATCCGAGGTTTGATCGCGCTGACCGTAGTGGAATAGGTCATGCTCGCGATAGGCAAAAGGTGGCATGCGCACGGCCAGGCTCATGGCCTCCTGGGTACGCCCTGCCCCGGCCAGCAACAGCCCCTTGATCAGCATCAGGTCGCGGTCGCCGGGAAACGCCTTCAGGGCTGCGGCAATCGCCGCCAGGCCCTCGTCCCACAGCGCCAGATCGCGCAGGGCCCAGGCCCTTTCACGCTGGATCTCCCGTAGCAATTCTTTGGCCACGGGTTGCCCGGCCTGCTCCCAGGCCTGTGCCACCTCCAGGGCCCGATCCAGATAGCGCCGCCCCGAGACCACGTCGCCCACACTCGCGCACAGGCAACCCAGAGCACACCAGCTCTCGGTCATGGCCGGGTCGATGGCCAGGGCCGCCTTCAACGCGGTGATGCTATGGGCCACGCCCACTCCCAGCATTCCCGGCT
>JAZBOO010000159.1:0-4652 GCA_036351155.1 Candidatus Krumholzibacteriia bacterium | reverse complement strand
TCAGTTGCCTGCCATCCAGCACCGGCATGCTGATGTCGGTGATGATCAGGTCGAAGCAATTGTTGCACCGTAGCGCATCCAGGGCGTGAATCCCATCGCTGCAATGATGCAGATCCAGACCCAGCGGTTCCAGCGCCTTGGCCAGCAGTCGCCGCATCACAGGGTCGTCTTCCACGATCAAGATCTTGGCCATGGGCCTTCCCTCCTATTTCCGGTAAACAGCCGGCATGACATAGCTGTACTTGGTGTCATCTCGGCCCAGAGTTTCCGAATGCCCGATAAAGAGATATCCCCCGTCGACCATGTGGTGATGGTACTTGGCCACCAGGGTGTTTCTGGTCTCACGATCGAAATAAATCATCACGTTTCGGCAAAAGATGGCGTCGAACTTCTTCTTGAATGGAAAAACCTCATCCATGAGGTTGTGGCGCCGGAAGTAGATCTGTTTGCGTACGGCACCGGTCACCAGGTAGTTGCCCTCCTGGGTCTTGTCGAAATATTTGTTCCGCAAGATGGGGGGCAACTGGCCCACACGATCGGCGGCATAGGCCCCGGTCATGGCCGTCTTCAGGGCCGTGGCCGAAATGTCTGTGGCCAGCAGCGTGGTTTTCCACTGATTGAAACTGGAGCCCAGGTGTTCCATGAGCAGCATCATCAGCGTGTAGGGTTCCTCGCCTGACGAGCACCCGGCACACCAGATGCGCAGTTCCTTGTTCCCGGCCGCGCGGTTGCGCTCCACCGCTTCGGGAATGGCCTTCTCCGAGAAGAATTCGAAGTGGGCCTTCTCCCGGTAAAAGAAGGTGTGGTTGGTGGAGATGCGGTTGGCCAGCTCGTCCAGGGCCACCCCGCTGGTGTCGCTGGTGAGCCACTGGTAGTAGTCCTGGAAGTTCTCGAAGCTGCGTTGCCGTAAAACTTTTTGCAGTCGGCCAACGACCAGTGTTTTTTTCTGGTCTGTCAGCTTGATGCCGAACTTGTTGTACACCAGCTGCCTGATGGCCTCGAACTCCCGGTCGGAAATCCGGCCGGAAACCGAGGTGGGGCTTTGCAAGACGGAGTTGGACATCGTCTGGGTGCCCTCCTAGAGCGGAATCTCGATCTCGAGACCGAGATCCTTCAGGGTGCTGATGAGCTTCTTCTTGTCCACCGGCTTGACGACATAACCGTCGGCCGAGGAGGAGAAGGCACTGCGGATGTTCTTGTGGTCTTCCAGCGAGGTGGTCATGACGATCCTGGCGCCCTGGCCCACCGGCGTCCCATTTTTCGCTTCCAGTTCCCGGATTCTTTTCAGGCTCTCGTGGCCATCCATTTCAGGCATCATGATGTCCAGGCAGATCAGGTCGTAATGCTCATCTGCCACAATGGCGTGCTCCACCGCGGTCAGGGCTTCCTGGCCATTGATGGCCACATCGCATTCGCCGAATCCCTCCAGGAAACGACACAGGAGGCGGCGGCTGATGAAATCGTCTTCCACGACGAGGATGCGCATGGTTTCGTCCTTAAAGGTTCTTGGGCTACTGGGCAACGAGACAATTCAGCATGAACTGTTCCTGATCATCGACTTCTACAGGATGTTCTTGAATATTTCTTTAGCCCGGAGAGTAACTTTGGCGATTGCCCCGCGTTGGTTGTAAGTTCTCGGGAATTCACGGCCCCAAATGGTGTTGAAAACCGTTTTCGGGACCTTGCCTATCAGGAAAGAGGAATTATGGGTTTGCTGGGTACACTTCTGGGCGGAACGGTGGGATTCATGTTCGGGGGGCCATTCGGGGCCATCATTGGCGGGGCCATTGGCTCCAACCTTGGCGGTAGTGGCCGAGGAATGGGCGGTCAGACACGCTCACCCTACGACCGTCCCGGAAGCCGGCAAGCCTTCGGCACGGGCACCGCCTACAATCCCCTGCAGGCTCAGCAGGCCTTCATGGTGGCCCTGATCAGTCTGGCAGCCAAGGTGGCCAAGGCGGACGGGTCGGTGACCCGCGAGGAAATCCAGTCCTTCGACCAGTTCCTGCAAAACAGCCTCCGAATGGGTGCCGAGGAGCGCCAGGTGGCCGCGCGCATCTTCAACGAGGCCCGTGACTCGGACATTCCGGTGGAGGATTTTGCCCGCCAGATCCGTGAGGTCATGGGCACCCGCCGCGACCAGCTGCGCGACCTGGTGACCATGTTGATGATGGTGGCCATGGCCGATGGCCGCCTGCACCCCGAGGAGGAGCGGGTGATCCGCGAGATCAACCGCCACCTGGGCCTTTCCCCTCGCGACTACGATGCCGCCAGGGCCATCTTCAATCCCGCGGCCAATCTGGATTCGGCGTACAGCACGCTGGGTGTTGAAGCCACCGCCCCCGATGCCGACGTCAAGTCGGCCTACCGCCGACTGGCCAAGGAATACCACCCCGACGTGGTGGCCAACCGCGGCCTGGGCGAGGACTTCCTGAAGTTTGCCGAGGACAAGATGCAGGCTGTCAACCAGGCCTACGACCAGGTCAAGAAAGAACGGGGTATGTAGACGTGCCGGAGCTGCCCGAAGTCGAAAACGTGGGGCGCGCCCTGCGTGATCACCTGACCGGGCGCCGCCTGACCGGCCTCGACGTTTCGTATGCCGGGGTGCTGGGCCAGTCGGCCGCCGCCACCCGCCAGGCCCTGGTGGGACAAACCCTGGACCGGGTGCATCGCCACGGCAAGTACCTCATCATCACCTTCGGCCAGAACGGCCCCAGTCCCGCCCACCTGATGATCCACCTGCGCATGACCGGCCAGGTGTTCATTCTCGACGGCTACATTCCCGACAAGCACGTCCACGTGACCTTCGACTTCGAAGGATTACCGGTGCACTACCGCGACATCCGCAAGTTCGGTCGGCTGGACCTGGTGGAAGATGGCGAGCATCCGGCTGCCATCGCTCATGTGGGGCCCGACATGCTCACGGTGCGATTTGCGGACTGGCATGCGCGCATCGCCCGGCGCACCGCCCCCATCAAGGCGCTGTTGCTGGACCAGGGTATTGCCGCAGGACTGGGCAACATCTACGTGGACGAGTGCCTGTTCCTGGCCGGGGTCCATCCTCTGGCGCGGCCCTGCGACCTGGACCAGGCTGTTTTGAAGGCCGTGCTGCGCCACGCCAAGCGGGTGCTGCGACTTTCGATCAACCACGGCGGCACCACTTTCCTGAACTTCACCGATTTCCACGGCCAGCCCGGCAACTTCCGCCGCAAACTGCGCGTGTACGGCCGCAAGGGCGAGGCCTGCAAGAAGTGTGGAGGCACGCTCGAGATGCTGCGCGTGGCGGGGCGGTCGAGCTGTTTCTGTCCGGTGTGTCAGGTGGGGTCGAGGCTTTAGATTTTTCCAACCAGTTGGAATCCGGTCCTCGAGGCAACCGATAACCGAGCAGCCCTCTCTTCATTGAAGCCAAAGATAATTTCCTCAGTTTTTGCCCTCTCAGGACCACAGAGATGTTGATTTGGTTTTCTCGAAAATGATAGACTTCTTTCACTCCAAAGGGGTTGGGGTGAGGGAGGATGATGATCATGAGGAATTCCGGGATTGCCACCTTCGTTTCGCTATTCACCATGTTGATGATCTTGATGCTGTTTCCGGCCTGTGGAGGGGACGACTCTCTCACACCCGCACCCGAACCTGAACCTGAACCCACGCAGGAAATTTCAGCGAATTTAACGCTTCCCGCGGGCTGCACGGCACCGCTCGATTCCCTGGTGGTGCAGAATGGTCTCGGCCAGGCAAGTGTGGGCGCGGATGGCCGCTTCACCCTCACTGTCAGACGGGGCGAAAACCACATGGCCTGGGTCCGAGGTCCCGAGGGCAACCCCCTCCTGGCGGGCTGGATTTCCGAGCAATCGAAAACCCTCGACTGCCGGTCAACCGCCGAGGCGCTGGTTTTCTTTGGCACGGGGATCTGGACCCTTCCGGGTGACGGACAAGTGCAGGCGCAGGCCCTTTTGACGGCCCTCACCACTGAACTGGATCCCCTGGAGGCTGCCCTGGCCGCCGAGCTGGTGGCCCACCCTGAGGGGTTTTCCACCTTCAGCCAGACCTGCAGTGAGGCCCTCGATGCCGCCGTGGTCGCCCTCATGGGGCTTCCCGGAAAGGGCCTCTTGATCGAACCATCCGCTGGTTCCAGCGGGGTGGAAGTGTTGAACCAGGGGGGACTCAATTCGGTGACCGTCAAGAACAACTGGCGTCGAAGGCTACACGTGGTCATCGACCGGATGGGCTACGTGCAGGACGGCATCGAACACGCCTCGGTGTTGCCGGTGACGGATTTCGAAGTGCCCCCCATCGCGGGGTATGCCGGCTTCATCGGCACCCTCAGCAGTTATTTCTCCGGGGCAACAGCTTATCTTCCGGTGATCCATCCGCCGGTTCAGCTGGAGAATCTGGCAGGTGCTGATTACACCATCTACCACGTCAAGTCCCTGGGGATCGGGGCCGGGGCCGGGATCGAGGCCGATCTGACGGCGGAAGAGCTGCAAATGGAACGCTGGGTGGCGGCCAAGTGCGTGGTGATGGACTTCTTCATTCCCCTCTTTCTCAACATCATCGCCGATCAGGCCGCGGCCGCAGAACTGGAAGGAACCCTCAGAAACCCCGCTCTGGTCCCGGCCGTGACCGACTTCGTCAACACCATGATCAACACC
>JAZBOO010000158.1:0-2312 GCA_036351155.1 Candidatus Krumholzibacteriia bacterium | reverse complement strand
GTGTAGGCGATGGACAGATAAACCCCGCCCAGCCCCGCCATGGCCCCGCCGAACAGGACCGCCAGGTACCGGATGCCGATCACGTTGTAGCCCAGGGCGTGGGCCGACTTGGGGGCCTCGCCGATGCCGCGCAGAATGAGGCCGGCCTTGGTCTTGAACAGGAACCAGTTCACCCCGAAGAACAGGGCGATGGACCCGTAGATGAGCAGGTCGTAGGAGAACAGCAGCTCGCCCAGCACCGGGATATCGCTCAGCAGCGGGATGTGCACCTCGGGCACGCCGCCCAGAGCCACGCTGGTGTAGGGCAAGCCCAGGAAGGAGCTCAGCCCCACGCCGAAGATGGTCAGGGCCAGGCCGCTGGCCACCTGGTTGGCCATCAGGTTCAGGGTGAGGATGGCGAAGATCAGGGCCATCGCCGCGCCGGCGGCCATGCCGCAGATCACGGCCACGGTCACGCTCCCGGTGGCGGCCATGCCGATGAAGCCGCAGATGGCGCCCACCAGCATCATGCCCTCGACCCCCAGGTTCAGCACGCCGGACTTCTCGGTGACCAGCTCGCCCAGCGCCGCGAAGACAAAGGGCGTGCCGGAGGCAATGGCGGCCACGAAAATATTGATGAGCAGGTGGGTATCCATCACTTGGCCCCCTTGAGAGTGCCGGTTCGCAGGATCCGGTATTCGATGAGGAAATCGGTGGCCAGCAGGTAGAACAGCAGCAGGCCCTGGAACACGCCGGTCACGGCGGCGGGCAGGTCCAGGTTCATCTGACCCGACTCACCGCCCAGGTACAGCAGGGCCATGAGCAGGCTGGACAGCAAGATGCCCAGGGGATTGAGCCGGCCCACGAAGGCCACGATGATGGCGGCGTACCCGTAGCCCGGCGACACCGAGGGCAGCAGCTGGCCGATGGGTCCGGCAATTTCCAGCACCCCGGCAACCCCGGCGGCCGTCCCGCCGGAGAGAAGGCCAATCCAGACCAGCTTCTTGTACTTGAAGCCCGCATAGGAGGCCGCGCGGTTGGCCAGGCCGGCCACCTGGATCTGGTAGCCGGTGAAGCTCTTCTGCAGAAGAATATAACCCAGGATGACGCCCACCAGCGCGATCACCACGCCCAGATGCAAGCGGGTGCCCTCCATGAGAATGGGCAGCAGGGCGGCATCGGAAAACAGCACCGACTGGGGAAAGCCGTACCCGAAGGGATCCTTCAACGGGCCGTGGACCAGCATGCTCAGCAGCAGCAGGGCCACGTAGTTCAACATGAGCGAGACCAGGATTTCGTTGGTGTTGAACACGGTGCGCAGCAGGGCGGGAATGGAGGCCCACAGCAGGCCGCCCACCGCGCCGGCCAGGATCATGAGCGGCAGGACGAAGAAGCCGCCCTGGTCGTTGAAGACGATGGCCACGTAGCCGCCCAGCAGGGCGCCCATGGTGAGCTGGCCCTCGGCGCCGATGTTCCACACACTGGCCCGGAACCCCACCGCCAGGCCGGTGCCGATGAGCATGAGGGGCGCGGCCTTGATGAACAGCTCGCCCAGGCCGTAGAGGTCGTTGATGGGCTCGACGAAGAAGGCATGGAAGGCCACCAGGGGCCCCTTGCCCAGCAGGGTGAAGATGATGATGCCGCTGACGAGCATGAGCACCGCCGCAATCAGGGGCGACAGGAACTTCATGGCCTTCGAGGGTTCGGGGCGCGCTTCTATCTTGAAAAACATGGCTACCCCAGTTCCTTGGTGGCGGGCTGGTTCTTGTCCTGGGCCGGTCCCCCGGGGAACATGCCGCTCATCCAGAGGCCGACCTCTTCCTTGGTGGTCGCGTCGACCAGCAGGGGGGGCGACAGGCGCCCCTTGGCGATCACCACCAGCCGGTCGCAGATCTCGAACAGCTCGTCCAGCTCCTCGGACACCACGAGGATGGCCGAGCCGGCGTTGCGCAGATCGATCATGGCCTGGCGGATGATGTTGGCCGCCCCTACATCGACACCCCAGGTGGGCTGGGCCACGATGAGCATCCTGGGCGTTTGCAGGATTTCCCGGCCGGTGATGTACTTCTGGATGTTGCCGCCCGACAGGCTGGTGATGGGATCTTTCCTGGAGCCGCACTTCACGGCGAAATCGGCAATGCACTGCTGGGCAAAATCGGCGGCCCGGTCCAGCTTGAGCAGACCCCTGCCCACCATGCCGTGACGGTGGGCGGTCAGGACGGCGTTCTTGTCCAGGGTCATGCCCGGCACCGCGCCGCGGCCAATGCGCTCGGCCGGGACAAAGCCCAGGCCCAGGTTGCGCCGCTGGTCGGGGTTCAGGTGGCCGATGGGTT
>JAZBOO010000157.1:0-4927 GCA_036351155.1 Candidatus Krumholzibacteriia bacterium | reverse complement strand
TCGCTGACCAGGATGGCATCCTCGAAGTTGTACCCGCCCCAGGGCATGAAGGCCACGGTCAGGTTCCGACCCAGAGCCAGCTCGCCGTCCTGGGTACAGGGCCCATCGGCGATGGGCTGATCCTTCTTCACCTTCTCGCCCGGCATCACCAGAGGCTTCTGGTTGTAGCAGGTGTCCTGGTTGCTGCGCTTGAACTTCCGCAGCCGGTATTCCTTGATGCCGCCCTGATCGAAGAAGCTGTCGGTCGCCACCTTGTCGGGGTCATCGTAGCGGATGACGATGCTGTCGGCCGTGGCGGAGATGACCTCGCCATTGGCCTCGGCCACCACCACGGCACCCGAATCGATGGCCACCTTCTTCTCCATGCCGGTGCCCACCACGGGGCTGTCCGAACGGAGCAGAGGCACGGCCTGGCGCTGCATGTTGCAACCCATGAGAGCACGGTTGGCATCATCGTGCTCGAGGAACGGAATCAAACTGGCGGCCGCCGACACGATCTGCTTCGGCGACACGTCCATGTAATCGATGTCCTTGGGCTTGGCCATGGGGTACTCACCCTTGAACCGGGTCAGCACCGTGGGCGAAGCAAAGGCCCCATCTTCCTTCAAGGCCGCGTTGGCCTGGGCGATGGTCACGGTGTCTTCCTGGTCCGCGGTCAGGTAGTCGGCCTTGTCCTGGACCTTGCCGTCTTCGACCTTGCGGTAAGGCGACTCGATGAACCCGAAATGGTTGATCCGCGCGTGCGTGGCCAGACTGGCAATCAGACCGATGTTCGGGCCTTCCGGCGTCTCGATCGGGCACATACGGCCATAGTGGGTATAGTGCACATCACGCACCTCGAAGCCGGCGCGGTCACGGTGCAGACCACCGGGGCCCAGGGCCGACAGGCGGCGCTTGTGGGTCAGTTCACTCAGAGGGTTGGTCTGGTCCATGAACTGGCTGAGCTGACTGCTCCCGAAGAACGACTGGATCACGGCACTCACGGTGCGCGCGTTGACCAGGTCGGCCGGGCTCATGGGCTTTTCCTTGTCGGCCAGGTTCATGCGTTCCTTGATGATCCGGGCCATGCGGCTCAGACCCACCGAGAACTGGTTGGCCAGCAGCTCGCCCACCGAGCGGATGCGACGGTTACCGAAGTGATCGATATCGTCGATGTCGCTGTGACCCAGGAACATGCCGATCATCTCGTGGATGATGGCCAGGAAATCGGCCGGGGTCAGCGTGGTCGTCTTGGGGTCCACGTCCAGGCTGAGGCGGCGGTTCATCTTGTAACGGCCCACCTCGGCCAGATCGTAACGCTTGTCGTTGAAGAACAGACGCTCGAACAGAGCCCGCGCCACTTCCTCGTTCGGCGGATCGCCGGGGCGCAGCAGGCTGTAGAATCGGCGCAGAGCCTCGTCCTGGTTGGACGAGGGGTCCTTGCGCAGGGTGTTGATGATCAGGCTGGGCTCGTTCAGGGTCACTTCACCCTCGGCCACCAGCTTCATGTCGGTGATCCCGCAGGTCAGCAGGGTCTCACGCAGGATGGGATCGATGACGGCACCGGCCCGGGCAAAGGGCGTTTCCTCATCGGGCTTGGTCACGTCGGCGGCCAGGATGCGGCCTTCCAGACTCTCTTCCAGCGCCGAGAACTTCTTGGTGCCGCTCTTGGGAATCTTCACCGTCTCGACCTTGTGGAAGAGCTCGATGATCTCCTCGTTGGACTGGAAGCCCAGGGCGCGCAGCAACATGCTGGCCGGCTGCTTCCGCTTGCGGTCGATATGCACGTAAAGAATGTTGTTGATATCGGTGGTGAACTCGACCCACGAACCGCGGTAAGGAATGATCCGCGAACGGACCAGCCGGCGGCCATTGGGATGGGTCTCATCACTGAAGAACACGCCCGGCGAACGGTGCAGCTGCGACACGATGACGCGCTCGGCTCCGTTGATCAGGAAGGTGCCCTTGTCGGTGATCATCGGCAGTTCACCCAGGTAGACTTCCTGCTCCTGGATGTCCCGGATCATCATTTCCTCTTCGGAACCCTCGGCCTCTTCCTTCACCACCAGGCGCAGGCGGACCTTCAACGGAACACTGAACGTCAGGCCACGTTCCTGGCACTCTTCGATCCCGTACTTCGGCTCACCTGTCTTGTAGCTCATGTATTCCATGATCAGGTTGCCGCGGGTCGATTCGATGGGGAAAATCGTATGGAAAACCGACTCGATGCCCCGAAGGTCACGCGAATCCAGCTGGTCTCCGGTCTGCAGAAACTCGTGGAACGAGTCGAGCTGCACCGCCAGCAGATTGGGCATGTTCTCTTCGTAGAGGAGCTTCGAGTAGTTGACGCGTCCGGTGAACTTGTCGATCGGGATATTTTTCACAGGACCACTTCCTCGGAGGAATGGGAGGTTTTCTGGCACGCCGCCCACGGGCGGCTTCATATCTTCAATGTCGCCCCGCCCGTCCAGGAGAGGAGCGGGGCGACCATAAGGCGCAGTTGACGGGACCCGACACGGGTCCCGCGGTCAACTACTTCAGGTCGATCATGGCGCCGACTTCTTCCAGCTTGGCCTTGATCTGCTCGGCTTCGTCCTTGCTGACGCCTTCCTTGACGGCGGCGGGAGCGGACTCGACCAGAGCCTTGGCTTCCTTCAGGCCCAGCCCGGTGATGGCCCGGACTTCCTTGATGACCTGGATCTTCTTGTCACCCACACCGGTCAGCATGACGTCGAACTCGTCCTTGGCCTCTTCGGCGGCAGGACCGGCATCGCCGGCCACGGCGGCCACGGCCACGGGGGCGGCGGCGCTGACACCGAACTTCTCTTCCATGGCCTTGACCAGGTCGGCGGCTTCCAGAACGCTCAGGCCTTCGATCAGTTCCAGGGCCTTGGCGGCGTTTTCGGTCAGGTTGATGTCACTCATTGCTCTATCTCTCCTTGGGTCACGGGCTACGCCCGATTTGTCTGGTTTTGCGGCCCGCTGCGGTTCGGTTTGCCCGAAAATTTCAGGCAGCGGCCATCTCTTGAAATCTCAAGGCTCCAGCTAGGCGGCCTCTTCGGCCTTCTGCTTGGCCACCGCGTCGATGACGCGGGCCAGGGCACCGGCGACACCGTTGACGCACATGACCACACCGGTGACGGGCGAATTGATGCTGCCCATCATCTTGGCGTACAGCTCTTCCTTGCTGGGGACCTTGGAAAGGGCCACGACCTGGTCGGGACCGAGCACTTGCCCGTCCACCATACCACCCTTGATCTTCATCGCCTCGTTGTCCTTGGCGAAATCGCAGGCAATCTTGGCGGCGTCGACCTGGCTCTCGAGTCCAAACAGAATGGCGGTGGGACCCTTGAAAAGGACCTTGAAATCCGCCATTTCCGCGTTGTCACAGGCGATCATGGCCAGGCGGTTTTTCACCACGCGGCAGTCGATCCCATTGGCGCGACAAGCGACCCGGAACTTGGTCATCTGCTCGACCGTCAGACCGGAGTAGTTGGCCAGAATCAGACTCTGGGCACTCTCCAGCCGCTCGGTAATGGCCTGAACCTCGGCAATTTTTACTTGGGTTGCCATCAGGCTTCTCTCCTTGGTTATCTATCCCGCTTCCAGCAGAAGCGGAGAACTCCAGACCGGACCTTAAGCCAGGCTGGCGATTTCGACACGAATCGCGGGCGTCATGGTGGCCGAAAGATCGACCGACTTGACGTAGGTTCCCTTGACCGCGGTGGGTCGGACCCGGACCAGCTCCTTGTAGAGCATCTTGATGTTCTCTTCGAGCTTGTCCTTGCCGAACGAGCGCTTGCCGACGGGGGCATGCACGATGCCCGCCTTGTCGACGCGGTACTCGATACGGCCGGCCTTGGCCTCGCTGACTGCCTTGCCGATGTCCATGGTCACCGTGCCGACCTTGGGGTTGGGCATGAGACCGCGGGGACCGAGGATACGGCCCAGCTTACCCAGCTCACCCATCATGTCGGGGGTGGCGATGATGACATCAACGTCGGTCCAGCCGTCCTTGATCTTGGGCAGGTACTCGTCCGCACCGACCATGTCGGCGCCGGCGTCGCGAGCTTCCTGCTCCTTGGGGCCGCGTGTGATCACGAGCACCCGGACGGTTTTCCCGGTCCCGTTGGGCAGAACGACGGTGCCGCGCACCATCTGATCGGCATGACGGGGGTTGACACCCAGGCGAATGGCCACATCCACCGTTTCGTCGAACTTCGCCTTGGAGAAGGAATCCAGAACATCGAGTGCCTCACCGATCGGTGTGTCCACCCGGTTCTGAACCTTATCCTTGGAGTTCCTGTAATTCTTTCCGTGTTTCATTGCGTGTACTCCGATTGACTGGTTTTTCGATCGTCCCGGATCAAGGGATTGTCCTTGCCGGGCTTTCTCCGGTGCTGCAAAGCGTCCATGTTCCTCGCCACGCGTTTACGCGCGAGAACTTCCGGACCAATCAGCGCCGTGCTTCGCAGTCTCACCGTTCTAGACGACGTCAATACCCATGCTGCGCGCGGTGCCGGCGATGATTTTCATCGCAGCCTCGGGCGAGCCGGCGTTCAGGTCTTCCTTCTTCATCTCGGCGATCTCCAGCAACTGCTTGCGAGAGATGGTGCCGGCAGAAGTCCTGCCCGGTTCGGTACTGCCACTGTCCAGTCCGATGGCCTTCTTGATCAGAACGGAAGCAGGAGGTGTCTTGGTAATGAACTGGAAACTACGGTCCGCAAAGACCGTAATCACCACGGGAATCACCAGGCCCATCTGCTCCTTGGTCCGCTCATTGAAGGCGTTGCAGAATTCCATGATGTTCAGACCATGCTGACCGAGGGCGGGACCCACCGGAGGGGCGGGATTGGCCTGCCCGGCCTTGATCTGCAACTTGATCTGCGTCATGACTTTTTTTGCCATGTCGACTTCACTCCTTCAACTGAGGATCGGCTTCGCAGCT
>JAZBOO010000156.1:0-2636 GCA_036351155.1 Candidatus Krumholzibacteriia bacterium | reverse complement strand
CACAAGCATTGCATCCCTGCCTGAGGCCGAAAGTCCTCCTTTTCGTGGTAATTCTTTTCGTTCGATCGAAGACTGCCCAACACTGAACGTCCCCCGGTTCAGCAGGCACCTCCCGAGTCAATTGAGAGCACTATATCACAATTGCGATGTCGCTGGTTGTTTTTCTGGATTGTGGTAACCAATATATCCCTTCCAAGCACAGATTTTCAGACTTTCAGACGGATTTCGGCCGGGTCGGCGGGTGGGACCCGGAAACGAACTTTTTCTGAGAAAACAAACCCGGTTGACCGAACTCGCAGTTCTTGGGTAGGCCGTTGCAGTTCAATACGGACGGAACAAGCGGGAGACACCGCTATATGCCACCGCGCTCAAGCGCTGATTACCTGGTAATCCGAAAACCAAGGTCGTCAAGCGCCAACATGCCTGTTTCCGTGCGGTCAAAGATCAAGGAAACGGATATCAGCCGGGCAGGCTCGATGTCGGCGTTGACAGCCATAAACGCGGCGAGAGGCAGCTCCACTGTCTGGAGCGTGGGCTCCCGGTCGCCGCCCAGAAGAAGGGTCTCGATGGGCAGCTTGATCAGCTTGGAGGGAACCGGCGGCGCAAGGTGTCGAAAGGCGCTGAGCGGCAGCCGGGCGGTGTCCCCGTCCATGTCCGTGAGCCGGACTGTGAAGTCGATGGACTCGAGGGGGCCGTCTTCTTCCAAGGGGTCGCCCCCGTTGGCCGCATCGCCATCTTCATCCCCATTGGCCGCGTGTTCGTCCTTTTCCTCCGGTTCTTCACCCATATCTGTCAGGCTCAGGACGAACGCATCTTGTGCATCGAGCTCCTGTCTGCCCGCCCACCCCTCAAGCTCGAGCGTATAGACCGGCGCGTTCGGGTCATCGTTCTCCTGCGTCCCGGGATCTCTGCGCCACCCCAAAATCGTGACGGCGTTTTCCTTTGAGAAGCCCGCGCGCGCGCTCAGCTGTTCTTCCCGCCAAACGGCCAGCTGTTTGCCCGTCATTTTGATCCCGTCCTGGCTCCCGCTGCACGGATTGATGTCTTCTTCGAAGCTCGCCACTGTCTGTACGTCTGCATCCTCATAGCGGGTGATGAAGAGGTCGTCCGGCAACCACTGGCGTCCGGTCCGATGATCTCGAAACAACATACGATACCCATCACCATCCTGGAGCGTGGCTTCCAGGAAAGCGGAGATGAAGACGCCGCCCGCCTGCCGCTGAGATTCGCCGCTCAGCAGCGGGGCACGGTTGATGACCACCGAGGTCGGCCAGCCAAAGTCCGCATCGCCCCAGGCTGTGTTGAATTGGCCATGATTGGCCCGATAGATCCACACGCTGGCCTTGAAGTTCGGAGACCCTTGAACGTTGGCCCGGTGCCACTGCCGGGCCCCCATAAAGATGGACACATCCGAGTCATGGCCCCCCTGCAGCACGAGGTAGCTCACCCCCTTCATGGGGGTACCACGGCCGGCTGGTTCATACTGGCCGTCAGAGGGCGCGATAGCCACCACCGAGCGGATGCCGAAGCCGTGAGGCATGACGATCGTGGCATCGTCCGGGTAACGCGACATCTGGTTGAAGGCCGCCGCTATCGCCACCGCCTCACCTCCTCGGGAGTGGCCGATCAGTGCCACGCGATCGAGGTTTACGCGCTGAAAGAAGGGATTGCTGGAGTCCGCAGCGAAGCCTGTCCAGGCCTCCAGATGCTTGAGCAGCAACCAACCTCGAGCATCGTTCTCGGTGTCCAGGCTGCCGCGCCACGAACCGTTGAGGAAGTTTTCGTCCACCGAGACCAAGATAATCCCTCGACTGGCGAGCAGCTGTCCCAGCCACTCATAGCCAACGTCGGAGTAGTCCTCCATCGTGTGGTTGCCATGCACAACCAAGGCCAGGGGAAACGGACCTTTTCCGTCGGGGCACCATACCCGGCCGTTGACAGGCAGCTTGGTCTCGTCGAATCCCCAGTAGAGGGCCCTGGCCTTCATTTTCCAGCTTGCACTGCCCTTGAGGAAAACACTGCCATCCACGGGCTGGGTGATGATGTCCACTCTTTCACCGAAATCGGCCCGGCGGCGGTCGGTACCGCTGCCGTAGTTCAACGTCCTCACCGTATAGGGACCGGGAAGACCAGGGTTCTCCATGGCCAGCGGAGAGACCGTTTCCGTTGGTGGACTATAGCACTCCAGGTGCTCGATGGTTCCTTTCCCGGCGTATGAAGCCAACACAAGAATCAAGATCACGCCGAAAGCCAAACCGAAAACGGCCAGCCCGCCCTGCTTGGCTCGAGAGGGGTTTGGACCTCTCGTGCCAAGGAGCGCGCCCACCGTAGCACCGAACGCGAGGAGCAGAATACCGAGGGGTAAGGCCACAACCGTGGTGATCTGGTCCAGGGCGACCGCGGCCACCAGAGTTCCGGTCAGGATCAGAAGCGCCCGCCAGGTGACCAATTGGGCCAGCTTCCGGAGCAGACGAAACGCAATAGCAGCAACGAAGGCGGCCAATGTCGTCAGGAGCAGGACCAGCAGAATTCCCAGAACAGGGTCCACGGCAGGGTGGACGCCGATGTGCAGAGGGCCACCGAAGACTGCCGCCATTCCCAGCAGGAGGACCCACGCAACGGCGTGCACACCGCGT
>JAZBOO010000155.1:0-8176 GCA_036351155.1 Candidatus Krumholzibacteriia bacterium | reverse complement strand
GTATTTCCACCTGATCGAATCTCGCTATCAGCGCGCCAAGGTGCTCGAATACGTGTATCTCACCTTGAACGGCGAAAGCCCCGCGCACGCTTGTGATCAGAACTGGGTGTGCCTGTCCTGGGTGCACGACATTCTCGACATCCTCGAGGAACTGCCGCGCACCGGAAACAGCGACGTCCGCCAGCTGCGTCAGATACTCGCGTGGCTGAAGGTTGCCTTCAGTCCCGAGGATCAGCCCTCCTTCGAGCACCGATTGCACCTGCTTTTCGAGGGAATGGTCAGCGCGGCCACCGCGTGCATCGTCGATGAACTGCAGCGCCTCAACGAGGGCGCGCGCGGGAAGTGGAGTGTTCAGCGGCAGAGTAAGAATTCCACGCGCATCATCCATTCCAGCAAGCCCAGGACACCTCTCTATGTGGGGATCATGCCCAACCTTTCCATTGCCCTGTATAATCGCAAAAGGGGCGCCCAGGGTTTTGACAAGGTCCTGATTCCCTTCGGGTCCAACCCCGACCAGATATTCAACCTCATGGACTTTGCGGCCCGGGATATCTACCAGCTGCACTTCGGAGAGAACTATCGGCTCTACCTGGGCGCTCGACGGCGCCTGACCTCGAGGGTGGTGCCCGCCCGGGCCCACAGTCGCAAGCTCTTCCATTTCGTGCACCAGCATCGCCAGGAAATTCAGCTGCTCATTCCCATTGCGCGGCGGTTGCGGAGGCAGGATTCGCTGGTCCCGGCGTTTTCCAACCAGTTGGAAAACCTCACCTGACCCGATGCGGCGGTTTGATATTTCCCAGATCCCACGGATCTGGGTCCGCGGGATCTTATCTGTGATCAACATCCCCCCCCGGAAGACCCTCTCCACCCCTCGCCCAGTGGCTTCGAGGGTGCTCCCGGTGAGGAGAAATCCCATGGGATTTCATACCCGTACAGTCGCAGGTTAAAGATTCCCGTTTAGAGTTTTTCCAATAATTCAGGAGCCCGCACCGAACAGCACGAATCCGGCCCAGTAGCGGGGGGCGGCGAAGGGTTGGCTGCCGGCGGGAGTCCGGTAGTCGCGCAGCCAGTGGCGGGCTTCGGCCAGGGCCTGGGCCGGGGTCAGGTGAGCGGAAGAGAGATTCCCCGCCAGATTCGCGTAAAACCGTTCCATCAGCATGGCCGTGGCCCGGTCGTCCACCGGCCACAGGGTCACCATCACCTCGTGGGCCCCCGCCCCCAGCAGCGACTGGGTGAAGCCCAGAAAACCCTCGCCATCGATACGGCGTCCCAGGCCTGTGGCACAGGCGCTCAGGGTCACCAGCTCCGCATTCAGGCGCCAGGTGCGGTTGATTTCCCGGACGGTCAGCAGACCATCGCCCGCCAGATCATCCTGGCGGTCCACCTGCGACAGCACCAGGGCCGAGCGCTCGGGCCGTTCGGCGTCAATCAGCGCGTGGGTGGCCAGATGGACGATGTCAAACCGGCCCAGATCCTTCCCGAGCGCCAGAGCGCGCATGGACTTCTCGCTGGCCTCTGTGCCCAGCAGCATCTGGGTGTCGGGAAATAGCCGCGCCAGGGCATCGGCCTCGCGACGGGTGCCGGCCAACCCCGGAAGATTCTCGATGGCCCGGGGATCGCCCGCCAGAGCGCTGCGCAGGATCTCCTGATCGGGAAGAGTCTGGTCGGCGGGATCCTGCAGCGCCATCGGGTCGGTGGAGAATGGCGGGTCGGCCAGCACCAGGACCCGGCGGTCGCGCCCCGTGGGCGCGCCGGTCCTGGCTTGCGCTTCCTCACCCAGCAATGGCACGTAGATCACCTCCTGGTTTCCCTCCAGCAACAGTTCCACTGGAAATCCCGCCATGAACCCCGAAGGAAGCACGCGCACCGCATCCGCCTTTTCCCAGTGGGCCTTCAGGGGCTCCACCGCGTAGCGGCGCAGGGTCGCCAGACCCACGGCCGAGGCCTCATCGCGGCCCTGCTGAATGTCGGCCAGCACCTGGGCGACAGCCGCCACCGGCGAGGTCCCGGCCAGAATCGTCGCGTCCAGCAGAGCCCATTCCACTGGCTGATCCTGCTGCAGAACAAAGCCCCAGCCCCGCTGTTGACCGGGCTGGATTTCCACCGTCAGCCAGCCAAAAAACGGTTCTACCGAAGAAGAGCGATACCCCTCCGGAAACACCCCATCCGCCTCGGGCACCATCTGCTGGGTGGCCTGTTTTTCGAAGGCGCGCCAGCTGGTTTCAGCAGCGGCCAGATCGGCGCGGGCGCGGGCCCGGGCGGCCCGGTCGCTGTCCTCGGTGGTCAGCCGGGCCAGGTTCTCCTCGCACACACCCAGGAGGCTGACCAGGGAATCGCGCCGGGAAGCCAGGGGCCCAGGCAAATCCTGAAGTCGCCGCGACAGGGAAACCAGCCGACCATGGTGTGCCCGGTAGGCTGTCAGGGCAGATTCTATTTCCCCCATTTCCAGATAAGACGCAGCCAGCAAGGGATAAGGCGACAGCACGGCCAGCGATCGCTCGGCACCCGCGCCCGCCCGCCACCAGGCACTCTCGTAAACCTGGGCCGCCCTTTCCAGCATGGGCGCCGCTTCGGCGGGACGGTCCTGGGCCAGGAGCACGCGCCCCAGCTGAATCAGGCAAACGGCCAGATCGGGGTGCGAGCCTGCGCTCAGATGGTCGTGGATTTCCAGGGCGCGGCGCAGGTGCTGCTCCGCCTCGTCGTATCGGCCCTGGGTCCAGCGCAACCAGCCGAAATTGGTCTGGCTCACGGCCCGCAAGGGGTGCCAGGGCCCGTACAGAGCCTCGGCCACGTCACTGGCCTGCTGATACATGATCTCGGCCTCGAAACCGCCGGTGGCTGTGTTGAAGGTGGCGATGTTCTGGATGACCTCGCCCACGATGGGATGCACGTTCCCGTGGATCTTCCGGTAGGCCATCAGGGCCTTGTAGTACAGGTCCTCGGTGCCCGCGTAGTCGCCGCTCAACTGGGCGGTGCTGGCCATCAAGGCATACAGACGCGCCAGCTGCGGATGGTGCTCGGGGTAGATCTGTTCCCGCACCTTCAGCGCACGATCCAGGCACTCCTGGGCCCTGGTCAGATTGTCCTGCTGCAGCAGAACCGAGGCCAGGCCTTCCAGAACCAGGGCGGTGTCCAGGTTGTCGGCCGGAGAAATCTTTTCGAAGACAGCCAGGGACTGGCGCAGGGCCAGCATCGACTCGGCCAGATCGCCGGTGGCGGCACTGGCGGCGCCCAGATTGAAGAGGGCTTCGGCGTGAGCACGGGACCAGGGCGCCTCGGCGGCCAGGCGCAGAGCCTGTGCCTGGTACAGGGCACGCGCCTGGGTGAACTGGCCGTCGCGGAACAGGTCGTCCGCCGACGGCGTTTGTGCCGGCAAGACGCCCGGCCCGGACAGGGCCAGGAGCACGCAAAAGAAGATTCCGTGGAGGGGGCGCACCATGGTCATCGTTTCAATTTCCCGGGCGAGGAAATTCTTACGCGATTATCTCACACCTGCACCAGACGGCGCAAGGCCTCCAGACAGTTGAACATGTGCACGCGCAGGGTGCTGGCGTTGCGCCCGGTTTCCTGGGCGATGAGCTTGTACGATTTTTCCTCGGTGAAGTGCCAGCGAATGAGGTCGCGGCAAAGCGTTTTCAGCTGGCTCAGGGCGCCGTGGACACGGCTCAGATCTTCCTTGCGGGCGATGCGCTCCAGCGGATCGGCAAACTCCTCGGCCAGCAGGGGCGACAGTTCCACCAGCATGCGGCGACGACGGATCCCGTCCACGCAGCGGGCCATGGCCACGTGACGGCAAAAGGCCTTGAGGCTGGTGTGGACCTTGAAATCGGGGGGGCTCACCCGGTCCAGCACCTGGGTCAACGATTCCTGCACCAGGTCGTCCACATCGTCCACAGGAATTCCGAATCGGGGGGAGCGGACGGCCTGACGCAGCCATCCCTCGACAATGCGGCAAGCCGTCGGGTGGCCTGCGCGCAGCCCCTCCAGGATGATCTCGTGATCGGTGTCCTGAGAATAGTCTTGGCCCAACTGTTGCCTCGCCTGACGGAGATGAATAAACACGAATGTTGCAGCTGCGACTATGTAGCTATCGGGGCGCGCCTCTGGCCTGAGGTCAAGATCCTATGACCACACACATATGGCAAGACGGTTGTGACGCATATCATGAGTTCATCTATTCGCGCCCCGAAAAACTTGGCCGGATTACGCGAGGGAAGTTAGAGTTGGTGAAAATTACTCCCGCTCGATTTCCACAAGTCGCCTGGAGCCACGAAAGTGAACCGCGAAGAAGCCACAGGAAAGCTCAGTGAGTATGTGCTGGGCCAGCTGGACGAAAGCACCGCCGCCGAGGTTGCCCGGTACCTGGCCGGTGATGCCGAGCTGCGGCGGTCTGAGCAGTTCCTGCAGTGGCTGTTGCCGCGCCTGCGTGAGATGAAAGGCCATTTGCCGGGGCCCCACCCCACCGGCGAAGAGCTGGTGCAGGTGGCCACCGGCCAGGAACAGTTTGTGAACCAGCGGGAGGATTGGGTTCGCGAACACCTGGCCAGCTGTGCCGATTGCCGCGAGCTGGCGGCTCACATCCGGGACACCGACCGGGACCTGAGGCGCGGCGATCAGGCCCGCCTCTGGAGGGGCTTCAGCAGGCCAGGCCGCCTGGGTCTGGCGGCGGTGCTGGCGCTGATCATTCTTTCCTCGTCGCTCTGGTTTGGCCCCTTCCGGAATGTCCCGGAAAATTCCCAGATTCCCACCGTGCACCTGGCGGGGTTGACCCGGGGTGCGGACGGCCATTTCGAACTGAAACCCACCCCCTCGAACGAGCTGCCCCCTCTGATGCTGGAGTGCGATCCCTGGATTGGCCGGATGACGGCCGACGATTTCCGCCTGGAAATCCGGTTGCGGCAGCGGGAAACTCACGAGGTGGTCACCATCTGGCGGGTGAATGCCCAGGCCGTCTGGTCGGCAGATCAGGGCGGCATTCTCCTGGTGCCCGACAGCCCCGCCCCGACACCCGGTCACTACGATCTTGAAGTGCGCGACGAACTGGGCGCTGTCATTTTCCAGACCGGCTTTCTCCTTCTCCCTCGGTAAGAACCAGCTGGCGATTGGCCGGCGAGCCCGGCCACCACTCGTGGGCTCCATCGGGCCAGCGCACCACCACCGAATCGGTGACCACTGCCCGGTCCAGGCCGAAATGCATGGACAGGGCCGGCTGGTTCCTCCCGTGGAACATACCGCCGGCCACGTTCCGGGACAGGGAGCCCTCCGCATGGTACACGGTGGCCTGCCCACCAATGGCCGATCGGTTGGAACGGGTTCCCACCAGCTTGATCTCCAGCCAGTGGCCCGCCTCACCATCGTTGCGCAGGAGCTTCATGCCCGTGTTTTCGATGGGCGAGCTTTCCGAGTAATAGCTGAGGTGCCCGTACAGGAGATCCTGGTCTCCATCCTGGTCCGCATCCAGCGCTACAATGCTGCCCGTCCCCGGCCCCAGCGTGCCCACGGCACGATCGGTGACGTTCAAAAACCGCCGGCCCTGGTCGTTCAGGTACAGCGCGGGTTCGGTGTAGGCCGACTCGGCAAAGTCCCGGCCCTGGACAAGGTCCGGATACCCGTCGTTGTCGAAATCGGTCCAGCACCCGCCCGAGCAGTTGTTGTATCCGGCCCAAAGACCCCACTGCCGACCCTGCTCCACAAAGCCCTCCGGCCCCCGGTTCAGGTACAGCTGGTTGCGTCCTCCGTCATAGTCGGACAATCCGGCGTAGGCGTCCCATCGCCCGTCGTTGTTCACGTCCATCCAGCTCAGGCTGGTCAGGCGGCTGCCCCCGGGAAAGGCTGAATTTTCCCACGGCTGCAGCCGGCCCCCCTCATTTTCCGACACCACCAGAAGTCTCGGACGCCGGGGAAGAAATCCGGTTTCCTGGAGGATGACGTCCAGGTCACCGTCGGCGTCCAGATCAAAGGCCGAGATCAGCACGGGCTGCCGCGATGTCCACACGTCGAACGAGAGGCCGTCCGGCAAAGGAACTCCTTGCCCCGCGACAAAGCCACGGGGAGTGCCCTGAAATACCGCCAGCCGGTATTTTCTCTCCGCGGTCCTCTCCGTCAACAGCAGATCCAGGCGACCATCCTGGTCCACATCGAAGACACACGCACCAATGAACTGACCGGTCTTTTCTGCCAGCCAGGGCGTGGTCACGTCCTCGAAGCGCTGCCCTCCGCGGTTTCGGAAAACAGCCATTCGGATTTCTTCGGTGAACTTGAAGGTCAGGCCCTTGCGTTTCTCCCGGTAGGTACCCCCTGAAGTCACCTGGCACACCACATCCTCCCAGCCGTCGTTGTCCAGATCGGCCACCCTGGGGTCCGTCAATCCCGCGGGTAACCCGCTGTCCTGCAGGATGGCAAAGGTGCCGTCGCCCCGGCCCAGCAAGAGTCGGGAGGGCGCCTGGCCGGCGTAGGCCTCGTCTGCCTTCAGGAGGTCGGGATACCCATCGTGGTTGAAGTCGATCACCGCCATTCCCTGGTTGGCTCCGGTCAGCTCCTGGCCGGGGACGGGGGTTGTTATCTTGAACGCGATAAGAGGGGTGGGCGCGAAATGATTGAAATGGGCGCTGGTCACCGTGTCGGCCTTCATGTCCTGGAACAGGCCCACCGGATTGCGGGTGCGAAAATCGGTCTGGGCCGTGGCGGCGCCATGACCAATCAAGAGCAGCATGAAGAAAACAGTGTGTCGCATCTGACCTTCTCGTGATGGGGAGTGTTCCGCGGTTATACCAGATGGACGGAGCGTGGTCCATGAGCAGGGCGTGCCCTTTTCCAACGCGCTGGAAAACCCCCTGCAACCCTCGCCCCCGCCTTTCGTATAGCCCACACCCCCCCGACAGTCACGAGCCTCCGGGTTAGCTGCCCCGCCCGCTTGGCTCAGGTGTTTCAGGAGTTCCAGAATGCGCAATCTTGTTGTCGTCCTGCTGGTCGCGGTCTGTGTGGCTTTGCCCGCCGTGGTCGCCGCCGGACACGGACACGATCACCATCACTGCCGGGGTATCAGCATGACCCATCACACCAGCCTTGATATCGACGGTGACCTGCTGGTCATCACCCATCGCGATCGGCGCGAGCATGAGGAGATCGTCATTTCCGATGATGGCGACCTGACCATTGACGACCAGCGCATTGAAACCGACGGCAAGAGCCGCAAGCTGCTGAAGAAGTTCTTCAGGGAGGCGGCCAGGCTGGAGGAGCAGGCCGATCTGATTGCCGAGGACGCCGAGGAGCTGGCCGAGGACGCCACCAGCTTCGCGGCCGCCGCCATTCGTCAGGCCTTGCGCGGATTGTCCGATGAGGACGACGATGACGCCGACGCCGAGTTCGCCGACCTGAAGGTGGACTTCGAAGGCCGTTCCGAGCTGATCGAACGGCTGGGCGACGAGATCGGCGACCAGGCCGACAAGCTGACCGATCTGGCCGATCAGCTGAAGGACCGGATTCCCGAGCTGAATCAGCTGGACTGGTTCCTGGAGGATTGAGTGCGGAGCACTGGGGCCCTGCCGACTCGTGTGGCGGGGCTAGCCTTAAGGGGTAATATATTGCCTTTTATCTCTTCTGGAGTTAGATTTCTTCCATGGCCCAACTATTCATGCACACACCCAGGGAAATGGCTGACCGACTTGCCCTCCAAGCCCGCGAGCTTCGCCTGACCAAGGGTTGGTCAAGGGACACCCTGGCACGGCGGGCCGGTGTGACCCCATCTTCGCTCAAGCGCTTTGAAAATAACGGATTGGCCTCACTGGACTTGGTGCTCAAGGTTGCCCAGGCACTTGGCAGACTGGACAGTTTTGCGGATCTCCTGATTCCACCCCCGGCCTCCACACTCGCTGAACTTGAACGGCGAATCTCCCCACGCCCAAGACAAAGAGGCAGAAAATAGGTGGGAAAAGTCCCACTGCCCCCCCTCGATTAACCATTGCCCCGGCCCGACCTCCCCCTTTACTATGGACTTCTCTTGCCCACCTTGCGCCCCACCTGCCAACCCGTGACGGGGAGTTTTCACATGCCTGGCACCTTACGCATGCCGCGCGCGGCCACCCTGCTTTTGCTGGCCGCCACCATCCTGACCTGTCCCGCGCTGGCCCAGGACCAGCAAGAGGGCGGCCTCGACTGGATCTACGGCCCCACCACC
>JAZBOO010000154.1:0-12117 GCA_036351155.1 Candidatus Krumholzibacteriia bacterium | reverse complement strand
ACTTGGCATTCAAGGTGCGTGAGGCCCTGGACGGACCCCAGCCTGCCGGATAGACCGCCCGCCCTTCTCCTGCTCCGCCTTGCTTGAACCTTCGGATCGTTCCTGTGAATGGGCCATGGTCCCAAACAAGGGTCCAGAATTCCCCAGCCTTACCCATGGTCGGTCTTTCTTGCTTAAATGGCATATGCCTTGCGGTATGGTCAGCAGGCCTTCGATTTCCCGAGTAATTTGCGGATTGGGGCCGAAACTGACGGGGGAGAATCGCAGATTGCACGTTGATCCTTCCCGACTGAAGGCAATTGGAACGGCCGGGTTTCCGGCAACAGAGGGGACGAAAGATATGTTCGGCGAAATGTCCATTGTGGGGTTTTTCCTGGCCTCACCCACCATGATCATCCTGGCGATTTGCAGCATCGTGACCGTGGGATTCACCGTGGAACGCCTGCTCTACTTCAAGACCACCAGCCACGACACCAAGAGTTTCATGAAGAGCATGGCCGGCCACCTGAAGAATGGTGACCTGCAGGGTGCCGTGGAATTCTGCCAGCGCAGCAAGAGCCCCGCGGGTCGCGTCATGATCCAGGGTTTGACCCACATGAATCGCTCCCACGACGAGCTGGCTCAGCGCCTGGACACCGCCATCGATCTGGAAACGGTCGAGATGGAACGGAACATCGGCGTGCTGGGCACCATGAGCAACATCGCTCCTCTCCTGGGTCTGTTCGGTACGGTGGTCGGTATCATCCGCGCCTTCGCCGACATCGCCCGTACCGGCAGCGGCGGCGGCGCCGTGGTGGCCATGGGTGTTTCGGAAGCCCTGATGACAACCGCTGCGGGTATCGTCGTGGCCGTGATTGCCACGGTGGCCTTCAACTTCTTCGTGCGCCGGATCCGGACCCGGACCGCCCACCTGGAAGATGCCCGCGAAGCCTTCTTCAGCCTCTGGGGACAGCTGCAGCAGCGCAAGCGTCAGCAGGCCACGGCCCGTCAGGCCAAGCCTTACGCGGCCCAGCGACAAGAAGAAGATGCGAACGATCTGGTCGGAGTCCTGAGCTAAAGAGGCACAACCATGGCGGCAAAGAGAAGACGCAGCAGCATGCAAGGTCAGAACGAGGCCAACATCACTCCGTTGGCTGACGTGACCACCACCCTGATCGTGGTATTCATGATCACCATGCCGGCGCTGATGTGGAACGGTATCCAGGTCAACAGCGCCCAGGCAGGATCGGAAAGTGCCGTGGTCACACCCACCGATGCGGCCGAGGACGGCCTGCTGATGGTGGCGGTGGACCCGGACGGGATCAGGCTGAACGGGGAAATGACCGATCCCGAGAACCTGGAACTGGCATTGACCGAACAGCTGGCCCTGCGTGACGACAAGACCGTTGTGATCGTCCCTCACGACGAGGTCATTCTGGGCTCGGTGGTCGAGGTGTTGGACATCGCCAAGGCCAGCGGGGCCGAAAGCCTGGCCATGCTGAATCAGTTAGGGGAATAACGGTGAAGAAGAGCGCATTCCAGACCGAGAGCCGCACCACAGTGGTCCCCATCATCAACGTTTCGCTGGTGGTGGTGCTGACCCTGATGATGATCGCTCCGTTTTTGAATAACGAAGTCGATGACGTCGACCTGCCGCAGGCTCGCGCCAGCGAGGTCGACGATACCGACAACATCGAGATCACGTTCAACATGAACCGGGAAATTTTCGTGGGGAACGACCAGGTAGCCCTGGCCGACATCAGTAACTACGTGGGTTTGATGCTCGATGGTGCCCCTCATACGGTGGCGGTGGTCAAGGCCGACCAGAACCTGCCCTATGGCGAGGTCGAGGAACTGATCGCCGCGGTCGAGGCCAGCCAGGTGCCCCGGGTGGCCCTGGCCACCAAGGAAAAGGATGAGGAGGAGCAGCCGTGATGATGCAACAGCACATCGACCGGGCTGCCCAGACCGGTGGCGGCATGACCGCCAGCCTGGTCCTGCACGTGGGATTGTTGCTGGTCCTGGTCGTCATGGCCGGCGGCAAGGCGGCCCAGACCTATATCGAAAACGAATTGACCGAGATCGCCTACATCGAGGCCCGCTATGGGGAAGATGTGGCGGCCAAGGTGAAGCTGAAGGAACCTGCGCGCCGACCCGAACCGCCGGGACGCGGCGTGGCCACCGACAGCGCCATGAAGCCGGCCGAACCGAAATCGCCCGAGCCTCCGCGGCCCGAGCCCAAGCCATTGACGAAGAAGGCTCCCAAGATCGACCCGATCCAGCCGACCAAGCGGGTCCAGGTGGCGGTGGCCGACATCGTGGTGCCCGACGCGCAGCCCAAGGTGCAGCCCAAGGCCCTGGCTCAGGCTCCCCAGCTGGAGGCCAAGGTGCCTGTGCCGGCCAACCGGAAGATCATTGACCCGGCCAAGCTGAAGGGCACCGCCCTGGCCAAGGAGCTGGACAACGTGAAGGCACCCGCGCGCGCGGCGACCCGTCCCGTGGGCCAGTTCAAGCCTCAGTCCGGTGCTCTCAAGAGCAAGTCGGGCGGGGTGGCTCTGGGCAGTGAAATCGACGTGGCCAGCTCGACCAGTCGCCGCTCCGGTGGCGTGGCCGAGGTGGCCGGTGCCGTGCCTGCGGGTGGCGGCTTGCAGCAGAACAGCCGCTCCAGCTACCAGGCTCCGGCGGCCGCACTGGCGCCGGCCGGCCAGGGCGGCGGAGTTTCCGGCGGCCAGGGTGTCCTGGATGTGGACGGACCCACCGGTGGCGGCAGCAAATCCAGCGGGGGACGCAAGACCATCCTGAACTACGGTTCGGGCAGTGGCGGCCGCGGCGGATCGCTGGCGGGTCGGGCGCGTCTGGCCGAACCCGAACCCACCAAGGATATCGTGGCAGCGACGGCAGCCGAACCCGAAACCCGCCAGGTGGCCGAGGTCAAGCTGGACGGCAAGGGTGTGGGCATGACCATCAGCGGCCAGATCCAGGGGCGCAAGATCCTCAAGAGTGTGGCCCCCGAGTACACGGCCCTGGCCCGACGCAAGGGCTGGGAAGGTGCCGTGGCGGTGCACTTCACCGTGCTGGCCGATGGTCGTGTGAAGGACAACGCCTATTTCGAGCAAACATCGGTGCACCGTGACCTGAACAAGATGGCCATGGATGCAATCAAGCAGTTCCGTTTCGCTCCCCTGGGCGCCGGCCAAGCGGCCGTCGAGCAGTGGGGTGTGATCACCATCGTCTTCCGCCTGAACTAGCGGAAACGGGAGTCAAAAGACCATGATGAAGTACCTAGGCATGACCATGATGATTCTCCTGCTGGCGGTGCCCGCGCTGGCCCAGGACGAGGGTGAAGACTGGACCAGCGACGGTCAGGATGGCGGCGCCCTCCCCGAAATGGTGGTCGAAGCCGAGAACGCCGTGCGCCAGGAAATCGAGAAGGGTTCCTTCGAGTTTGCCATGGGCACGGCCGCCATCGACTCGTTCTTCACGGTGATGGACCAGGAAGCCCTGGGCGTCAGCCCGGTCAGCGGACTTCAACCTCACCTGAACAACCTGGAAATGCTGGGCAGCGACCAGCCGCCCCACCTGTGGATCCAGGACATGGCGCGCACACCGGTGGCCACCTTCTTCACCGCCGACCCCGAGGGGCACAAGGTGAAGGACTGGTCATTGACCGTGACCGATTTCCGGGGCAGTCCGTTCCGCACCTACGAAGGTGGGGGCAATCCTCCGGAGAAACTGGACTGGGACGGCCGCGGCGACGGCGGGGAAATCCTCAAGGTGGGCTACCCCTACAGCTACGTCTTCACGCAGACCGACAAGGGCACGAACACCTACAACCACGCCGGTGTCAGCTTCCGCATTCCCGCCCTGGATTATCGCCAGGATGGCGATCGGGTGCTGGAAATCGCCGGGGGCCACCTGTTCGTTCGTGAGGACAAGAACCTGACCGACGGGGGCGAAAGCTGGCTGACCCGGGCTACCGACGAGATCCGGCGTCACCCCTGGTCACCCGTGCGCGTCGTCGTGACGGCCGAAACCCAGGCTCTGGCCGAAAAGCGGGCCGACAGCGTGGGCACCTTCCTGGCCGAAGCCATGATCTTGCCCCGCGAACAGGTCGAAACCGAGGCCGTGCAGCGGGCCGACCTGCGCTCGGAACTGGACGGTTCGGTGGCCATCGTGATCGAGCACGTGAAGAACTAGACAGGATTTCCTGTCCCGAAACCTCTCCATTCTGTAGGCTGGCCAGCAACGGTATTGCTGGCCAGTCTCTTTTTGGAGGACCTTCCATGGTACGTTTCTTCATCACGATTCTTGTTCTGGTGGCCTTGGGCAGCCCAAGCGCTCAGGCCCAGGATCCTGTTTTTCCGACCCTGGAATCGGCCCTGGTCGGGGCCACGGAAGAGGTCGAGGGCCCACGTGCGGTGGCTCTCTTGCAAGATGTGGCCGACATCATCGAGGATGATGCGCGTTACCATGCCCAGCTGTCCGAGGCCGGAGCCGAGGACCGTCAGGTCCTGCGGTTGCAGATCGATCGTACCGAGGACCGCTTCATGGCCGTCATGAAGGATCTGGCCGCTCTGGGGCTGGCCGAAGGCGCGCCCAGCCCTCTCAAGGAACGGGTGATCACTCTTCACCAGGTGTTGATTCCTCAGCTGTGGATCAGACTCGATGAAGCGCGTCAAAGAGTCGATGAACTACGCAGTCGCCGGCCCGAAACCGGTGCCGCGGACCGGGCCACCCTGGAAGCGAAGATCGACCGCCGCGTGGCTCGGTTAGATATCCTGTTTCGCTATGTGGCCGACCACCTGACCACCCTCGAAGGTCTGGGCCGGGACGTGACGGCGTCCTTGTCGATTTTCCACATTCACCTGCGCGAACGGACTGACCTGCTCCTGGGGCGGCTCGCGCTGGGCCTGGAGCGTACCGACGATCTGAAAGCCCAGATGAAGGCCAAACCGGATGACTCGGACCTTCCCCTGCTCCTGACGGCCACCAAGCACACCCTCGACGTCAACGGCAAAAGCCTGGACCACACCCTGGACCTGATGGACAGGGCTGGCATTCCCGATGAAGCGGCCCGCGAACGCCTGGTGGTGGTGACTCAGGATCTGGCCTCCGGGGTGATGGATGTCACGGTTTCCTCTGCACTGGCCCGCAAGGCCTGGGCCGCAGCCACGGACTGGCTGGCCGAGAAGGGCCCCGGGTACCTTGTCAAGTTCATGGTGGTCCTGCTGATCATGGCCGCGGGCTGGCTGCTGGCCAGTCTGGTGCGCAAGGCTGTCGAGAAGAGCCTGAGCCGGGCCAGGCTGAACATTTCCCAGCTATTGAAGCGGACCATCGTCAGCTTTACCCACAACGTGGTCCTCGGTCTGACGGTGATGGTGGCTCTGGCCCAGTTCGGCATCAGCCTGGGTCCGCTCCTGGCCGGCCTCGGGGTCGTGGGTTTCATCCTGGGTTTTGCCATGCAGGACAGCCTTTCCAATTTTGCCTCCGGCCTGATGATCCTCTTCTACCGCCCCTACGACGTGGGCGATCTGGTGGAAATCAGCGGGGCGTTCGGCAAGGTCGAGCACATGAGCATGGTGTCGACCAGCATCCTGACCCTGGACAACCAGAAACTGGTGGTGCCCAACAGCAAGATCTGGGGCGACGTCATCAAGAACGTCACCGACCAGCACACGCGTCGGGTAGACATGACCTTCGGCATCTCGTACAGCGATGACATTCCCCTTGCCGAAGAGGTGCTCAACAAGATCCTTGCCGAATGTGAAGGAGTCCTGGATCAACCCGAGCCCATGGTGCGGTTGCACACTCTGGGTGAATCGTCGGTTGATTTCATCGTGCGCCCCTGGGTCCGCACCGAGGACTACTGGGATGTCTACTGGGCGGTGACGCGCGAAGTGAAGATGCGCTTCGACGCGGAGCAGATCAGCATCCCCTTCCCTCAGCGGGATGTGCACCTGTACCCGGCGGCCAAGGAGGGGGAGGCCTGATATGGCGCTTCCCTCTCGCGGGCCAGCAGCTGGTTTGCCGGATGCCGGTGAACACGCGCATGGCACGCCGAACAGAGGGTGATCAAGTTTTCCGGGTCGTGGCTTCCGCCCCGGGCGCGCGGGATCTTGTGGTGGATCTCGAGGAATCGGGTGTGAGGGCAGCCGGGGCTCTGGCAACGGTGCCGATCGCGGGCCAGGACCCGTCGCCTGACCGCCGGCGGAATGGTGCTGGTATTTCGCTTTCCTGGCTCCAGGATCTGTGCGTCGCACCGGGCGCGGTCCAGGTCTTGTGGGGAAATCGCCATCTCCTCCCGGCTGGTCTGGATGGTGGCTTTCTCGCAATCAGGACATTGATGAATATGGATCTGAATGGGCGGGCTTTCGATGCCCCCCCGGGGGGCACTTTCCGCGGCCAAGGAGGCCATGGCCTGCAATAGCATCTCCACCTTGTCTCCGCCCGCGCTGCCCCGCTTGTGCAACTGTTCCGTAAGCGCCTCGTACCGGGCGAACTGCTCCGGGGTGAACTCGAAACAGACCCGCACCGGGATCACAGCTGCGGGTCTGTTCACGGGCGCGGGCAACAGCGAGGTCTGACCCTGCGCCAGATTGACCGCCTCTAGCTTGGCCCGCTTGACCTCGTGTTCCAGCTCCCGTCGTGACTTGCTCTTGGCCAGTTCCAGCCACTCGGTTTCGTTCTTCTGGTCGGCCACCTTGGCCAGTTCGCGCGCCTTGGTGTAGCCCAGCTTGCCCTCGGCCACTTCGCGCTTGATGGCGGGCAGCTTGTCCAGCTTTCGGCACAGCTGAAGAAAATCGCCGGTCCGGGTGCGGGAAAAGCCCAGGGCCTGCTGGGCGTACTGGTTGATGGAAGAATACCCGAGGTCTTGATAGAGCTTCCGGCTCAGAATCTCCCCGAACCACAGCACCGCGTTTTGCTGGGCGGAATCCATGGTCTGAACGGCGGTCTTGAGGGCGGAATGGGCAGCATGGGCCGACTGGCCGGGCACGAAGGGGTGCATGGCATCTCTCCTGATCAGTGGTGAGGGGAGGTGCCATGAATATAGCGAATAAAGCACGAACAAGCAAGACTTAAATCGCGAAAACCCCCCTTATTCCATGATCAGCTCATCCACGAAGATGAAACTGGGCCCCCCGGCCCCGAGATGCCACTCGGGCAAGGTTCCATATCCCGCAGCGAAAAACCGCACGGTCCGGATCTCCAACCCGTCCAGCGAAACCGTGAAGTCCCGCCTGAACACGCCCTCCTGGCGCTCGGGCACCTGATGCCCCACGCGCCCGACCTCCTGCCAGGTGGTGCCATCCACGGAAACTTCCACCACCAGTTCCCGGGGCATCATGATCCACGAGCGCATGTCCTGAAGAAAGCTGGCGCCGACCTTGTGGACCGATCGCACCTCGCCCAGATCCAGCACACACGAAAAATCTTGCCCTTCATAACCGTGCCAGCCGCCGGTGCGCCAGTTGTCGGTGCCGCGTCGTCCGTCGATCAAAGCGTCGGGTCCTCCGGCTGTGTACTGAGAGTTGGGGATCGATGAGATCTCCAGCTTCCAGTCGTTGGGAATGGCATTGAAGCGAGCGGTCACCACGGGGCTGGTCCGGGGTCCGGAAACGGCCACAAAGCGCAGGTCGCAGGTGCGATCCAGGGTCAAAGGTTCGGTATAAAGGGTGCCTGCAAGCGGATCGCCCTCGGCATCCAGGGTCCAGTAGATCTGCGCCCCGGTTTCCTGCGCGTGCAAGGTCACCTGTTGCCGGCCCCGAAAACGATCACCCGAAGCTTCGGCCCAGGGCGCCGCCAGCACCACGGCGCTTTCCAGGGGCAAGCCCGGCCGGTCCGCCGGGTCCACGCCCCACCGAGAAATCTCGCCCAGCTGGAACACCAGCTCGCCGCCGCCGGTCACCTCGGAATGCGCCAGCCAGCTGCGGTTCAGGGGCTTGCCGTTCCACAGCACCTGCGCCACGGGCCCCGATCCTTCACGTCGGGTGGTGAACACGGCGCCGTCTTCGAAAGTCAGGCTCATGTGCTCGTGCAAGGGGGGAATGATCAGCCATTGCCGCGACGTGGGCGCCACATCGTAGAGACCGTAGGCGGCCAGCACATACCAGCTGCTCATCTGGCCGCAGTCTTCGTTGCCGATCAGACCATCGGGCTGGTCGGTATAAAACTCATCGAGGATGCGCGTCACACGCGCCCGTGACTTCTCCGGTTCCCCGGTGAAATGGTACAGCCAGGCCATGTGGTGGCTGGGCTCGTTGCCGTGGGCGTACTGGCCCATGCGGCCGGTGATATCGGGTTGATGACGACCGGTGGTCTCACTGGTCAAGGTGAACAGCGAGTCGAGGACCGCGGAACAGGCCGCGTCTCCACCCAGGAGATCGATGTGCTGGGGCATGTGGTGCGGCGCAGCGAATCGGTACTGCCAGCCGTTGGCTTCGGTGTGGTGAAAGTCGACCTGCCGCGGATCGTAGGGTTTGAGCCACTGGCCGTTGCGGCGCGGGCGGAAGCAGCGGCTGGCCGGATCGTACAGGTGCCGCCAGCCCTGGGCCCTCTGCGCGAACTGCTCACCCAGCTCGTTGTGGCCCAGCGACCAGGCCATGCGGCTGATGCATACGTCATCGTAAGCGTACTCCAGGGTCTTGCTCACCGATTCGGGCTCATCTTCGATGGCGATGAACCCCTGACGGCGGTAGGCCTCGAGCCCGAAGTGGTCCCGGTAGGCGCTGTCCAGCATGCCTTCGAAGGCCAGCTCCGGATCATACCCGCGGATCCCCTTCAACCAGGCGTCGGCGATGAAGCTGACCGAGTGATAGCCGATCATGCAATCGGTCTCGTTGGCGGCCAGCTCCCACACCGGCAGGCGCCCCCCCAGCTGATAGTGGGACAGGGCGGTGTGCACGAAATCCACCGTGCGCCGGCGTTGCATCAAGGTGAACAGGGGATGGGTGGCGCGGTAGGTGTCCCACAGCGAGAACACGGTGTACTGCCGGCGTCCCCGCGCGTGATGAGTTTTGAGGTCCATGCCGCGGAAGCGGCCGTCGGCATCGCTGAACAGATTGGGCGCCAGATAGCTGTGGTACAGGGCGGTGGCCAGGACCGTCAGCCGGGAATCATCGGAGCCCTCGACGGCAAACGGCGCCAGGATGTCGGACCAGGCCTGGCCGGCGGCCTGCCGCACGGCGGCAAAATCGAAATCGGCCCACTCGGTCTTCAGGTTGCCCTGGGCGCCCTGGGCGTCGACGGCGCTCAGCGCCACCTGCACCAGCAGCTCGCCGCCTTCGTTTCCGAAACTCAGCACGGCCTTGCTGTCGCGATCGGCCAGCTCACCGGGACCGGGCACCAGGCGCGCCACCGTGAAGGGCCGCGAAAACACCGCGCGGAAGTGCACCAGCTGGTCGCGGGCCCAGCCCTCGGAGCGGCGGAATCCGGCGATTGTCCGTTCGTCCACCACGGTGCAACCCACATCCAGCAGCTTGTCGCGGTGCTCGAGGTCGATGATCACATGGGCTTCCCGGCCCTCGGGAAAAACATACCGGAGCAGCCCCGTCCGCTCGGTGGCCGTCAGCTCCACCTCGATGCCGTAGTCCTCGAGGAAGGTCCGGTAATATCCTGCCTGGGCCTGTTCCTTTTCCTTCGAAAACCGCGAACCGTAACCCGCATCCACCTGATCCGGATACCCGCTGAAAAGGTGCGGCCGGCCGGTCACGGGCATCAGCAGCACATCGCCGTAGTCGCCCACGCCGGTGCCGCTCAGGTGGGTGTGACTGAAGCCGTACACCATCCGGTCGCTGTCGTGGTATATCGAGCAACCATCCCAGCCGGTCAGCCGGGTGTCGGGCGACAGCTGGACCATGCCGAAAGGAAGCGTGGGGCCGGGATAGGTGTGCCCGTGGCCACCGGTGCCGATGAAGGGGTCGATGTGCCGGGCCAGGTCGGCGGCATGGGCCGCGGGCAGCAGGGAAACCAGACACAGAAAGACCAGCAGGCGTTTCACAATGATCCCTTTCCAGACAGGTTAGACGGACTCGGCCAGCGGCTCATTTCGGGCAAAACGGTTGTACGATCCGGTGATGCCCAGAGCCAGCAACATGGCGCACAGGCCCAGCCCCGCACTGTAGTAGGGCGGGGCGGTCAGGGCAATACGGATCACCACCGTGGACAGCGCGAACCCCGAATTGCGGAACAGCACGAAGTAGCTGGCCGTGTAGCGCAACGAGATGAAAACCAGCAGGAAATCGGCAAAAATGAGGATTGTGTAGAAGGTCTGGAAGAAGGGCGGGGTGGTGGCTGTGGTCACCCACTGGTGGAGAGCCTGCACACCGACGGCGCCGTACACCGCCAGCAGGCCCAGGGCCAGCACCTTCTTGGCCACCACGAAGCGCACCTGGCTGCCGGCATCGCTGGTGATGGGCTGGTGACGCATCATCCGGCCGTAGAACCCCAGCAGGAAGAAGAGCAACAGGGCCCCGGCGGCATCGCTCAGGATGTGATACAGGGTGTCGTTGATGTGGTCCCAGTTGATGGGGTAGTCCAGGTAAGAGAACTCCTTGAACGAGGCCCGCAGCAGGATGAGCGAGAGGATCTGGAACTGCTTGCCTACCGACTCGGCCACCGAGTGGGCCATGCTGAACACCAGCTCGATCACCTCGAACACCAGCAGCATGGTGAAGGCCAGGTTGACGGCGTAGAAATAGTTGCTGGACTTCACGAAGGGCTGCAGGAACGCCGGCAGCCCACCCATGTTTTTCAAGCCGATGAGGGCCAGTTCCACCAGGAAAATGACGATCAGGAAGTTGGCCAGGATGGCCACGGTGCGGCGGTTTTCCCAGGCGTGTTCCAGCCGGTCGAAAAGCCGGGCCAGGGTATTGGAGAGGCGGACGGCGGGAGTGGTGGTCATGGCGCTTCTCCATTTCAAGGGGGGCTTGAATCCGTGGGCAGGATGCGAATTTCAGGCAGAGCCCGTCTTCACCTTGCCCCCGCATCAAGTCCGATTTGGTCCAGAACCTGGCGGGCACGCTCACCTGGAGATCCGGTCACCTCGATCGCAGGAATGCCCAGAGCCCACTGGTCGTCGAGAACGATCTCCCGGAGCACTTCGTCCACGCGCAGACGCAGAGCTTCGTGATCCGACCCGTCCACGGCGATGCGGTCCGGTTCCTCGACCGGGACGAAAACGATGAGATCGATCTGCTCCATCGCATCCTGAACAGCGGGCATCCACTGGTTCAGGTCGAACCTGTCCGATTCCTCGATGCTGAAAAGGTAGGCAACCAGGTCGAAGGGGCATCGGTCAAAGAGGCAGTTTCCGTTGCTCTCGACGATGGAATGGATCGCGCGCTCAAGTTGCACCTCGAAGTCTTCGAGTGCCGGCGGGTCCGAGAACGCATGGCCTTCTTCTTCGAGCTAGTGGTAGGGCTCATCAATGGACTTGAATGTCGAAAGCAAACCGTCGAGCTCACCAATCAGGGTCGTCTTCCCGGTCTGGTGTGCTCCGGAAAAAACGATTTTCATGGAGCCTCCTCACTCATTCAGCGCCTGATGTTCTTCCACGGCTTGTAAACCGAAACGAACACGGCAATACCCAGCTAAAGGGTGTTGATGATGGCCGTCCAGAGGCCAATCGTGGGAACTCTACCATCCGGAAGCGGCCCGGGCAACGCCCAGATCCCTGCGAAACCCCAATAAATGGCTGTGATCTTGTGGTTTCCGGGATTTGCGCTAAAATATCCTGCAAGCATAGAAACCTGTTATGACCCAAGGAGAGAGACACCCATGGCCACGATCAAATCACGTTCCCAGGAAATCTCGGCCATCGATGGTGGGAGCATGGAAAAAGCTGTCGATCTTGGCGTGCAGTTCGGTTGTCACGATGGCGTGTGCGGCAAGTGCGCCACGGTGGTGCTGTCGGGCATGGAGAACCTGTCCGAGCGCAGCGAGGCCGAGATCGACATGGACCTGGATCCCGAGCGCCGGCTCATGTGCCAGTGCACCATCAAGGGCGGCACGGTCAAGCTGGACGTGGAATAGTCTGGCTCAGACCTCGCGCTCCAGATACCCGCGGTAGTCCTTGACGATGGCCTCGTATTCTTCGTCCAGCAACGGGGAGGAAATCATGAAGTCGGCCGTCGACCGGTT
>JAZBOO010000153.1:0-7560 GCA_036351155.1 Candidatus Krumholzibacteriia bacterium | reverse complement strand
CGACCTCTGGACGGAGCAACAGAGGACCCTCCAGATAGCCCAAGCCCCACTGGCGCTGGGACATGAAGCTCTTCAGGCCCACCGCCCCTTCCTGGTGCTCCACCCACAAGGCCTCCACATAGGTGGCCAGACCCTCGTTCAACCAGATGTGCGTCCAGTCCTCCGGGGTGATCAGGTTGCCGAACCACTGGTGGGCCAGTTCGTGAAGGATGATGATGGAATGAATGTCGGGATAAGCTGCGGTCAGATAGTCTCCCCAGGTCACGGCCGTCGGGTGCTCCATGGCGGCGTCCCAGTTGCACATGGCCATCCCGAATTTTTCCCCCGTGAAGGGCAACGGACCGAGCAGGTCGCCACAGAAGTCGAGCATCTCCGGCAAGATGGAGAATTGCTGCACCGCCGCCGCCGCCAGGTCGGGATAAACATGGTGCTGGATGGTGAACTCACCCGCGGGTCCCGAATAGTCCTGCCCAAATGCGACATAGTCCGATGCGGCGAGACTCACCAGATAGGTGGAGATGGGAAAGTCCTCCTGCCAGGTCGTGGTCACCCGTCCCGGGGCGGTGTAGTCCGCGTAAGGATGCCCCGGTGGAGGTGATATAACCTTGTTACCATTGCCGACGGCGGACAGGCCGGTGGGCACCGCGAAGGTGGTCGAGACCGTGGCCTTGTCCGTGAGATCGTCCTTGCAGGGCCACCAGGAACGGGCGCTCCAGGGTTCGCTCACCGTCACGGCCACCGGAGCGCCCTGGTCGGTTTGCTGGAACGCGAAGCCCATGATGGCTTCGGAGACCGGCGCGCCGGAGAACACGACCTCCAGTGCGGCCGTCTGCCCGGTTGTCAGTGCGGTGGGGATCTCGGCAACGATCAGGTTTTCCGTGTGAGTGAAATCCAGTTCGGAGGCGTAGGGAGAAAGGATGCGCACCGCCTCGACCTGCATCCTGTCCAGGTAGTCGAGCACGAACTCGTCCAGCGGTCCGGCCAGCACTTCACAGGAAATGGTCACCGCGCCGATGATGGATTCGTTCTCGGTATCGACGTCCACCAGAAGGTCGTAATGCAGGACATCGTACTGCACCTGGCGCGGGTCGGCCGTGGGCATGCGGCCGCCGCGTTGCCCGAACTCTTGAAGGCGTTGCAGACGATTGAGTCCCTCGTGCAGGCTGGAAAATGGGTGGGCATCCGGAGCAGAAAAGCTGGGCCCGGCCACACAGGAGGCCCCGACCATGAGGAGTAAAAGAATATTGCGCACCAAAAAATGCACGATGGACCTCCTTTCCCGGTGTTCAGGACCTGCTCCGATTATACCTCAAATTTACACCCAGAACAGCATTTGCATGCTACAATTGCCCCATGCGACGGTATTCCCACGGCATCATGACCTGTCTCATTTTTCTGGCGATCGCTGCGGCTCACGCTCCAGCACGCGCGGTGGTGGAGCCTGCCAAGCCCTACGACCAGCTTGTTGCCGAAGTGATTGGATTCCTCTACGCGGACGTGGGCGCGAACGGCATTCGCACCAACGACAACGACCCCGAGGGTTATCCGGTCCCCCCGTATTTTTACAGCTACGCCATCAACGACGTCAACAACCTCGACGGCAACCTGAATGGCTATCCCGGCTACCTCTCGGTGAGCTATCCGGCCTACACCGCCAGTGTGGCCATCGACGCCTTCCTGGATTGGCGACGGTTCAGCGGTGACCCTTCAGGCGAGGCCCTCGCCCGCGCTCGCGCCTATGCGGACTGGATCCTGGAGCACCGCACCCCTGCGGGCGACCTGTACGGCAACCTGCCCTACAGCACCCAGACCGGTGGCGTCATGGGCGGCGGCTGGGACGGCCCGGCCATCATGACGGACAAACCGCCCATGTTCGCTCTGCGCCTGCTGCGCCTGTACGACATCACCGGGGAAGGGGCCTACTGGGACGCCGCCGTCGAGATTGCCGACGTCATGGCCGCCACCCAGCTTTCCGGCGACCAACAGGCCGATGGCCGGTGGCCGTTCCGCGTGGTGCCCGCCAATGGCACCGTCACCCAGGACTACACCAGCCACCTCGAACCGGCGGTGCATTTCTTCGCCGCCATGTTCCAACGCACCGGCAATGCCACCTACTCCGCCGCTCGTGACCGTGCCTGGGCCTGGCTGCTGGCCAATCCTGGCAACCCAGCCTCCCCCGATTACCTGCACTTCGAGGCCTTCTACGAGGACCAGTCCCCCGAGATGCAGACGGGCTTCGGCGACCACTACTCCGGCCACGAGTTCATCGTCGAGTTGCTGGAGCGTCAGCCGACAGGCTGGCAAGACCTGGCCGTGGCTGCCTGGGACTCGCTCACGGCCCGCTTCCTCGTCACGAGCCCGTCCAGCCGCTACGATCCGTACACGCCGGTCACCCTCGAGTGGTTCGGCTGGCCCGAGGCGACCTACGCCAGCAGCCTGCAGTACGCCCGCACAGGGCTGCTGCTGGACCGAGCCCTGGCCGGTGACCCAAGCCACGATCAAGCCTGGCGTACCATCGCCCTGGACATGGCCGCGGCCTGCTCCCATGGTCAGAACACGCGCACCAGCGACGGCCGCATGTTCACGACCGTGCGGGACCTCCTCGTCTATTTCAACATCGACAGCTGGTACGAGCAGAACTTCAACACCGTGAAATACTACCTGGAGATCATGGCCCTGGCGCCCGACCTCGCACCCCGGGACGTGATCCGCATTCTGGCCGCCGATCGCGCCATCGTTTCGATGGACCGGCCGCTCGATGGGCCTCTCTTCGAGTACACCACCGCCGGCGGCGACGGCACCGAGCAGATCCTGATGTCGGGTGGCCCGCGCGGCTACATCTTCGCGGGTGGTGTGGCCCTGCCCGAGCTGACGGCCCCGCCCAGCGAGACGATCGGGACGATCGGCTGGTACCACGATCCGGCCACCGACGTCGTCACCATCCGCCATGACACGAGCCCCGTCGCCATCACCGCCATCCCCGTGGCGGTTCCCGAAGGCAGCACCCGGACGGCGTTTCGGCTGCGCGCGATCACCCCACCGGGATCAACGGGAGCCATGTTCGCGGTCGACCTGGCGACACCCGGCCCACTCACGGTGGCGGTCTACGATCTGAAGGGGCGGTTGGTGCGCACTCTCGTGGAGGATTCATGGTGGCCGGCGGGCTCTGGCACCCTGTCCTGGGATGGGCGCGATCAAGCGGGCCGCCAGGTCGCCAGCGGGATCTACCTGGTGCAGGGGCGCAGCGCAGGCGCGAATGCGAGCACGCGGATCGTCAGGGTGCGTTGAGACCGGGGGCCCGGTGCCGGCGCGGGGTTTCGCATCAGCGGTCGGGATGCCGGAGCATTCGGAGAATCATCCAATCAGAAGTGATAGACCTCGACCTTCTGGTCCACGGTGAGTCGCACGAACCACGAATCGTCGAGGGACCAGGCGGCGAACGCGGCGACATTCATCCCCGCGGGCATGGTGCCGACCACTTTCCCGTCTGTTGCCGAGATGATGACCAGGTCGTCCATCCCATTGGCGTGCACGAAGAACCGCCCTGCCCCGCTCGTATTGATCGGCCCCCGGTACTCCACGGGAATCGCCCCGGGTTCAAGGCGGGCCTTCCTGGTAAAGGTGTTCGAGATCCACGCGGTTTGGCCCACGGCTTCGACGCTCTCATCGAACTGGACCGGCATCGTATTCTTTGGCGCCAATGTGTCGCCGTCAAGAAAGACGAGTTCGAGCGACACCTCGGGGTCCGGGGAGTGCAAGACGGCGATTTCGTTCGTGCCGGCCCTCACCCAAAAGCGTTCTGCTCCCACCAGCACACTCTCGGCCGATCGCCGCGTTGACCCATCCCTGCTATCGAAGCGACAAATCACATCGCTCATGCTGGTGATGCCGGCAGAAGAATAGACGGCCCCCGTGTTCCGATTGGCGGGACCATCGGAGCAGGTCAGATCCTGGGAGAGAGTCGGGAGCTCCTGGAGCGTGCTGCCATTCCAGATCCGCCAGCCCGGCCGGGCGTCTCGATCAGCGGCCACCAGGCGGTTGTCAGCCATCCAGTGCAACCGATACAGGCCGAGAATCTTGGCCTCCACCGTGGCGACAACCTCACCGGTTGATGCGTCATAGGATCGGAGCGTCACCGGAGCGCCCAGGCGTTCCTGGGTCGCGACCGCGAGGAGCGTTCCCTCGGGTGACATCGCGACCCTGGTCACGCGTCCGGCATCGGCCAGAGCGAAGGAAGCGGTGGGTACGAGAACCGGGTCCTCGCCCGCTGCGTTTGCGGAGTGCACACCCGCACCGACGACGGTCAGCAGGAGGAAAACTTGGGCGAGAACTGGGAAATTGGCTGCCCATTCCTTGCGTTTCATATCGACTCAATCCTTGGGGGAGAGTGATTTCACTGCTTTCCGTATCAGTCGTTGATAGGAGCGGAATGTGACCTGATCATTCTCTTTTAGAAAAAAACACCCCCCGCCACCTTCCAGCGACGGGGGGATGCATTTTGTCGGCAGCCATAGATCAGGGTGTGACAGACGTGACCGTGGACGAGATGGTCACCGTCTCCAGATACGTCGCGCCGTTGACCGTCCCGCCGTCGACAGTGACCGAGGTCCCATCCAGGGTGATCGCAGTGGCCGTGGCCACGTCGTATGTATAGTCGCCTGAGACCTCGTGGTCCGCGTTGTTTTCCACGAGGGCGTCAGCCACCGTGAAGGGGTCGTCGTTGACACCCGCGATGTCGCTGGCGAAGGACGGAAAGAATGTTCGACTCTTTCCCACCCGAACTCGCGAGCTCCGGAATCCTTTCGCAAGAAATGTGACAGACGACCTGGATGAGACCTCCCACTGGCGCCCCCCGTTTTCGGATGTTTCTTGTCTAGTATCAAATTCGTGGCCGCTCGCCCCGCCGAGCTTCCTGAGTTCACGGCATGTCGAGGAGGAATGCCCTGGGAAAAGTCTCGATGCTGTTCGTGAGAAAGGTCCTTGCAGCAGTCGACCATCATGTCGACACAGATGCCCTGTGCCGCTCAATGGACCTTGATCCGGGACACCCGGTGGATCCCTCGAAAATGATCGCGGCCACGGACTATTATGATTTCCTCGAGAAGCTGACCGATCTCGACCCGAACCCGACCACCATTCCCCTGAGGACCGGTACGTCCATGCGCTGCGATGACTATGGGGCCTTTGGATTGGCCTGGAAGTCAGCAACCGATCTTCGCGGTTCCTACGCGCGCGCCGAGCGCTACGCCCGCGTGCTGTCCAGCGTCGCGACATATGAGGTAGAACCCGCCGACCGTGGGGCGTTCATGCACCTCCACCGGAACGGCACCCGGCGGCTCGGCCTGCGGCTCTCCAACGAGGCCACGATCGCCAGCATCGCTGCAATCAGCCGCGAAGTTTCGACGAGAGAGTTCCTGCCACTCGAGGTCCATTTCAAGCACCCGGCACCAGGGTCCGCCAAGGACCATGAAGCATATTTTGGGTGCCCGGTTATTTTCGATTCCGATCGGGACGCTCTGCTCGTCTCCTCTGAAACCCTGCAAGTGCCCAACAAGCTCGGCGATGAGAACATTTCACGTTTCTTCGAGACGCATCTCGCCACCGAGGTTTCGCGCATCGAGGACTCCCCCTCCCTGGACAAGCAGGTGTTAGACCAGATATCCCGCTCCTTGAGCCAGGGTGTCCCGAAGGTCTCCGGTGTGGCGGGTCATCTGTGCATGAGTGCCAGGACATTGCAGCGGAAACTGGCGGACGAAGGACACACCTACCAGTCCCTTGTCGATGAGGCACGGCGCCGGTTGTCGGCACGCCTTCTCCAGGAAACAGATTATTCCCTCAGCGAGATCGCCTTCATGGCGGGTTTTGCGGACCAGAGCGCCTTCACCCGGGCCTTCAAGCGGTGGGAAGGGCAAACGCCCCGCTCCTATCGCGTCCAGGCGCAGGCCTCGGCCGGTCAGTGACCCTATTGGCGTTGATTGTCAAAATCATGGCGCGCCGTGCCAAGAAACCCTGATTCGCATTCAGTACCTTGTGGCTTCAACCTCGAACAAAGGAAGAAGCCATGATCACATACAAGAAACAGAATCCCGAACATCTGACTCTCGTGCTCGGCGGCACCGGCAAGACTGGCCGCAGGGTCGCCTCGATCCTCGAGACCAAGGGTGTCCCGGTCCGCATCGGATCGCGATCCGCCTCCCCCTCCTTCGACTGGAACAACGAGGCCGGCTGGGATGCCTGCCTGGACGGCGTCCAGGCGGTCTATATCAACTTCGCCCCGGACCTGGCCATTCCGGGAGCCACCGACGCCATCGCGGCCTTCGTCGACAAGGCGCGCCGGCACGGAGTGAAGCGACTTGTCCTTCTGTCCGGCCGCGGCGAAGCCGAGGCTCAGGCCTGCGAACGGATCGTTCAGGAGAGCACACTCGAGTGGACCATTGTTCGCGCGAGCTGGTTCAACCAGAACTTCTCCGAGGGCGCCTTCATCGACATGGTACATGCGGGTGTGATCACCTTGCCCGCGGGCGACACCCCCGAACCCTTCGTGGATGTCGATGACATCGCCGAAGTGGCCGCGGCCGCCCTGACCGAACCCGGGCATGATGGAGAGATCTACGAGGTGACCGGTCCGCGCCTCATGACCTTCGCGGATGTTGCCGCGGAACTGTCACAAGCCACGGGACGGGACATCAAATATGTGGAAGTTCCCCACGAGGCCTTCGTGGCGGAGGTGACGGAATCGGGCGCGCCCCCCGAGGTGGCCTGGATGCTGGACTACCTCTTCTCCACGGTTCTCGACGGACGCAACGCCCATCTGACCGACGGAATCCAGCGGGCCCTGGGCCGCCCCCCGCGCGACTTCGCCGACTACGCCAGAACCACGGCCGCGACCACCGCATGGTCGGTGTAGTTGCCCATGCGCGTCCAGTCTCACCGGGCAAGCCCGGATCACTGCAGACATACCTTTGCAAGGAGTTCAAATAATGAACGGATCCAAGGTTCTCAAAGCGAATCTGCTGGTTTCAGGCGTCATCCTTCTGGCCGTGGGGAGCATCTTGCTCCTCGCGCCAGCGGCCATGCACGGGGCGAACGGCGTGGACCTCGGCAGCAACCCCAGTCTTCTGAGCGAGGTGCGTGCTCCAGGAGGATCGCTCCTCGCCCTGGGAGGCCTGGTACTCGCCAGTGTGTTTGTATCGCGACTGAGGTACCCCGCGACGATGATTGCCGCGACCGTCTACATCGCCTACGGGCTTTCCCGCCTGCTGAGCATGGCGATTGACGGCATGCCCGCTCCAGGCATTGTGGCCGCCGCCGGCCTGGAGATCATGATCGGTACCGTCAATGTGGTGATGCTCACCCGCTTGCGACTGATCGCTTGAAGCTGGGGCGAAAATGGCAGGAGAGTCCAGAACGGAGCGCTAGATCTTGGCCGCCGTGACGGACATTTCCACCAGCAGGGTGTCTCTTGCCATTTTTGCTTCCACACATGCCCGTGCGGGCTCAAACCCATCAACAACCCAGGCATCCCAGACCTCGTTCATCGCCTTGAAATGGGCCATATCT
>JAZBOO010000152.1:0-20752 GCA_036351155.1 Candidatus Krumholzibacteriia bacterium | reverse complement strand
GAGGGAGGGTCCCTGGATCCGTCCTACGCCACCTGCCAGAACGATCTGGCACTGTTGCTGCTGGAGCTGGGGCGGCGCGACGAGGCCGAACCTCTTTTTCGGGAGGCTCTGGCCTTTCATGCCGACCATTTCGGCAAGGATCACCCAGAGTACGCCAATACCCTGTTCAACCTTTCGCTGCTCCTGCGGGAACGCGGAGATCACGCGGAGGCCGAGCCGTTCCTGCGCGAGGTGCTGGCCCTGGACCGCAAGCACTACGACGCGGATCACCCCACGGTGGCCTACAGCTTGATGGGGCTGGCCGGTTCCCTGGAGTTCGTGGGCAAGTTCCGCGAGGCCGAGCCCCTGTTTGCCGAGGCCCTGGAAATTCGCCGACGGTCCCTGACACCCGAGCATCCTGACCTGATCAAAGCCATGGGCACGCTGGGCTTGAACTACACGCGCCAGGGCCGCTACACGGAGGCGGAACCCTTGCTGCGCGAATGTGTGGAGGCGGCGAAGGAACATCTGGGGCGTCATCGGATGACCGCCGGCCGTATTGACGATCTGGGCTGGTTGATGGGCGACCTCGGTCACTATCAGGAAGCCCTGGCCTTGCACGAGGAGGCTCTGAGCATCAAGCATCAGGTTCTGGGTACGGACCACAAGAACGTGGGGATCACCCTGATGCACATGGCGAGGAACCTGCGCGCCCTGGGCCGCTTGCCGGAAGCTCGGGCGCGTCAGGAGGAAGCCCTCGCTATCGCCATGAAACATTTCGGTCCAGAAATGGTTTTCACGGCGACCAACGAACTGGGGTTGGCGGGAATTCTGCTGGATCAGGGCGATCTGGAGGAGGCCGCCCGGCGCACCGATGCAGGTATCGGGGTGGTGCGCCGCTTGCTCGGGGACGACAGCTCACGCCTGGCCGGAGCCTTGCAGTTGCGGGGAGAAATCCATCGGGTCGCCGGAGAGCTCGCCGAGGCCGAAAAGCTCTTTCGGCGCACTCTGGAGCTCCGGGTGGATCGACTGGGGCCTCAGCATCCGACCACGGCCTGGACTCGGGTCAAGCTGGGGGAAATCCTCGACGAAACGGGTCGCAAGGACGAGGCGCGGACCCTGCTGGAACAGGCCCGGGAGGTGCTGGAGGGGACCCTGCCGGCGGACCACAAACGCGTCCAGGAGGTCAGGGAGCGCCTGGCCGGGCTTTGATTTGCCCTGTACTGTGCCCCTCGATGCGACTCCGCCTGCGCCTCAGCAGGTTTTTTTGTACTATGGACCCGCCCAAGGTGCTGTTACCATGACCAGTCCCGACCAAAGCTCGTCGGGGCCCTTTCTTCAATTCAGGAGGAAACAAGTTGCCACTGCGCGTGAGTGTATCGGGAATCAGGGGAGTCATTGGAGATGGACTGGATGCCGTGACGGCCGCCCGCTGGGCATCCGCCCTGGGAGCCTGGCTGCCCGCCGGGCCCGTGGTTGTGGGCCGGGATAGCCGCCCCAGCGGCCCCATGGTGTTCGACGCCGTGGCCAGTGCTCTGGTGTCCACGGGCCACGATGTCCGGGACATCGGCATCGCCACCACTCCGACCACCGAGATGGCCGTCCAGGAGAGCAACGCCGTGGGTGGGATCATCATCACGGCCAGCCATAACCCTCAGCAGTGGAACGCGTTGAAGTTCTTGCAAGGCGATGGGTTGTTCCTGACCGCCGCCCAGAACCGCGAGGTGCGGCAGCACTACGAAAATGAAACCGGCCACGTGGCCTGGGACCAGCTGGGCCAGGTGGTGGCCGAAGGCGGTGCCGACCAGCTACATCTGGACGCCCTGTGCGCCATGCCCTGGCTGGACGTGGACAAGATCCGCAGCCGCAACCTGCACGCGGTGGTCGATGCGGTGGAGGGAGCCGGGGGCAGCATCGTACCCCGTCTGCTGGAAATCCTGGGTGTGCGCTGCACCCCGCTGTTCTGTGAAATGTCGGGCGATTTTCCTCACGACCCCGAGCCCACCCCGGCCCACCTGAAAGACCTGTGCGACCGGATCAAGGACACGGGCGCCGACCTGGGTTTTGCCGTGGATCCCGATGTGGATCGCCTGGCTCTGGTCGATGAAAATGGGCGGGCCCTGAGCGAGGAGATGACCCTGGCGCTGGCCGCAGACTTCCTGCTGGGCAAGACGCCGGGCTCCATGGCGGTCAATCTGTCCACCACGGGCTTGATCGAAAAGGTGGCCGCAGGTCATGGTTGCCGGGTGTTCCGGACCCCCGTGGGCGAGGCCAACGTGGTCGAGACCATCCTGAAGGAGGACTGCATCCTGGGCGGGGAGGGCAACGGAGGGGTCATTTACCCCACCATCCATGCCGGCCGAGATGCCCTGGTGGGGATTGCCATGATCCTGCAGGCGGTGGCGGAAAAGGGCCAAACGCTGAGCGCCATGGCCGACGCCCTGCCGCCGGTGTGCATGCTGAAAACCAAGATCACCGCCGAGGGACTGCCGGCCGGGGAAACCCTGCAGCGTATCCTCGAGGCCCTGGGCCCTGGCGAGGTGGACAAGCGGGATGGGATCAAGTGGACCGGGGCCGACGGCTGGGTTCATGTGCGGGCCTCCAACACCGAGCCCGTGGTGCGGATCATTGCCGAGGCTCAAGATGAGGCGGCCGCGGCCGATCTGATTGAGACGATCAAGACGAACTTGTAATCGGGCGCCATGTGCCCGTGTCTATTGGTGACTTTCGGGGCCTCGGGCCCTTCACCTGATTCCTGGAGGGATCTTGTATGTGTGGAATCGTCGGAGTGACGGGAAACGAAAACGCGGCGGCCATCCTGATCGAAGGCCTGAAGCGCCTGGAGTACCGGGGCTATGACAGTGCGGGCATTGCCATCAACAAGCCCGAAGGTCCCCTGGTGATCAAGGAAAAGGGCAAGATCAAGAACCTGGAGGCGAAGATCAAGGGAGTGGACCTGTCCGGCACCTGCGGTATTGCCCACACCCGCTGGGCCACGCACGGCGCTCCCAACGAGGTCAATGCCCACCCCCATCAGGCCGGCGATGTGGCCCTGGTGCACAACGGCATCATCGAGAACTACGGGGCCCTGAAGGTTCAGCTGACCAAGCAGGGGCACACATTCCAGTCCGACACCGACACCGAGGTCCTGGTTCATCTCATCGAAGAATTCTACGTGGACGATCTCACGGCTGCCGTCCAGAAAGCTCTGGGCGTGGTCGAGGGAGCCTTCGGGATCGCGGTGACGCACAAGAACCATCCCGACCTGATCGTGGGCGCGCGCAAGGGCAGCCCGCTGGTCGTGGGCGTGGGCGATGGGGAGAACTATCTGGCCTCCGACGTGGCGGCCATCATGGGGCACACCCGCAACGTCATCTACCTCGATGACGGGGAAATGGTCACGCTGACCCCCGGCGGGATCAAGACCATGAACATCAAGAACGAGACCATCAAGAAGGAGATCCAGCAGATCACCTGGGATCTGGATCAGATCCAGAAGGGTGGCTACGAGCACTTCATGCTCAAGGAGATCTTCGAGCAGCCTCAGACCATCCGCGATGCCTTCCGGGGCCGTATCCTGCCCGAGGTGGGCGACGTGAAGCTCGGCGGCATCCAGCTGACGGACTGGGAACTGCGGAACATCAGGCGCATCATCATTCTGGCCTGTGGCACATCCTGGCATGCAGGGCTGGTGGGTGAGTACCTGATCGAGGAGTACGCGCACATCCCCGTCGAGGTGGAGTACGCCAGTGAGTTCCGGTACCGTTCGCCGATCATCGAGCCGGGGACCCTTTGTCTGGTGCTCAGTCAGTCGGGCGAGACCATCGACACCCTCGAGGCCATGCGCGAGGCGAGCCGCAAGGGCGCCAAGATCATGGGCATCACCAACGTGGTGGGTTCGACCATTGCCCGCGAAAGCGAGTGCGGGGTGTACATCCACGCCGGCCCCGAGATCGGGGTGGCCTCCACCAAGGCCTTCACCGGGCAGGTGACCATCCTGGCCCTGTTTGCCATCCTGCTGGGGCGGCGCAACATCCTGAACGCCGACCGCGGCAAGAAAATGCTGCAGGAGCTGGAGCGGATCCCGGATCTGGTGCAGAGCGTTCTGGACCAGTCCGATGCCATCAAGGAGATCGCCAAGGTCTACGCCGGGCACCGCAACTGCCTGTACCTCGGGCGCGGGGCCAACTTCCCCATCGCCCTGGAGGGTGCGCTCAAGCTCAAGGAAATCAGCTACATCCACGCCGAGGGCTACCCGGCCGCCGAGATGAAGCACGGACCCATCGCCCTGATCGATCCCGACATGCCGGTGGTGGTCATCGCCACCAAGGACGGCAGCTACGACAAGATCGTGGGCAACGTGCAGGAAGTCCGGGCCCGGGACGGCAAGATCATCAGCATCGTGACCGAGGGAGACGTGGACATCGTGGCGCTGAGCGACCACGTGATCACCATTCCCGATTGTCAGAACTTCTGGCAGCCGTTGCTGTCGGTGATTCCGCTGCAGCTGCTGGCCTATCACATCGCGGTGTTTCGCGGCGAGGACGTGGATCAGCCACGCAACCTGGCCAAGGCCGTGACCGTGGAATAGCCGGAAGATGTGCTGGTGAAAACCGTGGCCGTTGCTTATCCTATACCCGTGCTAGGCGGGAATGAATGGGTCCTGGTGGGCTCCGGGGACTTCAAATCCTTCTGTCGGGCGCGATAACCGTCCGAGGTGGGTTCGATTCCCACACATTCCCGCCACTTTTTTTCTTCCCTGGCATTCAACCGGGACACCCCCATGAAAAACGTGGCCGTCATTGCCAATCCCCACGCCGGCACCGGGCGGGGCCGTCTGGCCCTGGACGATGCTGTGTTCCTGCTGGACAAGGCCGGGTTTTCGGCCCACGCCCTGCCCACGGAACGTCCGGGGCATGCCACGGAACTGGCGCGGCAGGCGGCCCTGGACCATGACCTGGTCGTGGCGGTGGGGGGAGACGGCACGGTGCACGAGACGGCCAAGGGACTGGCCGGGACCGCCTGCCCCATGGGGGTGCTACCCTCGGGGAGTGGGAACGATTTCGCCATGGGCATCGGTTGCCCCACGGTCACCCTGGGGATGAAGGCCATCAGCGCGGGCCATATCCAGTCATTCGACACGGGCCTGCTGAACGATCGTTTCTTCGTCAACTCGGTGGGTTTACTGGCCAGCGGGCTGGTGTCCTTGCGGGCGGCGAGCCTGTGGCGCTGGCTGGGACGGAGGCGCTACCTGGTCGCTTCCCTGGGGACCCTGTTGAAGTATCGCGGGCAGAACGTGACCTGGGAGTGGGAAGGCCCGGCGGGCCCGGAAAAGGTCGCCGATCGGTTCTTGCTGGCGGAAATCTGCAACGGCACCACCACCGGTGGAGGCTTTCGGTTCACGCCAGATGCCCTGTTTGACGACGGTTTGCTGGACGCCTGCCTGATCCGCCCGGTGGGTCTGTGGACGGCCCTGCGCTTGCTGGGGCCGGCGTCTCGCGGCGAAAAACTGGAACATGAGGCCATCAATCTGGTTCGCACTGGCAGTATCCGGTTCACCTGCAGCGAGGCTGTCGGTTACCATTGCGATGGCGAACCGGGCATGCTTCCGGCGGGAGAACACCTTCTGTCCCTGCAGCCCGGCAATCTGAAAGTCCTGACCCTGGAAGGCGGCCAATCGGTCTGATGTGGAAATCCTGGGCTCTCCTGATTCTTGTTGTTCTGGTCGCGGTTCCTGCTGCGGCCCAGGAACCCATGCCCATGTCGGCGGCCCTGCCCGACAGTCTGGCCACGGCGGCCGACGATTCTCTGAGCACCGGTGAGTTGCCCCCCACGGTGAACGTCGAGGTGCCCACTCCCGACTACTGGACCACCGGGGTCAGCTCCACCGCCGCGGTCCTGATGACCCCCGTTTTTCCCGGCTGGGGCCAGCTCTACACCGACAACAACTGGAAGGGCGCTCTGGCCTTCGGCCTGGAGATGTTCTACTGGACCAATCTGCTGGTGCGGGATCGCCGTGCGGTCCGGGCCAAGGATTTCAGTCGCACCTTCGAGCAGGGCAACATCAATCGCGACCGCTATGACGCCATCGCCCAGGAAGACTGGGAGCAGATGCGCGATTTTGCCTGGTGGAGCGGGGGTGTGCTGCTGATCATTGCCCTGGATTCTTACGTGGGTGCTCACCTTTTCAATTTCGACCGGGATGCTGTGCCCGTGCCCAACGACTGGGAGGGACAGTTCGATCCCCTGGGGGACGGCGTGCCCACCCAGGCCGAGGGGCCCAGCCTGGTGGTCTTCCAGCACGGCTGGCGTTTCTGACCCTTTCCTGGTCGTGATCAATCTGGATGTGTTTTTCAATATTTGTCCTGGATCGCCAATGTGCTTAACTTAGCGGGCGATTTTGGCTGACGATTCAGAGGGTGATCGGCACCCTGAACCCCAATGACGGACCGGTACATGGCCTTCTCGATGGAAACAACGCGGAATTTCTGCATCATTGCCCATATCGACCACGGCAAGAGCACGCTGGCCGATCGGTTGCTGGAGCATACCGGGACCCTCAAGGGGAAGGAGCTGCAGGAACAGGTGCTGGACTCGATGGATCTCGAGCGGGAGCGCGGGATCACCATCAAGAGCCACCCCATCCGCATGGACCACACCGACAAGGCGGGCAACACCTGGTGTCTGAATCTCATCGACACCCCGGGACACGTGGATTTCCACTACGAGGTGAGCCGCAGCCTGGCGGCCTGTGAGGGCGCCCTGCTGGTGGTCGACGCGGTGCAGGGCGTGCAGGCCCAGACCATCAACAATCTGTACCTGGCGGTGGAGCATGATCTGACCATCATCCCGGTGATCAACAAGATCGATCTGCCGGCGGCCCGGCCCGATTTCATCGCCGAGCAGTTCATCGACCTGATCGGCTGCGATCCGGACGAGATCCTGATGGTCAGCGCCAAGACCGGACAGGGTATCGATGATCTTCTGGAAGCCATCGTGGCCCAGGTCCCTCCGCCCACGGGTGATCCCACGGCCCCACCCAAGGGTCTGATCTTCGACTCGGTGTTCGACCCCTACGTGGGGGCGGTGGCCTATGTGCGTCTGTTCGAGGGGACCATCAAGAAGGGTGACCGCATCAGCCTTTTCAACAACCAGAAGGTCTTCGAGGCCGGAGAGATCGGCTGGTTTCGCCTCAAACGCATGCCGCAGAAGCAGCTGACCGCCGGGGAGGTGGGGTATATCGCCACCGGCAGCAAGGACGTGCGTGACGTGCGGGTGGGGGAAACGGTGACCCTGCTGGACAATCGGTGCGCCGTGCCTCTGGACGGCTACGCCGAGGCCAAGCCCATGGTTTTCTCGGGGCTGTACCCCACCGACAACGACCAGTACGACGACCTGTTCGAGGCTCTGCAAAAGCTTCAGATGAATGACGCCTCGCTGACCTGGGAAAAGGAAACCAGCGCGGCGCTGGGGTTCGGTTTTCGCTGCGGCTTCCTGGGCTTGCTCCACATGGAAATCATCCAGGAGCGTCTGGAACGCGAGTTCAACCTGAGCCTGATCGCCACCTTGCCCAACGTCGAGTACGAGGTGCTGATGAAGAGCGGTGAGGTCGTCCTCTGCGAGAACCCGGCCAATTTGCCGGACGAGCGGGAAATCACCGAAATCCGTGAACCCATCGTGCGCGCCGCGGTGATCACGCCCAAGGAATACGTCGGGTCGGTCATCCAGATCTCGCTGGAACGTCGGGGTGTCCAGACCAAGATGGAATACCTGGACACCGAGCGTGTGAACATCGAGTTCGATCTGCCGCTGAACGAGCTGGTGGTCGATTACTACGACAAGCTCAAGAGCGTGACCAAGGGCTACGCTTCGCTGGACTACGAGTACCGTTGCCACCGGGCCGATAACCTGGTGCGCCTGAACCTGATGATCAACGGCGATATGGTCGACGCCCTGACCTGCATCGTGCACCGGGACAACGCCTACAGCTGGGGACTGAAATTGTGCCAGAAGCTGAAGGAGCTGATTCCGCGTCAGATGTTTGCCGTGGCCATCCAGGCCGCCGTGGGCACCAGGGTGCTGGCCCGGACCACGGTCAAGGCCTTCCGCAAGAACGTGACGGCCAAGTGTTACGGCGGTGACATCTCACGAAAGCGGAAGCTGCTGGAGAAGCAGAAGGAAGGCAAGAAGCGCATGAAGCAGGTGGGTTCGGTGGAGATTCCCCAGGAAGCGTTCCTGGCCGTCCTGAAAGTCGATCGCTAGAAGGAGCAAGGCAAATGTCAGACCCGAAGAGCGGCCCCGAGAACGACAGCACCGAGCTTTCCCGCAAGGAGAAGCGGAAGCTTGAGCGTGAGCTGGCCAAGAAGGGCGCCAAGCCGGGAGAAAAAGGGAAGGCCAAGGATCCCCGGAACAGCACCCTGCGCGAGTATGCCAAGTCCATCGGCATGGCCCTGCTGATCGCTCTCATTCTGAAGACCTTCGTGTTCCAGGCCTTTCGCATTCCCACCGGCAGCATGCTGGACACCCTGCTGATCGGCGACTTCCTGTTCGTGGAAAAATTCACCTACGGGGCCAAGACGCCCGAGCGCATCCGTATCCCCTTCTTGAACTGGACCATCGCCGAGGGATTGCCGGTCCTGAAGCTGCCCGGCTGGAGTGAGCCCAGCCAGGGCGATATCATCGTCTTCGAGTATCCGGAGGACCGGAACCTGGACTACATCAAGCGCTGTGTGGCCGTGGCCGGCGACACGGTGGAGGTGGTGGACGGGGTCCTGTTCGTCAACGGCGTGATCTACGAAAGCAACTTTGGCGACCGCGATGGCGACCACAGCTGTGTACCTACCTGGACCGATCCCGAGGCCTGCCCCGCGCCCCGGGCCAAGAAGGACCAGGCGGCCTACGTTTCGAATCCCCGCAATCACCGGTGGCCCTGGGGTAATGCTGCCCGGCCCTACGTGGTGCCGGAAGGCCACATCTTCATGATGGGTGACAACCGGTTCAACAGTGCGGACAGCCGCTACTGGGGCCCTCTGGACACCAACCTGATCAAGGGACGCGCGGTGGTCATCTATTTCTCCTGGGACAGCCAGCGCCACCTGCCGCGGTTGAACCGGATGGGTGACCTGATCCGGTGACCCCACGCGACTTCGGACTCTATATCCATGTGCCGTTCTGCGGGGCCATCTGTTCCTATTGCCATTTTGTACGCACGGCTCAGCACGACCTGGATCTGCGCACGCGGTGGGTCGAAGGAGCCCGGCGGGAAATGGATCTCTGGCTGGAGCATTGCCCTTCCTTGACGTCAGGCACGCGGCAACTGGCCACCGCCTACCTGGGCGGGGGCACGCCTTCCCAGCTGGAGCCCGACCTCATGACCCGACTGATCACCGGGACGGTGGACCGCCTGGCTCACGGACCGGACCTGGAATTGACCGCCGAGGCCAATCCCGAGTCGCTGAACTCCGAAAAGGTGAAGGCGTGGCGTGCCGCGGGGATCAATCGCATCAGCCTGGGCGTGCAGAGCCTGGACCGGGGCGTGCTGGACCTGCTGGGACGCGCCTGCGACCCGGCCACCGCCCGCCGAGGTCTGGGTCTGGCCACCGAGGGGTTTGCGCGGGTGTCGGCCGACTGGATCATCGGTCCGGGTCTGGTGCAGAAGAACCTGCTGGCGGAACTGTCCGAGGCGGTGGATCTGGGGGTGACCCACTTTTCCCTCTATATCCTTGAAGTCCACGAGGGGACAGCCCTGGCCCGGGACGTCCACGACGGGCGACTGGCCCTGCCTCCGGACAGCCACACCGAGGCCCTGTATCTGGCGGCCGGAGAACACCTGGAGCAGCTGGGGATCGCCCAGTACGAGGTGGCCAACTTCGCTTTGCCGGGGCATGAAAGCCGGCACAACCGGGCCTACTGGCAGGGACGGCCCTGGCTGGCCCTCGGTCCCGGGGCTCACGGGGCTTGGGGAAGGCGTCGGCACGCCAACCTGGCCGGAATTTCCGACTGGCTGAACGCGGTGGAGCAAGGGCAACTGCCGGTGGGGGAAATCGATCCTCTGGATCGCGCGGCCCGCCGCCTGGAAAAAGCCATCCTGGCCCTGAGGACCCGGGAAGGGCTGCCGCTGGCATGGATCCCGCAGGGCACCTTCGAACTGGACCGAGGCGAGCGGGAAGGCCTCTGGGACCTGCTGAAGGGGAAGCTGGTGTTGACCCGGAAGGGTTTTTTGCGCATTGACAGCCTGGAGGAGCGCCTGGTCCAGAAACTGTGACCGGCCAGGTTGACACCTGGAATTCACTTTGATTACCTTGGGCGCCCCGAATGGACCGGAAATGTCCGGATTTGACCGGAAATCAGCGAAAGTCGCGTAAATGAGCAGGATTGACGAGAGATCGCGAGACATTCTCGACGCCGTGGTGCGCTTGAACATCGAGACCGGAGGGCCTGTGTCCTCGGGTCTGGTGGAGCGTTCCCTGCAGCGTGAGATCTCCTCGGCGACCATCCGCTCGGTCATGAAGCGACTGGAAGAACTGGGTTACCTGGAACAGCCCCACACCTCGGCCGGGCGTCTGCCCACCGATGCGGGGTACCGGGTGTTCGTGGACCGCTTTCAGGGCGATTATGCCCTGACTCGCTGGACGGGTCCCGATCCCATGGAAAAAATGGTGGATGTGGGCTTTCCGGTGGCGGCGGCCGGCCCCGATGGGGTGCGGTCCATGGCCCGCTTGCTGAGCGATCTGACCGACTACATCAGCATCATCCTGGCTCCCAGCCTCGACACGGTCAAGGCGGTGCGGGTGGATCTGTATCCTCGTACCTTGCAGCGGGTTCTGATGGTGGTGCTGCTGGAGAACGCTCAGGTTCGCACGGGGCTGATCGAACTGCCCGAGGAGTACGCTCACCCGGTGGTCGAGCAAGCCGCCCAGCTCTTGACCCGCAGAATCAGCGGCTTGAGCGTCCAGGAGATTCGCCGGGGAGACCTGGAATCGCCGGACCTCATGCCCTCGCCGGCCACCCGCTGTGCGGCGGCGGTGGCGCGGAAAAGCCAGGCCATGTTTGCCGAAACGGCCCACAGCGAGATCCAGCTCGAGGGGGTGGGCAAGGTTCTGGACGAACCGGAGTTCCGTGACCCGGAACCACTGAAGGCCCTGCTGCGGTTCATCGAATCGCCCCGGACCATCCGTGAATCGCTGGGCAGCCTGGACCAGCATGCCCAGGGGGGAGTGGGGGTCTGGATCGGACAGGAAAACCCGGTGGGCCAGCTGCGCTCCTTCTCGGTTCTGACCGGCCGGTTCACCCTGGAGGGACGCAGCGGCGTACTGGCCGTGCTGGGCCCCCGGCGGATGTGGTATCAACGCGCGTTCCGGGGCATCGAAGTTCTGAGGACCGCTTTGAATCCCAAGACTTGACCACGATCAGCATGACCGCATTCATTGCCCGATAGAGCAGAAACGCAGAGAGGTTTTGCCCTGATGAGCAAGAAGAAAAAGAAACAGGACCAGCAACAGGAAATGGAAGCCATGAACAACGGGGAACTGGAGAACGAGGCTTCCGAAGAAGCTTTCACCGACCAGGATGCGGGCACCGAGGAGCCTCTGGAAGTGGTGGAAGAGCCGGAGCTGTCCCCCCTGGAAGTGGCCGAACGTGAGCGTGACGAGTTCAAGGAGAAGTGGCTGCGGGTGCTGGCCGAGCTGGACAACGTGCGCAAGCGTTCCAGCCGTCAGGTGATGGACAGTCGACGGTTTGCCCAGGCCGATGCCCTGCGTTCCTTTCTCGAGGTCCACGACAATTTCGAAAGAGCCTTGCAGTCCATGGGCGATGCCGGGGATACTGGGGAGCCCCAGGGGCTGCGAGAAGGTGTGGAACTCATTTTCCAGAGTTTTCGGCGTGTCCTGAAGGATCAGGGCGTCGAGGCCATCGAGGCCCTGGAACAGGAATTTGATCCGACCGTGCACGAGGCGGTGGGCCAGTTTCCGCGGGACGGAGTCGAGCCCGGCGTGGTCATCGAGGTGGTTCAGCAGGGTTTCCGGTTGAATGACATGGTGTTGCGGCCCTCCCGGGTGATCATTTCCAGCTGATGCGGACCAACCACAACAAGAGGCGGATATGAGCGCTAAAAGGGATTATTACGATGTTCTGGGCGTGAGCAGGGATGCTGCGGCCGCGGATGTCAAGCGGGCCTACCGCAAGCTGGCCATCAAGCATCACCCCGACAAGAATCCGGATGACCCGACGGCAGCCGAGAAATTTCGTGAGGCCACCGAAGCCTACGAAGTGCTGAAGGACACCCAGAAGCGGGCCCAGTACGACCAGTTCGGGCACACCTCCGCCGACGGCGGTTTTCCGGGGGGCGGTTATGGCGGGGCCGGTTTCAATGTGGATCTCAACGATGCCCTGGAAAGTTTCCTGCGCAACTTCGGGATGGGCGGCGGCGGGGGCGGCGGCTTTGGTGACATGTTTGGCGGCGAAGCTCGCGGCGGTGGTCGCGGACGGGGCCGGGATCTGCAGATCTCCCTCAAGGTGACCTTGCTGGAAGCGGCCCTCGGGGCCACCAAGAAGCTGAAGGTGAACAAGCAGGTGCCGTGCACGACCTGCAGCGGCAGCGGTGCCAAGCCGGGCAGCCGGCCGGTGACCTGCAGCCAGTGCCGAGGCCAGGGGCGCGTGCGCCAGGTGCGCCAGTCCCTGCTGGGCCAGATGATGACCGAGGGCGTGTGTCCCCAGTGCCACGGGCAGGGGACCATCGTCGAGAATCCTTGCGGGGACTGCCGGGGCACCGGGACCATCCGGGGCGAGGAAACCATCGAACTGAAGGTGCCCGCCGGGGTTTCCAGCGGCAACTACATGGAACTGCAGGGAAAAGGCGACGCCGGGGCCATGGGCGCGCCCGCCGGACATCTCCGGGTGGTGTTCGAGGTGGGTGAGGACGATCTGTTCGAACGCCACGGTGACGACCTCTTGATCGATGTCCCGGTTTCTCCCGTGGACCTGATGCTGGGCACCAAGGTCGAGGTGCCCACCCTCGAGGGGAAGGTGGCCCTGAAAATCCCTGCCGGCACCCAGTCGCACAAGGTTTTCCGGATGCGGGGCAAGGACATTCCCCACGTGAACCGACCCGGGACCGGTGACCAGCTCGTGCGCGTCCTGGCCTGGACGCCGGGCAAGCTCAGCAAGGACCTCAAGAGCCGACTGGAAGGTCTGCAAAAGGAACTGGCCGGTACGGTGCCGCCGCCTGGTCGGCACCTGTTTGATTGATCGGACGGTTGATCGGATGAGGAGCGGCGCGTGAGGCAATTCTATCTGGAAACGGACCCCGGGCAGATTCCTGCCCCGGGCCAGGAGGTGGCCCTCGATGCCGAAGAGAGTCACCACCTCTTCACCGTGCTGCGCTCCGGCCGGGAACAGGTCCTGAACCTGACCGATGGCCGCGGACACCGGTTCACCGCGCGCTCGGTGGGTGGCTCTCGCCGCAAAGCCACCCTGGAAATCCTCGACGTCCATGACGATGTGGGAGAGTTTGCTCAGCCCCAGCTGGTGCTGGCCTGCGCCGTGGTGAAGGCCAAGCGATTTGAATGGGCCCTGGAAAAAGCGGTGGAAGCGGGGGCTCACCAGGTGGTCCCCCTGCGCACGGAGCATGGGGTGGTTGAGCCGGGCGGAGGCAAGTTTCAGCGCTGGCAAACCATCATGAAAGCGGCCCTGAAGCAAAGTGGGCGCACGTGGCTGCCCGATCTGGCCGAACTGACGGAACTGAAGGATTTCCTGGCTCAGTCCTCGGGCTGGCTGGCCTATGGCGCGGTGCCGGGAGTGCAGGAGGATGCCTCTTCCTGGACCCGGTACCTGAACTCTCATCAGGGCCCGGTGCCCTCCCGCCTGACCGTGCTGATCGGGCCCGAAGGGGGCTGGTCTCCAGCCGAAGAGGACCACCTGAAGAAGAGCTCTGCTGTGCCGCTGAACCTGGGGCCCCATGTGCTGCGGACCGAGACCGCGGCGGTGGCCGGTCTGCTGGCCTTGCAGGAATTGCGTCAGGCTTGGCTGTCCGCCGGACCCGCTTCTGGTTGACACGCACGGTGCGGGGCCTTTTCATGGCCAGCACACATCATTTTTCCGGAAAGGGAAGACCCATGGCCCAGAGTGAAATCGCCGCCAGGCTCAAGAGTGAAGTCATTGTCGCCATGAAGGCCAAGGACAAGGGTCGGCTGGGGGTGCTGCGCATGCTCCAGGCTGCGGTCAAGCAGGTGGAGGTGGACGAGCGCCGCGAACTCGAGGACGCCGACGTGATGCGCATCCTGGGCTCTTATGCCCGGAAGGTGAAGGATCAGATCGCCAGCTACGGCGATGGCGGTCGCGAGGAACTGAAGGCGGCGGCCGAGGCCGAACTTGTCATCGTGGCCGAGTTCTTGCCGGCCGAGCTGTCCGATGCCGAACTGGAGGGCATCGTCCGCCAGGGTATCGAGGAATCGGGCGCCACCGGGATGAAGGACATGGGCAAGGTCATGAAGGCCATCATGCCCCAGACCACGGGACGCGCCGACGGCGGACGGGTCAGCGCTCTGGTCAAGAAACTGCTGGCGGGTTGATCATGGATTTACCCCTGATTCTGGCTCTGGTGGCCATCGCTGTGTTCGGGGTGCTGGGTTACCGCGATGGGGTGATCAAGCGCATCATCGAAATTGCCGGTGTGTTCGTGGCCCTGATCTTGACCGCCCGGTTTGCCACCAGCGTGTCGCCCTGGGTCATGGATCAGACCGGCGCCGCCGAGGGCCCCGCGTTGCTGATGACCTGGGCCGGCCTGTTCATTGCCGGGCTCATTCTATCCCGGCTGCTGGCCAAGGGGCTGAGCAAGCTGGTGCGCCTGACCATCCTGGGCAGCCTGGACAAGATTGGCGGCGCCGTGGTGGGCATGGCCTTCGGCACCCTGGTGATCAGCGTGATCCTGGTAGCGCTCAGCCAGGTGCCCGGGGCCGAGGGGGTCCAGCCGGCCTATGACCGCAACCCGGCGGGCCGCTTCATCTTCTACGCGGCCCCCAACGTGTACCGCGCAGCGCGAGGGCTGGGGGGTGGCAAGGTGGATGATGTCTGGAACCGGGTGCTCGAAACCACCAAGGGAGCGGCGGACACGGCCACCGATCAGGTGGGAGGAGCCCTCGACAAGACGGCCGATGACCTGAAAGATGACGTGGAAAAGAAAGTCCGGGAAAAACTCGATGATGCCGGATAGTTCTGACCCTGGTCATGTGATCACCCTTCTGGACCGGATCGATGGATCCCGCCGCGAGGGTGACGTGATCCTGGGAGCGCGGTCGGACCACCTCCTGGAGTGGTCCCGGGTCAAGGCCCAGGTGGCGGCCCACTGTCTCAACGCGCGCGCCGCGCAGATCGTCCAGGCGCATCGTCCCCTCACCAGTCCTGCGGCCATCGAACTGCAACACCAGCTGGCCGATGAGATTCGTTCCGAAGGGCAGCAGAATCTCTGGCCCCCTCTGCTGGATCTGGGCGATGCTCTGGATCTGCTGGAACAGCCGCCCCCGGTGCGGCTGGAGGGTCCGGACCTGGTGCATCTGGCCACGGTGGCCGAGACCTTCGATCTCTTCCGCGATCACTTCCTGGACCGGCGGGAACGGTGCCCCCACTGGGGTGAGGCCGCCGTGCAGATGTCCACCTTTTCCGGATTGAGTGGAGCCATCCGGCGGGCCCTGGATCGCGACGGTTATATCGTCGATGCGGCCAGCCCCTTGCTGGCGCGTCTGCGCCGGGCGGTGGGTGGTCAGGAGAGGGCGGTCCGCCACGAAATGAGCCAGGCCATGGGCCAGGCCAAGGCCAGGGGATGGACCACCGCCGGGGAGATTACCCTGAGAGGTGATCGTTTTTGCTTGCCCATGCGGTCGGGGGACAGCAACCGCATCCCGGGCATCGTTCACGACCGCTCCAGCACCGGCGCCACCTTGTTCGTCGAGCCCGCCTCGGTGGTGCGGCTGGCCAACGAGCTGGCCGAAACCCGTCTGGAGATCGCCTCCGAGGAGGCACGCATCCTCTTCGAACTGAACCGGGCCGTGGAGCAAGCCGCGTCGAGTTTGCGGGAAGCGGCGGCCCTCATGCTTGAACTTGATGCGGTGCGGGCCGGCTTGCTCTGGAGCCGGTCGGTGGGCGGTCAGCGCGTGCGCTTAGCGGAGGAAGGGACCATCTGTATTCGTGGGGGGCGGCATCCTCTGCTCATGGCGGCCCTGGGACAGGGTGACCCGGCACAGGGTCTCCGTGCTGTGGTTCCCCTGGATCTGGAAGTTCCCGCCGATGGCCGGGCTCTGGTCATCAGCGGCCCCAACGCCGGCGGTAAATCGGTGGCTCTCAAAACGGTGGGGGTGTTCTGCCTGCTGGCCCAGTGTGGCTGGGATGTGCCGGCGCGTGAAGACACCTGCCTGCCCATGGTGCGGCGCATCCTGGTGGACCTGGGGGACGATCAGTCCATCGCCGAGGCCCTGAGCAGCTTCTCGGCCCATCTGAAGCACCTGAGCCGGTTCATGGCCGACGCGGGGCCGGGCACCCTGGTGATCTGTGATGAGATCGGCAGCGGAACCGACCCCCACGAAGGCACCGCCCTGGCCTTCGCCGTGCTGGAGGAACTGGTGGACCGCGGCGCCCAGGTCCTGGCCAGCACCCACTACGGGCTGCTGAAGGCGGCGGTGCATGATCATCCCCTCATGGTCAACGCGGCCATGGATTACGATGAAACCGACCTGCAACCGCTGTTCACCTTCCGGGTGGGCGATCCGGGCACCAGCCATGCCTTCGATATTGCCGGCCGCATGGGCTTTCCCGCGGGGCTGCTGGATCGGGCGCGCGCCATGGCCGGAGAAGAGAGGGTGCAGGTCGAAAAACTGCTGAGCGACCTGGATCGCCGGGCCCGGGAGCTGATCGATCAGCAGCAGGAAGTGGCGCGTCAGGCTGATCTGCTGAAGACGGGCAACCGGGAACTGGACCAGCGTCTGAAGGGCCTGGCCAAGGAGAAGCGGGACGCCGTGGCCGCTGCCCGGAAGAAGGCCGAGGACCTGGTGCGGCAGGGGCGCCGGGATATCGAAAGGGCCGTCCGCGAAATCCGTGCCGGTCAGGCGGGACCTCGGGTGGTCAAGGCTGCCCGGAACAAGGTGGAAGAGATCCAGGACCAGCTGGACAGCACACTGTCCCCGGACAAGACTCCCGCTCCACGGGCCGCCGACCTCGCCGAGGGCATGAGAATCCGCATCCCTCACCTGGGACTGAAAGGGCGTATTGTGGAAATCCGGGGAGAAAAGATCACCGCCACCGCCGATGGGCTGCGCCTGACCCTGGGACCCGATGCCGTGCGCCCGATGACCGAGGACGGCAACGAGGTAGCCCCTGCCGAGCCGGCCGCAGGACTGGGTAGCTGGTCCTGGCAAGGGGAAACCCCCACCGCTGAGCACGAGATCGACCTGCGTGGCGAAACGGGGGAAGAGGGCTGGCTGCGGCTGGATCGCCTGATCGATCGAGCCATCCCCGCGGGCCTGGAGGTGGTGCACGTGATTCACGGATTCGGCACCGGTAGGCTTCGCGATCACCTGCATCTGCGGTTGAAATCCGACCCCCGGGTGGCCTCCTTTTCAGAGGCCGGACAGGGACGGGGCGGGGCCGGCGCCACCCGGGTGAAGCTGCGCGGATAAGGCAGCCAAGGGGCCTTGCGGTGTCCGGGCGGTGAGGATTAATTGTGTCAGCTTGACACCGCGTGTTAACTTTATCGTTCCCGCGGCACCAATGGCGGCAAACCCAAGTGGCGGCAAACCCGGGTCACCCCAGATGACACCTGTCTTTTCTTCCGACATCATCGCCCGCGTCAAGGACGAGACCGATATCGCCGAGATCGTGCGTCAGCACGTCAGTCTCAAGGCGGCCGGCAGCGTGTTCAAGGGCCTGTGTCCGTTTCACAAGGAAAAAACACCCAGCTTCATCGTGACGCCCAGCCGGGGCCGCTATCATTGCTTTGGCTGTGGGGCCGGGGGTGATGCCATTTCCTTCCTGATGGAAATCGAAGGCCTCAGTTTTCCCGAAGCGGTGGAAATACTGGCCCGTCCTCTGGATATCGATCTGTCCAGCTACCTGGCCGATGACGAGGCCGAGGGCGAGCGACGCAGCTTCCATCGCGCCAATGAAACAGCCATGGGGCTGTGGAAAGAGGCCCTCTGGGACACCGGTCCGGGGAAGCGGGCCGCCGAATACCTGGCCCGCCGGGGTTTTCAGGAAAAGGTGCTGCGCGATTTCGACGTGGGCTGGGCACCGGGGGGCAGCGGCTGGCTGGAACAGGGTCTGGCCAAGGGAGGAGTGGACAGCGAACTGGCCCATCGGGCCGATCTGCTGCGGCGGGGGGACCGCCCGGGCTCATTTGCCTATTTTCGCAACCGGATTATATTTCCCATCAAGAATATCTCGCGCCAGGTGGTCGGATTCGGCGGCCGGGTGATCGATGAAGGTGAACCGAAATACCTGAATTCCGCTGACAGTTCGTACTTTTCCAAGGGTCGTCTCCTCTATGGATTCGAGGCGTCTCGCATGCCGATTGCCCGGGAAAAGACGGCCATACTGGTGGAGGGGTATCTGGACGTGCTGGCCCTGGTGCAGGTGGGGATTCACAACGTGGTGGCCACCTGCGGCACGGCTTTCACCGAGGAGCAGGCCAAGTTGATCAGACGGGGGGCGCAGCGGGTGCTCCTGGTTTTCGACGGAGACAAGGCCGGGTTGAAGGCGGCGGTACGGTCGGCGGATGTGGCTCTGAGGAATGGGCTGGAGCCGCGCATCGTGACGCTGCCCGATGGTGAAGATCCCGCCTCGCTGGTGATTGACCACGGCGTGGAGGAAATGGCCGATTGCCTTCACCAGTCTCAGGGCTACATTCCTTTCCTGAAGGGACTGGCCGAGGAGAAGGGCGCTGGACGTGAGGTCAATGAACGAGCCTTGCGGCAAGCCCTGCAAACGGTGGTGGGGATACCCGACCTGATCAAGCAGGAGTACGTCCTCCAGGAGGCGGCCGAGGTGTTCGGGATGCCGGTGGAAATCCTGCGGTCGAATCTGGCCAACCTGGAACCCCAGACCCGGAAGACGGTTCCCACCTCGCGTGCCCCGGCCAGATCGATTCCGGCCGGCGGCGACCCTGGTCCTGCCATGGGGCCTCCTCCGCCGGAACTGGAGGGTCCGGATGGCCCGGATGGGCAGTCCGGTCTGGAGGTTACGCGCCGTGGACCGCGCGTGCGCCGGCGGATGGGTCTGGTGCAAGTTGAGAATATTGAAACGGAGATGCTGTCCCACCTTCTGTGGGACGACTCCGGGAATGCAGCCCGGACCTTTCTGGACTGCCGCGACGACCTGATTCTGGTGCTGGACGGGGCCGAAACCCTGGCCGGTGAACTGGGTGAATGGGCCGCGGAAAGCAGAAAAGGGCCTGGCGTACCCCCCCGGGAGTTTATCCTGGCGAGGTGGAACACCGTTGGTGACAGCGGTTACCGTGCCTTTGTCAGCCGATTGCTGGAAAGGGAGGATCGTCCCCAGACGACGGATTTTGCCCAAGTCATCAAGGATTGTCTCGGCCGGCTCAAGCAGGGTCATAGACCCCGTCAGGGCTGATTGAAAACGGGAGTTTCAGGCGCCAATGGATAAAGCACGATTTGAATCCACGATCGAAAAGATCCGCAAGGAAGCCACCGCCCAGGGCGGATACATTCTTCACGACCAGATCAACGACCACCTGGGCGACGATGTGAACGTCGAGATCATCGACCGCATCTACGAAAAACTGGGTGAGCTGCAGATCGATTATTATGACAGCGAGGATGAGGCCAAGACCAAGATTTCCCGGCGCAAGAAGAAGGAAAAAAAGAAGGTCGCCACGGCCAAGAAAGCCACCCGGACCAACATCAAGTATGACGATCCGGTGCGCATGTACCTTCGTGAGATGGGGCGGGTGCCTCTGCTGACCCGGCAGGGGGAAGTGAACCTGGCGCGTCGCATGGAAGATGGTCGGGTGGCCATCATTCAGGCCACGCTGCGCTCCAACCATAGCCTCAAGGAATTGCGCCAGACGGCCCACCACCTTCTGAACGACGGCGTCCACGTGGACGAGGTGATCCAGCAGGACACCAGCACGTGGAACGTGCACCTGTCGGCCAAGAAGGAAGGCAAGCGCATCGTGCGCACGCTGGACAACATCGAGAAGTGGCAGAAGGAGCTGGCGGCTCACCAGGCGGAGCTGAACTCCTGCACCCTGGGCACCCGGGTGGCCACCTTGACCCGTATGGTCCAGTCCCGGGAAAAGAAGATCCTGGACAGCTTCCTGGATCTGCAGCTGGCGCCGGCGCTGATCGAGCAGCTTTCCAACCGCCTGATGCTGGTCAACAGCAAGGTTGAGGACCTGCAGGCTCTGATTGCCAAGGCCGAGGAAGAGGTGGGGCTGCCCTTCGGGGAAATGGCTGCGGCCCTGAAGGGGCGCGTGTCCGGGGCGGCCAATGCCGAGGACATCCGTGAAGCTCACCGCGTGATCAAGAACTATCGCAAGCGCATCCAGGACATCGAGCGCGAGATCAATCTGTCCACCGAGGAACTGCGGCGGATCGGCAACGAGATCCTGATGGGCCGCCAGCAGGTGGACACGGCTCAGCGTGAGATGATCGAGGCCAACGTGCGTCTGGTGATTTCCATTGCCAAGCGGTACACCAACCGTGGGCTGGAATTCCTGGACCTGATCCAGGAAGGCAACAGCGGTCTGATGCGGGCGGTCGAGAAGTTC
>JAZBOO010000151.1:0-9347 GCA_036351155.1 Candidatus Krumholzibacteriia bacterium | reverse complement strand
TTCTTGGTCACCTGGGTTTCCACTTCACCCGGCGCGGCCCCCGGATAGATGGTCGTCACCACGATGACGGGAAAGTTGATGCTGGGAATCAGCTCGGTCACCAGGTTGTTGTACGAGTACATCCCCATGACCAGCATGACCACCACGATCATGGTCGTCATGACCGGCCGTTCGATCACTGTGCGGAAGAAGTTCATTTAACTATCCTTTCCCGCACGGAGGTCGCTGTTCGGGGTGACATCCTTGACCAGAACTCCTTCGCGCAAAAGGGTCTGGCCGTGCAGGACCACCTGCTGTCCCTCTTCCAGGCCGCTCAGTATTTCCACCTCGTCGACCGTGGACAATCCCAGCTCGACGTTGACGCGGTGGGCGGTATCCTCCACCACCCAGACGGCCTTCTGATCCAGATGGGTCATCACGCATCCGGTAGGAACGGTCAACGCCCCCACTTTCTGACTGGTGCGCACCTGGAACGAGACCAGCAGCCCCGGCACCAGGCGGCCGTCGCTGTTGTCGAAGCGTGCTTCGCCCGCGAGCAGATGAGTGGTCGGATCGGCCATCAGGTCCAGCTTGGTGATGACCCCCTTGCGCACCGTGCCCTCGGGACTGGTCCACACGGCTTCCAGGCCTTCGTCCAGCCGCAAGGCCTGGTTGCTGCCGGCGGAAAATTTCACGATCACCTCGGCCGTATCGGTGATCCACACCAGGGGGTTGCCCGCCTTGACCATCTGACCCTCGGTCACGAGGATGCTGGACACCACACCTGGTTCGGTGGCCGTCAGGGCGCTGCTGCCCTCGGCATCCTGCAGGTCGGTGGCCAGGACCTTCAACCGTGTTTCCGCCGCGTCGAGCTCGGACTGAGACACCGCTCCGGCCTCGTACAGGTTGCGCAGACGCTGCACGTCCACCTTGGCGTTCTCGAAGCTGGCTCGCGCGCGCGGAAGCGAATGATACATGGGTGAGGGGGCGCCGGTGGACAGGCGGATGATCACATCACCCTTCTGGACCCGGTCACCTTCCTTGACGGCCACCGCCATCACCTGCAACGCGTTGTTTGACACCACCGGGTACTGGATGGTGCCTTCGACGGTGCCGGCAAGAGTGATCCATTGCGACATTTCGGCGCGCTTGGCTGTCACCGTTTCCACGGGGATGCCTTTTTCGTCCTGGACCGAACGAATACTGGCCAGAGCGGTGTCCTGGCCCAGCTGATGGAAGCGCAGTCCAAACACCACGGCGATGGCGACCACCACGATCACCGTCAGGACCAGGGAACGCGCGCGGTTTTTTCCTGTCGTACTCATCGTGATATCTCCTGTGCCGGATCGCCCGGCAGGTTGGTGCCACCGACGGCCAGCGTGAGGCTGGAAGCGGCGGTGTTGCAGGCGTAAAGGGCCTGGGCCAGCTGGGCCCGGGCTTCGGTCAGTGCCAGTTCGGCGTCCAGTCGTTCCAGCGGTGTGGCCATGCCGTTTTCCAGCCGGATCACGGCCAGGCGGTAGGTTTCCTCGGCAAGGTCCACCCCTTCACGTCGGCCCTCGAGGGCCTGCAGGGCGTTGACCAGCTGGGTGTGCGCCTGGCGGACGCCCAGTTCCCTGTCCCGACGCACCCGCTCCAGTTCCAGCTCTGCCTGGCGCAAATCGGCCTGGCGCCCCTGGATGTTTGCCTTTGCAGCAAAACCATCGAAAATCGGCCAGGAGAAACCCAGAGCCACGCTGGCGCTGCCCACGGACTCATCGCCGGTGGGCAGAACGTCGTCGTCCCACTGGCCCTGCAGGGCATACTGACCCTGGAGCTGGACCACCGGGCCCCGCCCTGCCCGGGCCAGGTTCACCGAGAGCTGGGTCGCCTTGGCGGCGTGCTCGAGCGCGCGCAGCTCGGGACTGCGGGCGTTCATCTGCTCGATCAGCGGGGCCACCTCCTGGGGAGGGTTCACCGCCCCCAGTGGGTCGGTCAGGTTCAGTTCGGTTTGTTGATCCAGTCCACACACCCGCAGCAACTGCTGGCGTGCCAGGACCAGGTTGTTCCGCGCCTGGACCACGGGTGCTTCGCGGTTGGTGGCCGTCACCTGGGCCCGCAACATTTCGTAGCGGCTGGCCTTGCCCTGCCCCAGGGCCTCGCGGGTCACGCGCAGGTTTTCCTGGGCCAGAGCCATGGCTCCTTCGGAAATGGCCACGTCCTCACCGGCCAGCAACACGGCGAAGTAAGCTTGTTCGGCCTGGAAAACCACGGCATCACGCACCAGGGCTTGTTGCCAGCGCGTGGAGGCCAGGGCCTCGCGCGCCATGCCTGTGGCGGCGCTCAAACGCCCGGCCGTCCAGAGATTCAGGGTGGCCGTGGCCGCCGCTTGCAGGTCCCAGTCGCCGCCCATTTCCACCGACGATACCCCGCCCAGCCCTGCCGCCAGATCGGGGGGCAGGAAGAAGGAAGGCTTCTTCAGATTGCGGGTCCACTGGCCCGACAGATCCACCTGGGGCAGACGGTCCGCGCCGGCGGCCGTCACGGAGGCTTCGGCACCCACGACCGCCTGGGTCATCTGGGCCAGTTGCTCGTCATTGGCCAGGGCCAGCTGCCTCGCCTGGTCCAGGCCAAGGTCCATGGTCACCGGCGTATTCTCCGCCGCGGTCACCGGGGCCACCAGCCATCCGGAGAACAGCAGCAACACGGCCGCCACATGGCGCCGCGTGGCCGGGGGTAAAGTCATGGCAAAGGTTTTCACCGCGTGTCGTCCTTTCCCTTGGGATCGGTTTCGAGAGGTTTCAAGAGCAATTCATCCACGATGGCAGGCAACTCCGCGAAACGGTGGGTCTGCCCCGTATCAATCATGGTTTCGATGAGGCCGAAAATGACGCCGTCCAGCGCGGCGGCCAGAACGTCCGGATTGCGAGGCTTGATCTGGCCCAGATCCATGGCCTCCTGGAGCAACGCGGCGCCCTGATGGCGGTAAGCCAGTATGCGCTGTCTGATGCGGCTCCGGCTGGATTCTCGGGTGCTCACGAACAGAGGCATCACCTGGGCATTTTCCTGGAGCTGGGCGGCGCACTGGACCAGATCCTTCCGAATGGTCCCCATCGGATCTCCCCTGCTTTCGCTCAGGAGGATTTCCCGCGCCTTCTCATACTGTTCCAGGACCCCGTCGATGATCTCATTGAGCATGGCCCTCTTGTCGGCAAAATGCTTGTAGAGGTAGCCCACGGAGAACTCGGACCGGTCGGCAATCATCTGCATGGTGGTGCCGGAGAGGCCATGCTCCAGATACAGCTCGGTGGCCGACTTCAGGATGGCCCGATGACGGGAGTTCCACTCTCTCTCCTGACGGCTGAGCTGAATTTCCTGGTTCATGAGGCACCTCGTGAACGTATATTCTATGTGTGAATCATTATTCATGAATAACAATTCACAGACCAAAGCGCAAGTTCATTTTCTGAACAAGGCCGAAAAAAATGATAACTTATTGTTTTTTAGTTACTTGCGAAGGGGATCCACCAGAAGAGAAAACACCAGATCTGGCATTTCATCGAAAGGACGCTCTTGGTCACTCATGGCCAGCTCGTGAAACAGTTCCTTGATGGCCCCCTGCAAGGCGGCGGCCACCAGGGCGGGATCGCAGGGCTTCAGCTGACCCGCTGCCAGCGCATCCCCCAGCAGCTTGACCATATCTTCCCGGTGCCGCTCTTTGCTCTCGGCCAGCTCGCAGAAATCACCAACCACCCCTTCGTGAAAAATCCGCATGAAGTTCCGGTGGTGATTGAAGTGGGCGCAAATGGCCTCCAGGGTGCGGTACAGCTCCTCGAGTGGAGGCAGGGTCAGCTCTTCCACTTCAGCCATCATCTGGTTCATGCGCCCGAGGTGGTAGCTCACCAGCTCCCGGTACATGTCTTCCTTGCCCGGAAAGTGCTTGTACAGGTACCCCACGGAGAACTCGGCGGCCTCGGCGATCATCTGCATGGTGGTGGCGTGGTACCCCTTCTCGGCGAACAGGGTTTCCGCCGCCGTCAGGATATCTTCATGGTGGCGGGCGTACTCGCGCTCCTTGCGGGTCGGGACGTACGGAGGTTCGGGTTGAGTCATGATTCCTGCCGGGTCAGAGGTTCAACTGCGATGGCCCAATAATAGGAAAAAATTTGCCGCTAGCCCAGCACCCGGGCCAGAACGGCCCGCAGCTGATCAATGCCGAAGGGCTTGGCCAGCGCACCTTGGAAGCCGTGATATTCGAAATTGGCCAGGACATCTTCATGGGAATACCCGCTGATCACCACGGCCTTGACACCGGGGTCCATGGACTTGAGCTGTTCCAGAGTCCGGCGCCCACCCTGCCCGCCGGGGATGGTCAGGTCGGTCAGCACCACATCGAAGGGCTGACCTGCCTCCATGGCCCGGGCATACTGTGTCACTGTTTCCACTCCATCGTCGGTGATGACGGCCTGGAGACCCAGGCGCTCGAGTTGCCGCCGCAGCAAGGCCTGAATCCCCACCTCATCTTCCAGCACCAGCACTCGGGACTGCGGAACGGCCACCTGGGCATCGGGCAAGGGCATGGTTCCACTCTCCCCCAGGCCCTTCGGCAAGAACACCCGGAAAAGGGCCCCTTCTTCCGGCACCGACTCCACCGACAGGTGTCCCCCATGTCGGGACACGATGGAAAAGGCCGTGGCCAGGCCCAGACCGGTCCCCTTGGTCTTGGTCGTGAAATATGGGTCGAAAATGCGGATCAGGTCCTCCTCGGAAATACCGGGGCCTTCATCGCGGATATCGATCCGGATCCAGGATCCCGGGGACAACCCCTCCGGGGCTTCGGGCAGGTTGGTGCCGGTCACCCTGGCCACCCCACCTTCGGTCATCGCCTGGGCCGCGTTGATGAACAGGTTATTGAACACCTGGCTCATCTGACCCGCATCCACATCCACCGGCCACAGGTCGCGGGGCAGATCAACCTCGCACCTGGTGCCGGTGCCGCTGAAACTCAGAGCCACGGACTGTTCAATCACCGGCCCGAGCGGCTGAAGCTGACGCAACGGCGCCCCACCTCGGGCAAAGGTCAGTAATTGCTCCGTCAGACTGCGGGCGCGCTTGCTGGCCTGCTTGGCCAGCTGCACACTTTCCTGGTCATCGGGATTCAGGTGAGGGGCATAGGCCAGCAGGTCCAGATTGCCCATCATGATGGTCAGCAGGTTATTGAAATCATGCGCAATTCCCCCGGCCAGCAACCCCAGGGACTCGAGCTTCTGCGAGTGGATGAGCTCTCGTTCCATGCGCAGCCGGTCGGTGATATCGCGAAAAGCCACCACGCTGCCCGTCCGCCGCCCATCTCGGTCCGTGATGGTAGCCGACGAGATTTCCAGGAAGATGGTTCCACGCCGCGGACAGTCCAGTCGGTCCTGGACGCTCAGCTGGCTGACCCCAGTATCGGTGGGCAAAACCTGGCCCTGATTCAAGGGCATAACCTCGGCCAAGGAGCGGCCCACCATGGCCTCTTCCGAGCAATTCAGGATGCGCTCGGCTGCGGGATTGCACAGAACCACCTGGTTGTCCTCATCCAGGGCCAGCACCCCATCCAGGATGCTGCCCAGGGCGATTGAAAGCCGTTGCGATTCACGGCGCAGCGTCCGTTCGGACTCAGCCAGCTCGATGGTCCGGGCCAGAACTTCCTCTTCCAGGCGATGGCGGTATCGGCGCCCTTCCCAGCTGGCAATGGCGAGATAGCCACTACCCCCCACCAGCAAAACCAGCCCGAGCAAAACCCACCAGCGACGCGCCAATGGCGGCTGAATCAGGATGGACGGCGAGCTGACCACCGTGCTGCTGGTCCCATCCGAATTGATCATCTGCACCTTGAAATCGTACTCACCCGCCGGCAAGTTCGTGTAGCGCACCTGATTGATCCAGGAATGAGACAGGGGGCTCCAGTCGTCTTCGAAGGGCGATAGCCGGGTGCGGAAGCGGGTATGTTTTTCATCGGAATAGGACAGCCCACGGAAGTGCACAATCAAGCTGTGGGGAGGACGTCCCAGTTGCAGGGCCTCGTCCGGAGGGAAGAGTCGCCCATCCACCTCGAAACTCTGGATCTTCAGGAGGGGCGGAGCACTGCGAGGCAGATCCTGCCAGGCCCGGTAGGCCGAAACTCCGCGATCGGTGCCCACCCAGAACTGGCCCTGGGAATCAGGATACAATGCGGCACGATTGATCTCGCTGCCCAGCAAACCCTGGTCCACGGCATAATGAATGGTCCGGGTCCCATCCCAGATAAAAACCCCCATATCCGTGCCAAACCAGACCCTTCCCTGCTGGTCTTCTTCGATGGCGTAGATTGGTCGCTCCAGAACCGGGTCGGGCGCCCGGGTGGCCACCAGGGAATCGCCCTCCACGATATAGAGGCCTCCGATGCTCCCCACCCAGATCCGGCCATCGGCCGTTTCGCACATGCCAAAGGTGCTGTTCCCCTGGTGTCGACTTTGTCCCTTGAATATTTTGAATCGACCCTCGTGGTAGCGAATGATCCCATCCTGCCCGGTGGCCAGATAGAGGGCACCGTTGGATCCGGCCTGGATGCGACGGATGAACGGCGGGGCCGGCCGCTCCTGGCCGGGGAGCGTCACGACCCGGAACACGCCGTCCTCACCGACCAGCAAGCCTTGATATGTTCCCACCCAGACCCGATCCTCCTCGTCCACATGGATGGAAAACAACCGGTCGGTGTTCACGCCTTCAGCGGGGCCATACCTGCGCATCCGGCCCTCGGGGTCGAAGCGACGCAGCCCACTGCCATCGGTGACCACCCACAGGTTGTGGTGGGAATCTTTCGCCAGACCCATCACCCTGGTGAGCTGGTCATCGGGAAGGTCGAATTCCAGAGCATCCACCGTCTCGCCCCACCAGGTCAGGCCCCGTTCGTGACCGAAGACCATTCGTCCCAGGTGGTCCTCCAGAACAGCCGTCACCTCGTCGCTCAACAGTCCCTGGCTCCGGTTCAAGCCGGCAAACCGTCGACTGACCAGGCGGTCTGCCCCCCGCAAGCTGGAGATCCACAGATTGCCCTCCCGGTCCTGGAAAAAGCTGGTGGCGCCGGCCCCTTCGCGACCAGTCTGTTGTCCCAGCTCTTCCAGCCCCAGGTCCGGGTCAAAACGAAAGGCGCGGTTGAGCCCTCCGAAGTAAAGGCCCCCTTCCCGGTCGACCAGCGCTCCGGTGTACTCCCAGGGTTGAGTGGGTGTCACCTCCAGGTTTGTGCCCAGGAATTCAAATCCCTCGGCTGACCGCCGTCCCACCCAGCCATCTCCCACAATCCAGACCCGATCCTGCACCGGGTCCGGCTCTAGCACGAAGAGAGGACCTGGCGGAATTTCCGGAAAGGGGCGCGGATGGACGGTCAACAACAGGGGGTCAATCCGGAAAAGGCCTGCAGGGTTGGCAACGTAAAGCTGGCCGTCCATCAGCGTGTGTGCATAGGCGGGCAACTCCAGGCGATCATCGACGATGAACTGCCATTCCCCCCGGGTGTAGAAGCAGAGCGGCCCGCCATGGGCCGCCAGGCAAATCATCAGCTCACCCTCGGCACTCAACCCCACCTCGAACAGGTAGGTCAGGCCGCTGATGTGCGGGATTGGCGGCAACTCCAGGGCTTCCCAGGGGCCATCCTGGCGATACTGCACACAGAACGGAGCACGGGTCGACACCGTCCACAGTCGTCCCCGGGGCCCCTGAACCAGATGGCTGTATTCCTCCGCGGTCAGGCCATCGTCTCGGCCCTGACGCCACCATTCCAGACCGTCGTACCGAACAATGCCACCCCGGGTGGTGAACCAGATGTAGCCCTCGGAGTCCTGGGCCACATCGTTGACCTGGTTGTTGGGCAGGCCATCGCTTTCAGAGTAGTGCTGGTACAGGTAAACAAAGGCGTGCGCCGGGATGGTCGGCAAAAAAGCCAGGGCCACCGCCAGAACAAGAAGGCGGTGTATACCGGGGAACGGCCAACGACCAGGTGTCATGTGGGGGCGAAATCCTGGGACTTGGGGCGATCGGGCGTTATCATTGTCCCGGCGACAATAACAGATGCCCAGAAAGGTGTCCCATGCGTTCCCAAAATTTTTTGTCTCTGACCTGGCTGGCCGTGGGCGTCCTGATGGGCGGCCCGGCGCTGGGATGCACCAACTTCATCGCCGGCAAGGATGCCACGGTGGACGGCTCGGTGATCGTCACCTACACCTGCGACGGGGAATTCCATCCCATCTTGCAGTTGATTCCCGCCGAGGACCACGAACCCGGCGCCATGCAGACCTTGACCCACTGGAATGGCGAAGTGCTGGGTGAGATACCCTATCCCGCGCACACCTACCAGGTGGTCAACCTGATGAACGACCGCCAGGTGACCATTGGCGAGACCACCACCGGGGGGCGGGACGAGCTGATCAACCCCGAGGGCATGTTCCACTACTGGCACCTCATGAAGCTGACCCTGCAGCGTGCCGCCACCGCGCGTGAGGCGGTCGAGGTCATCGGTCAGCTGGTGGCCGAGCACGGCTATCGCAGCAGCGGCGAATCCTTTGCCATCGGCGATCCCGAAGAGGCCTGGATCATGGAAATCGTGGGACCCGGCCCGGGCAATGCGGGCGCCTACTGGGTGGCCATGCGCGTGCCCGACGACAGCGTGAGCGCCTACGCCAACATGGGACGTATGGGCACCTTCCCCACCGATGACCCTGAGAACTGCCTCTACTCACCGGGCATGGCCGAGTACGCCGCCAGCCAGGGCTGGTACGATCCCGATGCGGGCCCCTTCAACTGGCGTGAGGCCTTCCATCCGGCGGACGCCCAGAAACTGCGCTACACCGCCACCCGCGTGTGGAGCCTTTTTCGTCGGTGCGCCCCGGGCCTGGAACTGCCCAGCGATTACCACCGGGGTGAACCGGGCGCCGAACCCTACCCCCTGTGGATCAAGCCCGAGGCCAAGCTCGAGGTGGCCGACGTGTTCCATCTGATGAGGGATCACTACGAAGGCACGGAGTACGATATGACCCAGGGCGTGGATGCCGGCCCCTATGGCAACCCCTACCGCTGGCGCCCCATGGCCTGGGAAATTGACGGGCAAAACTACACCTGGGAACGGCCCATCTCCACCCAGCAAACGGGTTTCAGCATGGTCACCCAGTCACGATCCTGGCTGCCCGACCCCGTGGGCGGCCTGACCTGGTACGGCGTGGACGACACCTGGTACACCTGCTACGTGCCCCTGTACTGCGGCATCGAGATGGTGCCGGAAAGCTTTGCCACCGGCAGCATGGGTCAGTTCAGCTGGGACTCCGCCTGGTGGACCTTCAACTTCGTGAGCAACTTCGCCGGCCTGAAATACGGTTACA
>JAZBOO010000150.1:0-10801 GCA_036351155.1 Candidatus Krumholzibacteriia bacterium | reverse complement strand
CGAGCACGGGGCAAGAACCCCCACCGGGGATCCCCTCAACTCCGCCCAAAACGCTTTTCCAGCTCACCCAGACTGAACTGGATGAGGGTGGGCCGTCCGTGAGGGCAACTCAGGGGCGTGTCGGTGGCGAACAGCTGGTCCACCAGGTTTTGCATCTCCGGTACGGTCAGGGGCTCTCCGGCCCGCACGGCCGCATGGCAGGCGTAACTGGCCAGCAGGTCCACCTGGTTTTCCTGGCTGGGTTTGTCGTCCCAGGCCAGATCGTCCAGGATGTCGAGCAACAACCGACCCTCGTTCCAGTTCTTCAAGCTGGCGGGAATCCCCTGCACCAGAATGCTCTGGCCCCCGAACGGCTCAATGGTGAAGCCCATGGCATCCAGCTGCCCGGAATGAGTTTGCCAGGCCTGAATCTGGCCCGGCGAGAGTTCCAGGTGAGCCGGAAACAACAGCTGCTGCGTGGGGACGGATCCCACATGGCCGCCATCGGCCAGGGCCTTCTTGGCCTCGTTGTAGAGAATGCGCTCGTGGCTGTTGTGCTGATCGATCAGCACCAGTCCCCCACGAATCTGGGTCACGATATAGGTCCGGTGCAGCTGCCAGAAAGGGGCGGAATGCAGGGGGACCCCGCCTCCGGACCCATGGTTCAGATTATCGTCCAGAGGTCCCGTGTCTTCGCCAACCGCCGGGCCGCGCATGGCGCTGGCGCCAAACAGCTCACCCTGGCCCTCGGGAACCCCCTTGTACTCGTAGCCGGCCGATGCTCCCCGCTGGAAATGGCTGCGCAGAAAATCATCCTGGGCCTGAGCCAGGTTGGCCGAGGTGCCCGCGGCGGTGCCGATCTCGTCGGATCCCGAACCGGCCCAGGGGCGCATTTCCCCCGAGCTCTTGAGGCTCAACCCCTCCTGCAGGGCATTCTTGAGCATACCGAAAATCTCCCGCTCCAGGAGCAGGCGCACCTCGGTCTTGGCCGGATGCACGTTGACATCGACCTCTCCCCCGGGCACCTGCAGGAAAGCGATCACCACGGGAAACTTGCCGGCGGGCACCACTTCGCGGTAGGCCTGCACGATGGCCTGGCTGAGGGCCCGGTTCTCCACCGGCCGCCGATTGATGAAGATGAACTGCTGCTCCCGGTTGCCCCGGGTCCAGGTGGGCCGTGACGCCAGACCGCCGATGCTGAAGCCGCCCTTTTCGGTGGAAAAGCGGGCCAGGTGTTCCATGACCGAGGATCCCAGAAGGTCACGGGCGCGGTCGGTCAGCGAGGCGGCGGGTTGCAGATCCATGGACACATCGCCGTCCGACTTGACCAGCCAGCGAATTTCCCGGTGGGCCAGGGCCAGCTGGGTCATCAGCTTCATGATGGCCCGCTTTTCCGCCTGGGCGGTCTTCATGAACTTGCGCCGGGCCGGCGTGTTGTAGAACAGGTCGCTGACGGTGATGGTGGTGCCCTGATTGCGCGGAGCAGGCTCACGGCGCACCATCTCGCTGCCTTCGATGGCGATCAGGCCACCGGTGGATTCTTCGGCCGTGCGGCTCACGCACTTCACCCGGCTGACCGAGGCAATACTGGCCAGCGCCTCACCCCGGAAGCCAAAGCTGCCCACCTGCATGATGTCGGCCGCCGTGGCGATCTTGCTGGTGGCATGCCGCTCGAAGGCCAGGGGCAACTGGTCGAAGGGAATACCCGAGCCATCGTCCTCGACCGAAAGCGAGGTCAACCCCCCCTCTTCCAGGTTGATGGCAATCTTGTTGGCCCCGGCGTCCAGAGCGTTTTCCACCAGTTCCTTGATGATCGAGGCCGGCCGTTCGATCACTTCACCGGCGGCGATGCGATCGATGGTGGCGTTGTCCAGAACTCGAATCTTGTGCGCCATGCTGCCCTTCATGTCACGGTCTTCCTTGCCGATGCGCGGGGTCCGTCCCCGAGGGGTGATGCCGAGTTGGCGAGAATAAGGTATCGGTCAGGGTAATCAGCGGGGTGGAGGGCGTCAACAACGGGTCACCGGGAAGTGACCAGGGCGGGAAAAAAAGTGGGGATAAACCCCGAGGTCAGCTCATTCCCTTGATCACCGACTGGATCAGTTCGGCCGCCGTGCCCGCCCCCCCGGGGTAGACCCGGGCGGCGGTGGTGACCAGGAGATCCGCTTGTCCGGTGATATCCTGCAACAGGGTGGTCACTCGTTTCTGCAGGCGTGGTAGCGATTGAATGTCCTCGGGCACCACAACCAGAATGGTCCCATCCTCCATCAGCCCGGCCCGGTCGGAGGTCCGCAGCTTCTGAGCCAGGTTATGGGTCACCTTGTCCATCTCGGGCAGAGGACCGGTCGGAGGAGTCAAGCGGAAGCCCACCAGTCCCATGCGGGTGTGGTAGCGGTCGCAGCGGTCCATTTCACTGCGAATGAAGGCATCCAATTCCCGGGAGGCCAGCGGTGGGATTTCGGGTTGAGCCGGCGCAGGATGCCCCGGCTCCAGGGCCTGCATCCCTCGCGGCTCGTCCACGGGCTGGGGCTCCGGCTCCCTGGTCTCCACCTGTCTCCCCAGCAAGGGAGCCAGCCGCCTGGCGAACAGGGCGTCGAACTCGGTGAACGATTCCCCGTCGATGGGGTGCAACCGCTTCTTGTCCAGGATCACAAGTCCAGGGAAGGGCTCGCCCGCCACCAGAGGAACCACGAGCATGCTCCTTCGGGGACCGGGACCGTCCAGACTTTCCTCGATGTTCAGAATACTCGCCGACCAGCCGCGATCCCGGGCCTGCTCCAGCAAGCGATGAGCCTCGGAACGGATGACCGGCCCGGCGGTGCCAAGGTGACACCCCTCCAGGTTGTTCTCATCGGTCATGTAGCCCGCCTTGCGCCCACCGGTCAAGCTGCAGGCCGAGGCCAGGAGACGCTCACGGTCGGCCCGCAGATCGCCCGATCCGCCCAGGGCCAGATCGGACAGCGTGGCGGCCAGGGAGGTGAGACGGTCCATCTGGTCGGCCGCGGCGGCCTTCTCCAGGAAGTTGGCCAGGTGGCGGTTCACCAGGTACAGCACCTCGTTGCTGAGGCTGTGGAAATGATGAGCCCGGGCGGCCGAGTAGAAGGTCAGGCTGATCAGGGAACGGCAGGGCGGTTTGCCCACCGGCAAGATGAAGGTGGTCCGGTCTTTTTCCGGAGTGGTCGCCAGTTCAGGATCGGATCGCAGAACCACCGGGTCCCCGGTGGTCAGCACCTCGTTGCGCACTGGATCGGCGGGTGATTCGTACCAGATTTCCTCGGAATCGGCGAGCAGCAGGTCACCATCGGCCGTCACCAGCCCCAGAATGGCTTCATCGGCCTGGGCCAGGCTGGCCAGATCCTCGGCCCAGTAGACCAGGGTCGAGGCCATCAGCTCGGGCTGCCCCGTGTCCCGCGTGAATTCCTCTTCCATCTTGCGGAACTGTTCGCCGTCTCGCACCGTCTGCATGCGCAGAAAGCGGTCCAGGATCATGCCGAAGCGGTGAGTCAGGCTTTCGATGATATCCAGGGCATTGGGCACCAGGTCATCTTCACCCTCGGTGCTGGAAATGTTCAACACCCCGATCAGCTTGCTGTCCCAGTGGATGGGTGCGCTGATGGCCGACTTGATCTGGCTTCGGTCCCGGCGGCGGGCCGTATTGGGATTCTGGTTGATTTGCCGGGTTTTGCCGGTGGCCGCCACCTCGCCGGCAATCCCCTCACCCAGGCGCACGCGCGTGCGGTGCATGGTGGTTTCGCTCAGGCCATAGGCGAAGGCCAGGTAGAGTTCTCCGGCGGGCTCATCGTACAGCATGATCGAACCGCTGCCCGCTCGCGTGGCGCGGGTGGCCAGTCCCAGCAGCCAGCGCAGCAGAGATTCTCGATCCAGGGCCTCTTCCAGGCGGCTCAAGGTGCGGTGGATGGCCGAGGTTTCCATTTCCAGGAAATCCTGATTGACCTTCGGTCGTTCCACACGGGGACCGGCGGGGCGGGCCAGCACTTCCTGCAACATGAGGCCGGAGAAACGTTTCGCGGTCATGGCCTCCAGCCCGTGCTCGGGCGCGGCGTCCACGATGGGGGCGATCTGCTCATTCACGCGGGGATGGATGAGATGACGCGCCTGCCCGGCAGGCAAGCTGGCCAGGTCACGGTAAACCTTGAGGCCCAGAATTTCGGCCAGACCGGCCCCCAGGCTGAACCCCTCGGGATCCACCAGACCGACCACGCAGGTGTCGGGCCGTGCAGAAAGCTCGGCCAGCAGAGCGAGTTCTTCCTCGCCCGGACAAACCATCACCACGGACCATTTTTTCTTGTCGGTCATGTCTCTCCCTGACCCCGATAAACGACAAAATTCACCCATGTCCGGTTTTTCGGCCCATCTGGGGGAGGCTTGAGGGGAATCAGTCTGACAGGTCCCGCTTGATCTTGGCCAGCCACATGAAGGCATCCATGGGGCTGATGTTGTCGAGATCCAGGTTCCGTAGAGCTTCCAGGGTGTCACGTTCCGATTCCCGGAACAGGCTCAGCTGGGCCGCATTGCCTCCCGGACCGTCGGCTGCCAGCGAGGCGCCTCCGGGACGTCGGGCCGGCAGGTCACGGCGATCAGCGTCGCTCAAGCTGGCCAGGATATCCTGGGCCCGGTGCAGGACGGGTGACGGCAAGCCTGCCAGCTCTGCCACATGGATACCATAACTCTTGTCGCTCCGCCCCGGTCCCACGGTGTGCAGGAAAATGATCTTGCCCTCCCACTCCTTGACTTCCAGGCGCAGGTTCACCAGGCCGGGCAGATCGGCCTCCAGCTCGGTCAGCTCGTGGTAGTGAGTGGCGAAGATGCTGCGCGGACGAGGTCCATCCCCGGCACAGAGAAACTCGGTGATGGCCCAGGCCAGGCTGAGCCCATCGTAGGTGCTGGTGCCGCGGCCGATCTCATCCAGGATCACCAGGCTGCGCCCACTCATCTGATGCAGAATATGGGCGGTTTCGCTCATCTCCATGTAGAACGTGGACTCACCCCGGGCCAGGTTGTCACTGGCGCCCACCCGGGTGAAGATCCGGTCGGTCAGACCGATCCGCGCGCTGTCGGCGGGGACAAAGCTCCCGGCCTGGGCCAGCAGGGTGATCAACGCCACCTGGCGAAGATAGGTGCTCTTGCCGCCCATGTTGGGGCCGGTCAACAGCAGAACCTGGTTCCGGTCGCCGTCCAGGGTGGTGTCGTTGGGAATGAAGTTGTGGTCCAGAAGCTGTTCCACCACAGGGTGTCGTCCCGCCACGATGGACATCTCGAGGCTGTCGTCACACTGAGGACAGCAATAGCCCTGCTGGGCGGCAAGCTCGGCAAACCCGAACATGAGATCGATCTGTGCCGTCAGCTGCGCAGCCGTGTGAATGTCGCGCAACCGCGCCCCAACCTGATCCAGCAGGCCCTGGAAGATGGCACTTTCCAGGGTCTCGGCTTTTTCCTCGGCTTCCAGGATGGTGGTTTCGGCTTCCTTCAGTTCCGGCGTGTGAAACCGGCAGCTGTTGACCAGGGTCTGCTTCTGCTCGAAATAGTCGGGCACCTTGTCCAGGTGCTTCTTGGTCACGTCGAAGTAGTAGCCGAAAACCCGGTTGAATCCAACTTTCAGGGTGGAAATGCCGGTTTTTTGCCTTTCCTGGTTCTGCAAACCCGCCAGGAAACCCTTGCTGTCGGCGGCGATGGTCCGGCAGGCGTCCAGCTCGGCGTGATGTCCGGTGGCGATGTAGCCGGGCTTGCGAATCTGGGCCGGGGCATCCTCGGCCAGGGTGGTCAGAAGGATCTGGGCCAGATCATCCAGGTGGGCCATGGACCCGGCCCAGACAGCCGCCGGATGTTGTCCGTGCTCCGCGCCCTGAACGGTCTGCCGCAGCTGCTCCAGGGCTGCCAGGGACTGTCCCAGCTGGCGCAGTGCCGCCGGGCCGATGCGTCCGGTGGCGGCGCGCGCCGCCCATCTCTCCAGATCGCCGATGCCGGCCAGGATGTCGCGCACATCACGCCGCCAAGTCAGGTCATCCACCGCCGAGCCCACACCTCGATGCCATCCCCGGAGCTCATCCTGGTCGGTCAGGGCCTCGGCCAGACGATTCTCCAGAGCGCGCCGCCCCATGGCTGTCAGGGTCCGGTCCACGTGGTGGACCAGAGTGCCCTGGCCTTTCTCGCCCCGGAAGGTGCGGAAGACTTCCAGGTTGCGCAGAGTTTCCTCGTCCAGCACCAGGCGGTCGCCCCGCGCCAGGAAGCGCAGGGTGGTCACCTGGGCCGGCCGCTTCAGGGTCATGGACTGGAGGTAACGCAGGACGCTGCCGGCGGCCGTGGTGGCCGGCCCACGGTCGGTATCCTCAAGCCCGAAGGCGGTCAGGTTGGCCACCTCGAAATGATCCAGCAGCGTGCGCCGCGCGAAGGAGGGATGAAACCAGGCGTCATTGGCCGTGTTGATGACCACCTCGGGCAGGGCACTGCGCCAGGCCTGGAGGGTGGCGGCTTCGGTGCTTTCACGGACGACCACTTCCCGCACAGGGTGCCGCTGACACAGGCTGGCCAGACTGGCCGTCTCCTGGCCACAGCGAAACTCGCCGGTGCTGGCGTCGAGCAGGGCCCAGCCCTGCTCCCCCCTGTCCGAAGGCACCCAGGCCAGACAGAAATGTCCCGCCTTGGTGTTGACCAGTTCTTCGGAGGTGGCGGTGCCGGGACTGATGATCTCCACCACTTCCCGTTTCACCAGCCCCTTGGCCAGAGCCGGATCTTCCACCTGCTCGCAGATGGCCACGGTGAGGCCGGCTTCCAGGCAGCGAGTGAGATAGGTGTCCAGGGCATGGTAGGGAACGCCGGCCAGAGGCACCGGGTGATCACTCTTGGCATCCCGACTGGTCAGGGTGACCCCGGCCACCGAGGCCAGGGTCTGAGCATCCTCGAAGAAGGTTTCGTAGAAATCGCCCATCCGGAATAGCAACAGGGCATCAGCATGCTGCGCCTTGATGTCAAGGTACTGCGCCAGCATGGGTGTGACCTTGGGCCCTCCAGGCTGGCTACCTTTTCCTGATGTGGAGGCTGGGGTCATGAGCAGATCATTCCGAAAGGGGTGCGCCATCGCTGAGGTCGGTCACCTGAACATCGATACTGAGGTCACGACGCAGCCGGGCGGCCTCGGTGCGGGCCAGAGCAGGGTTCACAAAGGACCCGGTGCGGATATTGTAGAGAAACTGGCCGTGCTCATCCAGGGTCTGATCGATGCGGAGGTCGGGCAACTGACTCTGGAAACGCTTCACGAAACGGAGAGCCAGGGAACGGTCGTTGAAGGAGCCCAACTGCAGGGAAAAGCGCCCGGAATAATCTTCCGGTGTGGTCACGATAACCTCAGGTTCGGGGCCGCTTTCCGCGTGCGACAGGAGTTCTTCATCGGCCTCACGCAGAATGCGGTTCAGCTCCAGCAGAGGGAGGCTGCTGGGGTGTCCGGCTTGCAGGCGCGAAAAAGCGGCGGCGGCCTGGTCCTCTTCCTCGGCAGCGCGATGGCTGAGGTACATTCCCGCCAAAAGGGCCGGCTGGGGTGTTGCCTCACCCAGGGGGTCCCCCGAGGCAAAATAGCGGCGGGCCAGGACCGGGTCGTTCATCTGCAGGCTGATGTTGCCCAGGTGAAAGCGGGCCGCGAGAAAACCGGGGTCACCGGGTCGCACCGAGGCGAGCATTTCACGGGCTGATTGAAGATCCCCCAGCATCCGGTAACTGAGACCGGTCAGGAGAAAGAGTTCCCCTGGCAGGGAGGTGCTTTCGCCATCCAGGAGAGGGCCCAGCAAGGTCAAGCAGGTGCGGTATTCCCCCCGGGCGAATTGAATCCGACCCATTTCAAGGTGAAGGCGCTGACGGACAAAGGCCGGCAACCGGTCATCCTGCCGACTGGCTTCGAGCAAGGCCAGGGCCTCGTCAGGGGTCATGGCCAGCTGGGCGCGCCACAGAACTTCTTCGCCGATACGGGCACCCTCCCCGCCTTGACTCAACTCCTGGCGGGCCTCCTCATAGCGTCCGGAAAGGAACAGGTCGCTGACGGTGCCCAGACTGGCCAGCGAAGGCAAGACCACCACCGTGAACAGTACGGTCAGAACAGAAACGGTAAGGCGTGTGCCGGGAATTCGGGTCATGCTCCCACCTCGGGCACCGATTGACTGGGGTGGAACGTGTTGAAATTCCAGCACCCCGGACAGAACCAGCGGATCCCGTTTTCCAGGCGGCCGCAGCTGCTGCAGGCCCATCCTCTTGCAGGTGCGGGCATGTTGAGCATGTGCCAAACATCGGTCAAATCGGAAGGCGGGGCATCGGCCACCAGAAGGCGCAGCAACGGAGCGGCAGCATTGGGAGTGAAGTTCCCACGGCCGGATTTCGACTCCAGGAAGCGCAGGGCCTTTTCTCTTTGCCCCAGCTTCTCGTACAGCAGGGCCAGCTGGATCCACAAGCTGGGCGGAGCGTTCTCGGACTGGCAGGCACGTTCCAGAATCGGGATGGTGCGCGCGTACTGCCCGGAGCGCAGCAGGACATCCTGCAGAACGGGCAGCAAGACCGCCAGCTCTTCGGGGGAATCAAGGAGGTCATCGGCGGTCAGGGTCAAAGCCGCAGCAGGGTCCTGGTCCGCAGCCGCCAGCATGGCCTTGACCAGCGACAGTCTGACCCGTGCCAGGTCCATTTTCTCGACATCGCGCAACCGGGGACGGGCCTCGGCCAGTTCACCCAGGCGCACGTGCTCCAGGGCCCGGTCCAGCTGGTAGCTGGCATAGGCCTCATCGAACCAGGGCCGGTCCTTTTCCTGGACCTGCTTGCGGGCCGCCTTCAGGGAGCGGGCCGCTTCGGGTCGATTGTCCTGCCCGTGGAACTGGCGGAAGCGCGCGCGCCAGTACCGAGGGCGGCGATGGGCATGACGGGCCAGGCTGTCGAGGACGGCACGGGCATCCTCCCATTCCTTCAGGGCCAGGAGGTCCTCGGCCAGGGCCAGGCCAATGCTGACCTTCAGGGGGCTGGACAGACCGGGACGAACGGTCAGCCCGCGATGCAGAACCGCGGCACGAGCCGGATCACCCTGGATGCGCAGGAGGTTGCCCAGCTGGAGGAAGGGTTCAAGACTGTTGGGGTTGCTCTGGACCACCTGCTTGAGCAAGGCGGTGGCCTCCTCCAGTTCCCCTTCGACCCAGCTTTCAAGAGCGCGCTGGTAAAGCTCTTCCTGCTGGGAGGTGTCACCCGGTCGGCGAAAGAGGTACCAGACCGTACCGGCGGCGACGGCGACGGCGATCAGTCCCACCAGCCAGGGTAGATATTCACTCACCGGCTTCTTCCTTCACGGCAGGAGTTTCCTTGACCACGGGTTTGGTTTCCCGGAGGGGCAAAGTGCGCAGATCGCCGATTTCACGATCCTTGGTGGCCACGGCCCGCTTCAGCTTGCCGATTTCCCGGTGGAAACGGAACTCGCGGAAAGCGGCCAGGATGAAGCTGGTGGCGAATCCCAGCCCGAAACTGACCACCACCACCCAGTAGATGGAAATGCCCAGGAACGACCGGCCGAAGAAGTTGATGTCCACCGACTGTTCGCTGTTGGTCACGAAGAAGTAGACCAAGGTGAAGAGCAGCACGAGAAAAATGATGCCACGGACTACCCACACGGCAATACCCCGTTCTTCCGGTGTTCCGGATCGGTGTGAAAGTTACAGTTCTTCGCTTCCCAGGTAGGTCGTGTTCTTGAACCCGGTGATCCGGGCGGTGACCTGTTGACCGATGCGGTCCTCGCCCCCTTCGATCACGACCTTGCGGTTGTTGGGCGTGCGCATCTGCCAGGCACCGGCCGGCCGGCGCGCGGCGGATTCCACGGTCCCGGTCCACACCTGTCCTACCTGTCCGGCGGCCTCGGCGTTCCAGATTTCCTCCTGGAGAGCGATCAGTCGCGCCAGACGCTCCTTCTTCTCATCGGTCCCCACGTCGTCGGCCAGCTTGGCTGCGGGCACGCCCGGACGTTCGGAATACTTGAACGAGAAGATCTGATCGTACTTTACCCGGCGCACGGCCTCAAGGGTAGCCTGAAAATCCTCGTCAGTTTCTCCGGGAAACCCGACGATGAAGTCGGAACTGAAGGTGGCATCGGGAATGACCTGCCGGGCGTAGTCCACCATCTCGTAGTATTCGCCACTGGTATACAGGCGTTTCATGCGGCGCAGGACCCGATCGCTGCCACTCTGCATGGGAATGTGCAACCAGGGACAGACCTTGTCCAGCCGCCCAATGGTTTCCATGGTGTGCCGGTGCATATCACGCGGATGCCCGGTCAAGAAGCGGATCCGCTCCAGCCCGTCGATCTGGGCCACCAGTTCCAGCAGGGCGGCAAAATCAAGGTTCTTTTGCCAGTCATACGCCGTCACGTTCTGGCCCAGCAGGGTGACTTCCCGGCCGCCGGCGTCCACGATCCTTGTGATCTCGGCCAGGATGGACTCGGGATCCTTCTCGCTCTGGGGCCCCCGGGTGTAGGGCACGATGCAATAGGTGCACTTGTAGTCACAGCCCTTGTGGATGGTGACCAGATGGCTGTTGTTGGTGGGGTAAAGTTCCGGCGGGGCCACGTAGTGGGCGTCGCTCCGGTGTCCGGTGGCGATGCGATGGACCCGGGTCTTGCCCTCCATCAAGCTGCTCAGCATTTCCGGCAGCTGGTCGTAGTTGTCCACCCCCACGACCAGATCCAGAGGGTTGTTCCCCTTGCGCAGATCGCCGCCCATCCGCTCGGCCATGCAGCCGCAGATGCCGATCACCGGCTGGGGCAAATCTTCGCTGCGGCGCCGGCGCCGCAGCT
>JAZBOO010000149.1:0-9381 GCA_036351155.1 Candidatus Krumholzibacteriia bacterium | reverse complement strand
GAACTGGCCGGAACGTCCCACATAGCAATAATGGCCGCTGATGGCGATGTATTTAGTGTAACCCAGAACATTAAAATTGCTGACAATCACCGGATTGGTGGGGTCTGAAAAATCGACCACCTGAACCCCATCATTCGTATCTGCGACATAGGCGAAATGACCCGAGACAGCCAATCTCCAGGCGGAACCAGGAGTATCCAAATGTCCCACCAGATGGATATTCGTGGGATCCTGGATGTCGAGGATGTAGAGACCTGACTGTTCCTGCAGGACAAAGGCATAGTTTCCGTCGATTTCCAGATCGGCCAAATAGTTGTTGACCACGTAACCGTACCCGACCGTTTGCGGGTCCTCCGGCTGTGAAATATCCACGGCCCGGATCCGTGCATATTCCCTCAAAAAAGCGTAAGATCCCTGGATAGAGATGTCTCCATTGCCGTGAGGAGTATACATGTGCCCCACGGTGAAAGCATTTTCAGGATCACTGATGTCAAGGACCGTCAACCCATCACTGTTGGCCACAAAAGCATGAGAATCCACGATCTTTAGAGAGCTTATGTAGGCTGCCGGAAGGGGCCCCACGTAATGGCGGCGTTCCAGGTCGTCAAGGTCCACCCACCAGAGTCCATTATAACCCTCCGCAAAGAAAGCATGATGACCGTAGATCGCGACGTCATAGGCCGGCGCGTTCAATCTCCATTCATTCGTCCAGTAAATGCCTTCGGCATAGTCCAGGCAGTCCTGAGGAAACCCAGGAACAGGTGTCAGTAAAATCAGCAGGAGAATAGAAGCCCATTTCAAAATTCAACCCCCAAAATAGAATCAAGATCGCCCCCCCAAGATTACCACAATTCTGGAGCCTGAGGGCCGACATTTTGGGGGGACTGCTAGGGAAACAGCCGCACCGCCACCGGCAAATGGTCGCTGACCTGGCTGTCGTAGGCACTGAATCCGCCCTCGAAGACGTTCTGCACGGGCACCACCTGCACGACGGCTTCGGGGGCGTCGTAGTCGGCGAAGGTCTCCCCGTTGATCAGGATGTGGTCGAGGTGGCTGGGCCAGCCGGGGTAGGACCACAGCACATCGGGATCCAGGGCAATGCCCAGGTCCACGAAACGCCAGTTGTCCGGATCATCCAGGAACACCTGAAACACGTTGTCCGGGGCCGGGTCGGACAGCTCGTCGTTCCAGTCCCCCACGATGATCACGCGCTTGCCCTCGAAGTTGTCGGCCACGTACTGGTGGAGCAGCAGGCAAGCATCCCGGCGCCGGGTTTCCTCGTCCCATTCATCCAGCGGATCAATATCTCCATCGCCACAGCACTTCAGGTGGTTGTTGATGACCACGTAGCCCACCCCGTCCAGAGTGCCCTCGAGCACCAGGGGGCGGCGGGGAAACGCCCGGGACTGGCTCCCGAGGATCTCGTAGATGCCGGTCACTTCCAGGGGCCCATCGGTGCGGTAGAGGTAGGCCAGATTCTGGCCGCCGGAGGAGTCGCCCGCGCGGTAACCGTCCCAGCCCTCGAGGTTGGCGGCCAGCCGATCGAACGAACTGGCGGCCACGATTTCCTGCAGGGCCACCACGTCGACGTCCAACCCCGCGACGATCTCCCCCACGTGCTCGACCGTGGTGTTGCCCGCCTTGGCAAAGTTCTCGATGTTCCAGGTCATGATTTCCAGGGTCGTGTCGGTGCCCACCGCCAGGGAGGAGTAGGGGTTTTCCGGGGTGGGAGTGACCGACTTCTGGGAGCCGCCACAGCCCACCAGCCCCGCGGTGGCCGCCATCAGAAGAAAGAGCAGGAATCTCTGGAGCATCGTCATGTCGCTTGGCCTTCGGGTTCGGGTGTCGGCTCCGGCACCTTGATCTGCATGCAGACCACCATGCCCACCAGGGCAATGGCACCCGCGAGAATGAACACCCACTGGTGGCCGTAGTTCTCCCACAGGAAACCCGAGAGGATGGGCAAGGTCATGGCCACGGTGTGATCGATTGTGATCCCCAGGCTGATGGTCGGGGTGATGTCCGACTGTTCCACGGCGATCTTCTTCAAATATGTGGTCCGGGCCACCCGCAAGGCAAACAGGATATGATCCAGGATGTAAGCACCGTACAGAACCATGATGTTGTCGACGAAGGCATAGATCAGGCAAACCACCAGCAGCATGACCTCGTCGGTCACCAGTACCTTGCGCTCCCCCAGCCAGTCGATGACATCGCCCAGCAGGGGCCGCAACACCACCCCCAGCAAGGAGGCGATGAAGTAAAGCAGAGCGATGGTGGCCACCGGGACATTGTGCAGGTCCACCAGGACCCAGCTGCCGAAGACCAGGAAGATCTGCTTACGAATACCAAACAGCGCGCTGATGGCATAGAACAGGTGGTATTCGCGACGGTAGATCAGACGGCGAGACGGCGGATCCTGATGACCCAGCTGCAGGCGAAAGTAAAAGAACCCCGCGATGGCCGCACAAAGGCCGCCGAACACGTAGAACAGGTCGTAGCGGTCGCCCATCAGCTTGGCCAGCAGCCACACCGCGCTCACACCCAGGATGACCCCCAGATTGCGGGCACCGCCCAGCTGCCCCAGGCGCCGACCTTCGCCGCCCTTCCTGGCCAGCTTGAGCCCCAGCGGGCCTTCCACCGCGAAGATGATGTGATCGCCCATCGACCAGATCACCACCCACATGACCAGCAGGGCCGTCGAGGGCGTCAGGAAGCCCAGGCCCAGCATCCCGGCTCCGGTGAAAAGCATGGCCACCGCCGCCATGCGGCTTTCCCGCATGTAGGTCAGCAATGCGCCCACCACGAAGATGATGAAGAACCCCGGCATTTCCCGGGGCAGCTCCAGCCAGCCGCGCTGCCCGGCGCCGAACCCGTGCACATCGTTCAGGTAGTTGTTCAGGGTCGAGGAGATGACCCCGGCGGTAGCCCCGAAAAACAGGGTAGCCAGAAGTAACCGGCGGAAATCCCCGGTGAATTTTTTCAAGATGCTCAAGCAGGGGTCTCCGGCTGGTATTCGGGATCGATCCCCGTGGGTTTGGTCTGCCCTGGCTTGCGGTTGGCCAGCCAGGTCAGGCGGGCCAGACGGGCACCGCTGGGATCGGTCAACGCTGTTTCGGGCATACGCCAGTTCCAGTTGCCGGACCCCTCCCCCGGCAGGTTCATGCGCCCTTCCCGGCCCAGGCCCAGGATGTCCTGCATGGTGGCGATGAAGGTGTAGGCGCAGGAATTCATCCCCAGACGAATCAGCGTCCAGTGGGGCTCGATGATCTCGCGATCGAGATACTCGCTGATGAACTGCCGCGTGTCATCGTCCAGCAGGTTGTTCCACCAGCTGACCGTGGGATCGTTGTCATGAGTCCCGGCATAGACCACGCAGTTGGGAATGTGGTTCTGGGGAAGGAAGGCATTGTCTGGTCCACCCCAGGCGAACTGCAAAACCTTCATGCCCGGCAGGTTGAACTCATCGCGCAGCTGTTCCACATCCGGGGTGATCACGCCCAGATCTTCGGCAATGATGGGCAACCTTTCACCAAAGGCCTGCTTGAGGGCCGTGAAGAAGTCCGCGCCCGGCCCCTTCACCCATCGTCCATTCATGGCGGTTTTCTCGCCGGCAGGGACTTCCCAGTAGGCGGCAAATCCCCGGAAGTGATCGATACGCACCAGGTCGACGGTTTCCAGGCAGGCCTTCACCCGTTCGATCCACCAGCTGTACCCTTCGCTCTTCAGCTTTTTCCAGTCGTACAGAGGGTTGCCCCAGAGCTGTCCCGTGTCGCTGAAGTAGTCGGGCGGCACCCCGGCCACGCACAGGGGATGGCCCTGGCTGTCCAGCTGGAAAAGCTTGGGCCGGGACCAGACATCGCTGCTGTCGTAGGCGACAAAAATGGGGAGGTCGCCCACCAGCTGAATACTGCGGGCCTTGGCGTAGGCGCGCAGCCGGGACCACTGGAAAAAGAACACCCATTGCCGGAAGGCGTGGGCGGTGATGCGGTCCTGGAGCCGATCGGCCGCCTCCAGCAATTCGGCGGTGCGGCGGTCTCGCAAACCGGCGGGCCACTCGCACCAGGGGCGCCCCTCCTGATCTTCCTTCAAGGCCATGAACATGACGAAATCGGCCAACCAGGCTTCCTGGTCACGGCGCCAGGCCGTGAATTCGGCGCGATCCTTGGCCGCACCCCGGGCCTTGAATCCTTCGTAGGCCAGGTCCAGGCACCGGTTCTTCCACTGGATAACCGGGCCGAAATCCACTCGGTCCTCATCGAACACGGGCCGATCATCGCTGAAATCCGGCGCCAGCCACCCCTTGCCCGACAGTTCTTCCAGATTGATCAGCAAGGGGTTGCCGGCCAGAGCCGACAGGGTCTGGTAGGGCGAATCGCCGAAGCTGGTGGGGCCCAGAGGCAGGATCTGCCACAGGCTCTGGCCGTGCTCCTCCAGCCATTCGATGAAGCGGTAGGCGCCAGGTCCCAGGTCACCAATCCCATCGGGACCGGGCAAGCTGGTGGGATGCAGCAGTACACCACTGGCTCGTGAAGAAAGAAAAGTGGACTCAGACATGGCTGGCTTCCGCTGATTGATTGGTCAAGGGCAACCCGAGGGCCAGCCCGGTCATGGCGAGATAAAGTAGCATGCTTTCGGCATCCCCGAAATACCACTCGGTCAGTCCCGCAACAAAGAAACCGGCCCACACGCCCAGGGCGGCCAGCTGCCAGGCCGCCGCCACGGTTGGCCCGTCCTTGCAAACCTTGCGCCAGCGCCGGAACAGCAGCACCGCCTGCCACACCAGGAAGCCCATGCCCAGCAGGAACCCGGGCACTCCCCAGATGGCCGCCAGCATGACCGGATTGCTGTGCAGGTGCCCCTTGTAGTTGATTTCCGGATGCTGATAATAATCGGGCCCGATGGCCCGCAGATCCCGGTCTCCCACCCCCGTCACGGGGTGGCGACGCACCATGGCCCAGCCCTCGTTCCACATGAAAACCCGCTGGCTGGTGCTGTTGCCCTGGAGCAGGTAGGTCACATCGAGGCGCTTTTTCATCTTGGGGGTGGTCATGGTGTCGGGCAGGTTGGGGGCCGCGATCAGGACCGCCGCCACCAGCACGGCGAACACACCGAAAAGCCGGGGCCGGGCCAGCAGAAGCATCACGGCCAGTCCCGTGAAAACGCCCAGCCAGGCGCTGCGGGTCATGGTCTGCACCAGCGCCAGGGCCAGAAAAAGCGTGACGATGACCACCGGCACCAGGAGTCGGCGCGAAAGCCGGCCACGCAACAGAAATCCGGCCGCCAGCAGCAGGGTCATCATGATCAGGCAACCGCTGGTCATGGGGTTGGACATCTCCCCCAGGCGCTGTCCGAACAGGGATCCATACCGCATCAGCAAGTGAATCTGGCCCCAGATCGTGGCGGCCAGCCCCCCCAGCAGGATGCTGCCGAACAGGACCATCTGCCGCCGCGTGTCGAACGCCACCCCTGCGGTGACCCAGATGGCCGCAAACAGGAAGAACCGCTTGTAGAACACCAGGCTCTGGCCGGGGTCGGAGGAAAAGGGGATCATCAACGCGGCCCAGGCCGCCAGAGCAAGCACCCAGCGGCCCAGCCCCGTGGGCACCAGCGGCGTGCGCAACATCAGGCGGCGCACCAGTTGCACCACCAGCGCCAGGCCCAGAGCCAGCTGACTGACGGCGATGGACAGATTGGACGCGATGAGCATGACCACCACCAGGGCCAGTTGCAGGTTGGCCCAGGTGGGGGTCAGCAGAGGTGAGGTACGCGTGGCGTCTGACACAGGGCTCCTTGCCGCTATTCCACGTAAATGGGCACATCCAGGACCAGGCGCCCGCCTTGGTCGCCGGGACGGCGGTCGCTGGTCGCCTCATCCTTGAAGAGCACCTGGCCGAAGTAGCCCATGCCGTCGGGGGCGGCGGGCCACTCGTCATCGAAGCTCAGTTCCAGTTCTCCCGGCACACCGCAGTACAGGCGCACCGGACCCCGGCCCTGACCGCTGACCTTGCCCTGAACGGGGCGGGCGAAATGGTAACGTTCCTCCACGGTGAAGCCCCAGTCGGCCATATCCTCGGCCAGGGCGAAGGCGCCCACCACCTGCAGCTTGTAGGTGGCCGAGGAGGTGCTACCGGGAAGGCTCATGGTCATGTGGGACTCGGTCCCGTCAAAACCGGCGCGGCGCACGGGGTTCCCCGCCTTGTCGTAAATGTTCACCGCACAGTCGGTGTGCAGGTTGGCCACGGCCTCATCCATGATCAGATGGAAGCTCACCTTCGGTGTGGTACTGTCCAGGGTGAAGCTCTGGGTCCACTCGTCGGTCTCCTCCAGCTCCACCTCGAATTCCTTGACGAAGCCTTCCACCTGAGCGGAAACCTGGCCCTTGAACACGCCGGGGAAAGCCCGGGTCACCGTGAGGTCGGCGGAGGCCGGCTTCCCGGCGTCGGGCCGCTCCAGACTGGAGATCTCCACCGGGTCGGCCTGGTAACCGTCACAGCTGACGGTCAGCCGGTAGTTGCCCGCGTCCATGGCCGTGATGGCGCTCACCACGTTGATTTCCCAGGTGCCCGGGAAAAGTTCGCTGGGCATGACGGTCTTGTCATCCACGGGGTGGTTTTCGCGCGTGGCATATCCGGTGTATCCCCCCCGGACACGACCTTCGGGATCGCACACTTCGGTGAGCACCCGGGCGCCCTTGCCCGCTCCGGTGTCTCCACTGACCTCGAGGCGAACCCGCAGAGCCGAAGCACCGGCCGGAACATCCACGTAGTAGCGATGCACCCAGCTGGGCGCCAGATCCTTGCCCATCCAGCTGACCGAGTACCCGTTCTCCACCGTCAAAGGGGTACCCACCGCCACGGTGTTCCAGAGGTAGAATTCACGTCCGGCCAGGCCACCCAGATCGCCCCCGGACAGGCTGCCGATGATCCGCGCCGCATAGTGTCCCGGCTCCTGCAGCTTGCGGCCATCGTATTCGGCCACCACGGTCATGGAACCATTGCCGCGCACGTAATCCTTGCCCGTCACCAGCTTCAGCCAGTCGGCCTCGCTCTTGAAGGTGAAGGCACGCAGGAAGCGATCCTTCTGGTCGGGCGTCAGGTCGGGGTGAAAGATGGGTTTGACGTCGAAGTTGACCCGCTCGGGGGACACCGGCACGCCGCCGGGAACCCGCCAGTAGGCAGCCGAAGACAGACCATCGTCCTGGAACGGACAGGCCGTTTCCACGTGATACCACAGGACCTGGCGGGCGGTTTCGCTGCCGGCCAGTTCCTTCAGGATGGGCCAGCTGGCAGGCACGTTCACCAGACCCGCGCCCTGGGTATTGAGTTCCAGACCAGGCACCCGGGTGGCGCCGGCAATCACCGCACGCTTGACCATGCCCCAGTGTACATCCAGATCTTCCTGCTGGGCGGCTGAAAGGAGCAGCGCCACCGCCCCGGCAGCTTCCGGGCTGGCCATGCTGGTGCCGTTGTAACGGCCGGAGCCGTCATCGAAGCCGGGCACCGTCGACAGGGCCGAGCCAGGTGCCACCACATCGGGCTTGGGGGTTTCGCCCCCGCGGCTGCTGAAGGCGAACATGGTGTCGCGGGTCAGGGCGGCATCGTAGAGGTCCGTGCCCGTGGTCCGAGACAGGTACGCCCCCACCGAGATGAGGCTTTCGCTGGTGGCGGGCAAGCCCACGGTGCTCAGACCGGGCCCCTCGTTGCCCGCGCTGGTGCACACATAGAAATCGGGATTCTCGGCCATCAGCTCGTCCAGCCAGCGGCCCATGGCGTCGTCGCCCTCTTCCACCGCGCCGATGCCGAAGCTCATGTTGACCACCACCGGCAGTCCCCAGCGCTTGCCGAACTCGACGGCATACTCGTAGGCCTTCTTCATGCTGGAGGTGCGGGTCGATCCCCCGGCCAGGCGGTTGTCCCCCAGCTTGCAACTGATGACAAAGGCACCGGGAGCGGCCCCATGCATGGTCTCCTGATTGTAGACCTGATGGCCGGCGGCAATGCCCGCACAGTGGCTGCCGTGGCCGCCGTCATCGAAATGGAATTCGCAGGTGGGCGCTTCCATGCGGCCCAGGAAATCCTCGTTGTTCCGGACGTTGACCGCCCAGGCCATGAGGGTACGACTATCCGGAGCGCTGTCGCTGACCAGACCGAATTCGTCATGATTGATATGATAATCGCGCAGCAGCTTTTCCCCGGCCAGGTCGCCATCGGCGTTGGTGTCGACCACCACCAGCCACACTCGTTCGGAGGCGCGCTCTTCCTGGACGCGGTCGGCCGCCGTGGCGTTCAGCTGGGCCATCTGAGCGTATCCCCGGCCCTCACCCAGGGCGGCCTCCACCGCCTGGCGCTCGGCCTGATAAACCAGGAAACCGAACACATCGCCGGTGTCGCCGTCGTCGTTCAGGTCGTGAACGTCGGGGTTGGCAATGAACTCGGGCTCGGCAATGGAACCGATATAAACACGACCCTCCACATCAGGAGCCACGGCCAGGGAGCCGGCTCCCTTCAGTTGCAGTCCGTCCTCGGACCGCCACACGCCCAGAGAGGGGTCCCACTCGGCGGGAGCGGTGCTCCAGTCGCCCTCGGTGGAGAAATCGCGCACATCCAGCACCTTCACCAGACCCTCGGTGGTGGTCTGCAAGCCCGGGGCATGCAGATCCACGCCGGTGTCCAGGATGGCCACCACCACGCCTCGGCCATCCCACCGGGGATGCGCCTGGCGCCAGTCGACGGCGCCCATGTCGTTGTTGGGCATGAAGTTCCAGGCTTCGGCGGCCAAGACCGAGCCGGCAAACAGAACCAGGCCGACCAGCAGGATCGGCAGACGGCGGAGGGATGAGCGGAACAGTGACATGGACGGCTCCTCGGGTATGCCCGGTGGGCAAAGTGAGCGAAAGGGGTGGAAGTGGGTAAAATAGCCTCCAGCAGGACCCGCCACAAGAATCTCAGGGGACCAGATCGACCAGAGCCTTCAGCCTGTTCAGGGGACAATCGGGTAGCCAGAGGTGCCCCCGGTTCTCCGATCCTTCGGCTTTCTGACCCAGGTCATCCAGCAACTCACGCAGGCGAGCCACGCCACGAGGAATGTGCCGCAAGAACTCGGGCTTGTTCTTCACATGCCCCAGGAAGGCGTAGGCCCCCAGGGCCTGCATGATGCGCTGCAGGCCGGCGCACAGTGCCATGGCCTGGACCTCGCCGGGATCATGCTCGGTGGAAGCGCGTCCGCAAAACCCCTCCAGCAGAGTGTCGCGCAGGGTGCGCGGCAAGGGCACATAGGGATCCCACAACAAGGACATGATGTCGTAGGTCAGGGGACCCAGGCGCAGGCCCTGGGGGCCTACGCCTTCCTGGGGCATGTGAAGAACAAGCCCGAGTTCTT
>JAZBOO010000148.1:0-12341 GCA_036351155.1 Candidatus Krumholzibacteriia bacterium | reverse complement strand
TCATCCGCATGCCCAGGTCAACCCCACCGGTCACATCGTGCCCGAATTCCTGCACCAGTTCCACCGAGGCCGGGCCGATGAACAGGTCGATCCCCGCCGTGGCGATCTCTCCCCCCAGGCCCCGCAGGGCGGGAATATCCATGGCCCAGGACTGCGTGTTGGTGGCCTGGTCGCCACCCAGGGAAATGGTTCCTTCGATGGGTGCATCGTCAGGATCGCTGACAATCCCGAACACCGTGAAGTACTTGTTCTGCACGGCTGCGTAGTGAATGGTGCCACGGAACTGGCCGACGACCTTCTCTTCACTCTTGGCCAGCCCATTCCTCTTTTTCACATGGAGCTCATCACCCACGTGAGCCAGCGACCGCATGGCCGGCTCTTCCATTTTCTGGATCCGCTCGGTGGGAGCAATGCCCTGATTCCAGGTGAACCGGAAATCCTCGGGGCTGCCCAGCAAGTTCAGCGCTTGCCGCGCCTGGCTGCCCGGCACCTCGGCCAGAACATAGTTCAGGTGAATGCCATAGGTGTCGGGGTTGAAGGTGTAGGTTTTCCTGACTTCCAGCCCGCCCGCGGTGCGGGTGGTCAAGGTCAGGGAGCGGGGCCCGGAGTCATCGACCACCAGGTGGTCCATCCCGCCCTCCACGGCGTACATGGCCACACCCAGGGGCATTTCCCCCATCCTGAACACCAGGGCGTCCAGACCGTTGGCGGGAATGTTGGCGGGAATCAACTGCACCGGGCCTCCGAGGTGGCTCTTGTGCTCCAGGGTCTCGAAACTGACGATCCGGCCGCCCCGGTTGCTGATCACGGCGCGGTACAGCGGGGTGGTCACCTCGAACTGCCGGACGCTCCCGTGGGTGTCCACCGCCAGGGCTTCGGCCACGTTGAGGGGTTCGGTGGACCCGTCGGAGGGGGTCATATCCCCGGAGTCGGAGGTCAGGAAGTCGTTGGGATCTTCAGAAAAGGCGGTTCCGGGCTGCTCCAGGGCTTCCTGAACCATTTCCGTGTCCGGGGAAAGGTCTTCAGGGGTCTCCGGTACCGGTTCCGGGGGAAACAAGGTGTTCTGTAAAATCGAGAAACCGATGATCACTACGGCCATCAGGCCGAAGGCCAGGGCTGTTCGCCTATCCATGGGCAGATTCTCCGTGGGTCGGGGATGGTGTCAGTTCGGGGTTCGTTTGCCGGACAGAGGGCGCACCGGTGGGCACGGGGTCCACACCACCGGGGTGCCAGGGATGACAGCGCGCCACCCGGCGGACAGTCAACCAGGTGCCACGCCAGAAGCCGTGGACACGGTAAGCTTCCGCTCCGTAACAGGAACAGGTCGGATAAAATCGACAGGTGCTGGGCAACAGGGGCGACAACACCCGTCGGTAGACCTGGATCAGAAAATATGGCACTCGCCACATAGGTTTCCTAGGGTGCCCCGCCTAAGGAGGAAGATGAGGAGGCCGGCCGTGGCCGACATAGGCGTTCAACACCGGTTCGGAGGGTTTTCAACAGCTGTTCAGGATTCGCGGGCTGGCTTGTGGCCGTGTTTCCCGTGAATCGTTGACCGGGGTATTTCGCTGGTCCCCTGATCAAGTAAACGGTCAAGCTCGTCGCGGACAGCCAGAGATGAAACTTCCAGGATGCGCTGTCTCGCCACCAGAACAACCCACTGCCCGCTTTTTTCTTCCGGGGCCGCGTGAGTGACCTGTTCAGGGAGACTCTCCCTGTTGCCGGAAAAGTACCTCACAGTGTCGCTGATGTCACCAGAATCCATCCGGGCCGGCAGCCGCCCGCTCTTGCCGGCCTCCTGGAGAGCTTCTCTCAACAGGCGCTTGGCGCGGTTTCTCTGGACGGCGCCCCCCACCTTTCGGCTGGCCACCACGGCCTGGGCAAAATCATCAGCGGGTAATAGATATACAACGAGAAAGCGCCCTACTGCTTTGGCGCCTTTCCCGTAGACATCTTGAAATTCGCTTTTCTTGGCCAAAGACCGCCATGTCATGAGTTGCTGCCTTCTTTCGAAGCGCAGGGGCAAATGCGGTCTCGTTCAGGTATTTCAAGCAGAAATACGCTTCCGGCCCTTGGCCCGACGACGCTTGAGCACCAGTCGACCCGCCTTGGTGGACATCCGCTTGCGGAAGCCGTGGCGATGAGCTCGCTTGAGATTGCTGGGTTGAAATGTCCGCTTCACGGATCTCTCCTTCAAAGGTTTCGTAAGTTCAGCCGGGAAAGGTTAATGAAGTGGTGGGTTAATGTCAAGAAAAACACCCCGGTTATCCACACGATCCCGAACTCTCTGCTGTCCAAAAAAATAGACATAAATATTGCCGGCTTTCCGGGAGCAGGAAAGCGCCAGGGGCCTGAAAATATTTAATTTTTCGTAAAATATAGAGTTAGAGAAATCCACCGATCCTCGGGAAAAAATCTCTTGCTGGCCCCAGGGCACCATGCTAGTTTCACCCACCTGACGATAACCCACACGAGAGGATTTTTTGTTATCCCCATTTTCGCTGATTTGTGGATAACTTTTTCTCCCCGGGCTAAAACACAATTTAACTGGTTTACTTTCTTTTGTTTATGTTGTTTTTGTTTTGTGGATAACTGTGCGTAAAACTTTGGGCTTCAACTGAATTTCCGAAAGGCCAGATTTCCAACTCCATGGCTAACCTGGACACATACTGGCCTGAAATTCTGGATGTTGTACGCCAGAAGGTTCCGCAACAAACCTTCAATACCTGGTTTCTTCCCCTCCAACCCGACAACCGGAAAAACGGCGTCTATGGCGTTTCCTGTCCCAATCATTTTTTCATGGACTGGTTCAGTGAACATCACCTTTCGGTTCTGAACGAGGCGGGTTCGGCTTATTTCGGGAAAAATGTCCTTTTTTCCCTGGCTGTGGAGAAAAAGCCCATCGTGGGTTCCCATGATTTGCTGGGAGATTTGCTTCCCGGAGAGTTCCAGGACAGCCTCTCCCCTGCTCAAGATCGCCCCAATTCATCCGGATCATCCGGATCATCCGGATCCCCCGGACTTTCGCCCGGTCCGGGGGATCTCGCTTCTAACAGGCCTCACCGGGCCGCCGTGATGGACAGGGAATTGCTCCCTCTGGACAGCCACCTTTCCGCTCCCGTGCGCTCCACCACCATCAGCAATCTGAATCCCGACTACACGTTCGGGAATTTCGTGATCGGGTCGGGGACCGACCTGGTCTTTGCCGCCGCCACGGCCATCGCCAACAATCCGGGCAGCCATTTCAACCCGCTTTTCATTCACGGGAGCACCGGGCTGGGAAAAACCCACCTCATGCAGGCCATCGGTAATGAAATTGGGCGGCAGCATCCCGAGAAGAAGATCTGTTACGTCACGGCCGAGCACTTCATGAACGATCTGATCGGTTCCATCCGGGACAACCGCACCCCCGACTTCAAGCTGAAGTACCGCAGTGTCGATGTTCTGCTGGTGGATGATGTGGCCTTCCTGGCCGGCAAGGAAAGCACGCAAGAAGAGTTCTTTCATACGTTTAACGCGCTTTACGACGTAAAAAAGCAGATCGTGCTGACCAGCGACCGCTCCCCCAAGGAGATCACCACGCTGGAAGAGCGCTTGCGTTCACGGTTCGAGTGGGGATTGATCACGGATATCCAGCCCCCTAACCTGGAAACCCGTATTGCCATCCTCAAGCGCAAGATCGACGTCAACAAGATCTATATTACCGACGATGTGATCACCTACATCGCCGATAATATTACCGACAATATCCGCCGACTTGAGGGGGCGCTCATCCGCCTCCTGGCTTTCGCGAGTCTGACCGGGCGTGAAATTTCGCTGGAAATGGCCTCCGAGGTTCTCTCCTCCTTTTTCCAGGGAAGTTCAACCGGGCCTGTGAAGATCGCCGATGTCATGACCGTGGTGGCCGATGCCCACGACGTGACCGTCGATCAACTCAAGTCCAAAAGACGCACCCAGGACCTGGCCCGGGCCCGTCAGATCGCGATGTTCCTGGCTCGAGAGATGACCGGAGCCTCCCTGAATCAGATCGGGCGGGCCTTCGGGGGTCGGGACCACTCCACCGTTTCCCATGCCTGTCAGAAGATCAGTGGCGAGACCAAGACCGATCCCCGGTTCCGGGGATTCGTCCGTGATATCCAGGACAAAATCCAGAACAAAAAGTAACCTTCCCGGAAAGTTTTCCGCCAGGATAAAGCACTGATCGACAAGGTGTTATCGGGTTATTTTGTCAATTTTTAAGCCGGAAGACAGGGGACAACCCTGGGGATAACAGGGGATATCTTGTCCACAGTCAGGGACAATCGGGGAGGGTTTTTCACCCTGTGGGGAAACGGTGGGTAACTCCCTGTTTTATCCGGGCTTTATCCCCATGACCAAAACCCGGATAACCTCCTGGCGTGACAGGCAAATACCTTGTTCACCTGGTTATCCACATTGTCCCCCACCCCTGTATCTACAGCTATTTTTATCTATAAACTAGAATATAGGAGGGAGACAACGGAGACTTGCCTGGAGGCGAGCGATCTCCTATCATGGCCATCCTTGAACAGAACACTAGGCTCTGCTCATCACCCCTTTCAAGACCCCCTTGACCGGAGGACCGGAAGTGAAATTCGAAATCCAGCAGGAAGAACTGCAGAAGGCCCTGGATGTCATCGCCAACGTGGTGCCCGCCAAAACCACCCTGCCCATCCTGACCTGCGTTCTGATGGAAGCCAAGGGCGGCCGACTGCATCTTTCCGCCACCAACCTGGATATCTCCATCACCACTTCCACCGACAAGGTCGAGATCAAGGATGAGGGCAAGGTGGCCATTCCCGCCACCAAGTTCGTGCCCTTCGTGCGCAGCCTGCGTTCGGGCAAGGTCACCCTGGCCCAGACCGGTGAGCAGATTCGGCTGGACTCCGGCAAGTCCCGCCTCACCGAGAACACCATGAACGTGGAAGAGTACCCCACGCTCAAGGAACTGGAAGCCAAGAACGGGCTGGATATCGAGGCTGCGCTGCTGATCGAAATGATCAACGAGACCAGCTACTCGGTGAGCCGTGATGAGACGCGCCCCGCCCTGATGGGTATTCTCTGGGAAATCCGGGAAAAAACCCTGACCCTGGTGGCCACCGATGCCCACCGCCTGGCCCGAAGCCGTCGCTCCATGCAATGGGAAATTCCCGGTGACAAGGATCTGATTGTCGATACGGCCGGCCTGCGCCAGTTGCCCCGCATCGTGGGCAGCTTCAAGGAAGACGAGGAGGCCTCGGGTAATGTCACCATGTACATCGGGGACAACCAGCTGAGCTTCAAGGCCGGGCCCACCGTTCTGCATGCCCGTCTGCTGGAGGGACCCTTCCCCGATTACAACGCCGTGATTCCCAAGGACAACGACAAGGATCTGACGGTGGACAAGGGCGATTTCGCCCAGGCCATTCGCCGGGTGAGCATCACCGCCGACCGCATCACCAGCCAGATTCGCCTGGGGGTGGAAAGCGGGCGCATGGAGCTGACCGCCAAGGGCACCGAGGGCAGCCAGTCCGAGGATGAGATCGCCGTGGGGTACGAGGGCGACGCCATGGAGATCGGCTTCAACTACAGCTACCTCCAGGATATCCTGAAGAACATCAAGGCCGAGACGGTGATCCTGTCCATGCGCGATGCCCAGAGCGCCGCCCTGATCAAGCCGGTGACCGAAGAGGGCGAGGAGACCGGACTGCTTTGCCTTCTGATGCCCTTGCGGCTGGCCGGGGACTAAATCCCTAACCAGGGCGAGCAACGTGCGCATCGTCAGTCTCAAACTTCGCGGTTTTCGAAACCTTCAAGAGGCCGCCTTCACTTTTTCGCCCCGGGTCAACCTTGTCCTGGGGCGAAATGGTGAGGGGAAGACCAATTTTCTCGAGGCCCTGAACTACTTCAGCCTGGGCCGCTCTCACCGTGGCAGCAAAAACGAGGAATTGATCGGGTTCGACCACGAAGCCCTGCACGTCCAGCTGGAGGTGGAGGAGGAGTCGGGCAATGTTCTGCCCTGCGAGTTCGGCCTGGACAGGCAAGGGGGACGCCGCTTTCGCCTGGATGGCGAGGCGGTGCGCCGACGGGCCGATCTGGTGGGCCGCCTGGCCACGGTCTTTTTCAATCCCGACAGCATTCAGCTGGTGCGAGGGGGGCCTCAGGAAAGGCGCAGCTTCGTGGACCAGGGCATGGCCGAGGTGGATCCTCTGTACCTGGCGGCCCTGACCTCCCTGCAACGCACCCTGAAGCAGAAAAGCGGCCTCCTCCGGAAGTACAAGCTGGGTCTGACCAACCCAGCCAAGACCGAAGAGGAACTGCGGGCCTGGAACCGGGAACTGGCCACCCATGCGGCGGTCGTATGTCTGGGACGGCAGGACTATGCCCGCCTGTTGACACCTCATGCCGCCGAGAGTCAACGGGCCTTGACGGACCAGGAGGACGATCTGGTTTTCCGCTATCGTCCCCAGCTGGAATCGGTGAGAAATCTGCTGGAATCGGACCGGGATATTCCCCTGAAAAAACTCCCCGAAAAAGAGCATTTGGAGGGGGTAATTTACCAGGAAATTGATTATATTAGGGGATCGGAAATGAAGCGCGGAAGACCCCTTTCCGGCCCGCAACTGGACGATTTTGCCGTTTTGCTGAATCGGCGGTTCCAGCCACCGGAAAAAGGGCTCGATCTGAGGGTCTACGGATCCCAGGGCGAGACCCGGACCGCCGCCATTTCCTTGATCCTGGCCCGCAGCGATGCTCTGTTCGCCAGGCGTCGGATCCGGCCGGTTCTATTCTTCGACGACATCTTCAGCGAACTGGATCGGGAACGGACACTTCGCTTGCAGGAACTGGCCTCACGCCTGCATCAGGTGTTCATTGCCACGGCGCGCAAGGAAGACGTTGACGGCTGGCATCCTGATGAAATGAAAATCTGGAACGTGGAATCAGGCGCCTTGAACGAGGTGACCTGACCAAGAAGGAGCTGTCGCGCCACATGACCAACCGCCGCGACAATTCCGGGCCCCAATCGCTGTCCAACATCCTGCCTGAAGTGCTCCGACAGTGTGGTCTTGACGATCGCCTGGAGGAACGGTCTGTGCTGCTGCACTGGCGCACCATCGTGGGTGAGGACATCGCGGCCCATTCCCAGGCCGTGGATCTGACCGACGGCATCCTGGTCCTCGAAGCGGACCACGGAGCATGGCGACAGGAAGTGACCATGCTTCTTCCGGAGATCAAGAAAAAATTCAACGCCCTGTTCGGGCCCGAGACCGTCACCGAGATCAGGTGGCGCCATCAACCGAACCAGGGCAGGAAGCGTTACGGCAGAAAATGACAGATCAGCCCAAAGGCCACAACGGAGCTCAAGGCGCCAAGGATTACACCTCCGATGGCATTCAGGTCCTCAAGGGACTGGAGGCGGTGCGCAAGCGGCCGGCCATGTACATCGGCGACACCGGACTGCGCGGACTGCATCACCTGGTGTACGAGGTGGTGGACAACTCCATCGATGAAGCCATGGCCGGTTACTGTACCGATATCACCGTGGTCATCGGTGAAGGGGACATCATCACCGTAACCGACAACGGCCGCGGTATTCCGGTGGACATGCACAAGACCGAGAAGAAGCCTGCCCTGGAGGTGGTGCTGACCAGTCTGCATGCCGGCGGCAAGTTCGATGGCGGCAGCTACAAGGTTTCCGGCGGTCTCCACGGTGTGGGTGTCAGCTGCGTGAATGCCCTGTCGGTGTGGTTGAAGGCCGAGGTGCGGCGTGGCGGCAAGGTCTACCAGATGGATTTCGCGCGCGGCGCCCGTCAGGGCGACCTGCAGGTGATCGGCGAGAATTCCGAGGACGAGACCGGGACCATCATCAGCTTCAAGCCGGATCACGAAATTTTCCCCGAGACGGTATTCAACTACGAGACGCTTCGTGCCCGCCTGCGTGAGCTGGCCTTTCTGAACCGCGGCATCGTCATCACCATTCGTGACGAGCGCGAAGACAAGAAGCGCGAAGAGTCGTTCCACTACGAGGGCGGCATTGTCGAGTACGTGCGCTGGTTGAACGAGGGGCGCACCCTGGTTTGCAACGAACCCATCTTCATCGAAGGTGAGATGGACGGCATCCAGGTCGAGATCGCCATGGACTACAACGACGGCTACAGCGAGGCGCTGTTCACCTTCGCCAACAACATCAATACCACCGAGGGCGGCACCCACCTGAGCGGTTTCCGTGCCGGGTTGACGCGCACGCTGAATGCCTACGCCAACACCTCGGGCCTGATGAAGAAGGACATGAAGGGGCTGACGGGCGACGACGTGCGTGAGGGATTGTGCGCCATCGTCACGGTGCGGATTCCCGAGCCTCAGTTCGAAGGGCAGACCAAGACCAAGCTGGGCAACACCGAGGTGAAGGGTCAGGTGGAAGCGCTGGTCAACAGCCAGCTGGCCGAGTTCCTGAACGAGCACCCGAAGGAAGCCAAGGGGATCATCAACAAGTGTATCCAGGCGGCCATGGGCCGGGAGGCGGCACGCAAGGCCCGCGATCTGACCCGGCGCAAGAGTGCCCTGGACTCGGCCGCGTTGCCGGGCAAGCTGGCCGACTGTTCCAGCCGCGACCCCGTGGAATGCGAGATCTACCTGGTCGAGGGCGACAGCGCCGGCGGCAGCGCGAAGCAGGGACGGGAGCGGCGCAACCAGGCCATCCTGCCGCTCAAGGGTAAAATCCTGAACGTGGAGAAGGCCCGCCTGGACAAGATGCTGGGCAACGACGAGGTGCGCACGATCATCACCGCCCTGGGCACCGGTATTGGCGCCGGGGTGTTCGACATCTCGAAAATTCGCTACCACAAGGTCATCATCATGACCGATGCCGACGTGGATGGCAGCCATATCCGGACCCTCATTTTAACCCTGTTCTTCCGCCATTTCCGGGAGATCATCGAGCACGGTTACATGTACATTGCCGAGCCGCCCCTGTACCGGGTGAAAAAGGGCAAGCAGGAGATCTACGCCTACAGCGACGAGATGAAGGACCGGCTGGTCGAGGAGATGGGGGGCGCCAAGGGTGTCTACGTGCAGCGTTACAAGGGTCTGGGTGAAATGAACCCGGATCAGCTGTGGGAAACCACCATGAATCCCGACTCGCGCACCATGACCCGGGTGACCATTGAAGACGCCGCAGAGGCCGACCACACCTTCACCATCCTCATGGGTGACGAGGTGGAGCCACGGCGCCGGTTCATCCAGGAAAATGCCACCCAGATCAAGCTGGAAGACCTCGACATCTAGATCAAAGGAACAGGAATGTCTGACGACAAGATCAACAACGATGACGACCTGAACGAGCAGGATGACGCGCAAACGCCCGAAGGCGGAGCAGTCCCCAACTTGTCCGGTGAAACGATCAACAGCGCGAGCATCACGGAAAAGATGCGGACGTCGTCCCTGGAATATTCCATGAGCGTCATCATCAGCCGTGCCTTGCCCGATGTGCGCGATGGTCTGAAGCCGGTGCACCGGCGCGTGTTGACGGCCATGAACGACCTGAACCTGCAGCCGGGTCGTCCGTACCGCAAGTCGGCCAAGATCACCGGTGACACCACGGGTAACTACCACCCTCACGGGACCGCCGCGGTGTACGACACGATGGTGCGCATGGCCCAGGATTTCAGCCTGCGCTACCCACTGATCGACGGCCAGGGGAACTTCGGGTCCGTGGACGGCGACAGCGCGGCGGCCGAAAGGTACACCGAGGCGCGGCTGACCAAGTACGCCACCAGTGTGATGACCGACCTGGACAAGGAAACCGTGGATTTCGTGCCGAACTACGATGGTTCGCGCATGATGCCCTCGGTGATGCCCTCGAAGGTGCCCAACCTGCTGGTCAACGGTGCCGACGGTATTGCCGTGGGCATGGCCACCAAGATTCCGCCCCACAACATGGGCGAGGTTTGCGATGGGTTGGAGGCGATTCTGGAAAACCCCGATCTCGAGCCCAAGGACATGCTGCAGTACGTGCATGGACCGGATTTTCCCACCGGCGGCATTATCCACGGGCGGCGGGGAATCATCGATTATATCACGACCGGCCGCGGCCGGGTGGTGGTGCGCGCGCGGACCGAGACAGAGGTTTTCGACAACGGGAAAAGTCAGATCATCGTCAGCGAACTGCCTTACCAGGTCAACAAGGCGACCCTGATCGAGAAGATCGCCAACCTGGTGCGCGCCGGGATCATCGAGGGCATCAGCGATCTGCGCGACGAGAGCGATCGCTCGGGCATGCGCATCGTCATCGTCCTGAAGAAGGATGCGTTCCCGCAGGTCATTCTGAACAAGCTGTACACCCACACCCTGATGCAGAACACCTTCGGGGTGATCAATCTGGCCCTGGTGAACCATCAGCCGCGGATCATGAACCTCAAGGAGACCATGGAGGAGTTCCTGGCTTTCCGCGAGGAAGTGGTCATTCGCCGTACCCAGTACGAGCTGAGGAAAGCCGAAGAACGGGCCCACATTCTCGAGGGTTACCGCATCGCGCTGGACAACATCGACGAGATTGTCGAACTGATCAAGACCAGCGAGTCGGTGGACGTGGCGCGGGCAGGCCTGATGGATCGTTTCGGCCTGTCGGAAATCCAGGCCCAGGCCATTCTGGACCTGCGTCTGGCGCGGTTGACCGGTCTGGAGCGCCAGAAGATCGAGGACGAATACCAGGCGTTGATGCAGCGTATCGCCGAACTGAAGGCCATCCTGGACAGCCGGGAGCTGGTCTTGCAGATAATCCGGGACGAGATCGCCGAGGTCCGGGCGGCCTACGCCGACGAGCGGCGCACCACCATCGTCGAGGACGAAGGTGAAATCGATATCGAGGACCTGATTGCCGACGAGCCCATGGTGGTGACGATCAGCAACCAGGGTTACGCCAAGCGGATTCCCCTGGACACCTACCGGCAGCAGGGGCGTGGGGGCAAGGGCATCACCGCCATGTCCACCAAGGACGAGGACTTCGTGGACAACCTGTTCATCGCCTCGACCCATCAGTACCTGCTGGTGCTGACCGAGAAGGGGCGTCTGCACTGGTTGAAGGTGCACCGCTTGCCCAAGGCCGGCCGGACCAGCAAGGGCAGCCCGCTGGTGAATCTGATCCAGATTCAGCCGGGGGACAAGATCCACGCCGTGGTGTCGGTGCGCGAGTTCAGCGAGAACCACTACCTGGCCATGGCGACCAACAAGGGCATCATCAAGCGGACCCCGCTGACGGCGTTCAGCAACGTGCGCAACGCGGGAATCATTGCCATCAGCCTGATCGAGGGCGAGCACCTGATCGCCGCGCGTGTGACCGACGGGGAGAGCGACATCATCATGGCCGGCAGCAGCGGCCTGGCCATTCGCTTCCACGAAACCGATTGCCGCAGCATGGGCCGGACCGCCCGCGGTGTGCGCGGCCTGGCCTTGACCGGGGATCAGGAAGTCATCGGCATGGTGGTGGTGGGGCAGGACGACCACGACGGCACCCTGCTTTCGATCACCGAGAACGGTTACGGCAAGCGGACGCCGCTGGACGATTATCGGATCCAGCGCCGTGGCGGCAAGGGCCTGATCACCATCAAATGCAGCGACCGGAATGGCCCTCTGATGGGGATCCGGGATGTGCGCGACGGCGAAGAGCTGATGGTGATCACCCGTGGCGGCATCATGATCAGGATTGCCCTGGACGACGTGAGCAAGCAGGGTCGCAACACCCAGGGTGTGCGCATCATCAACCTGAAGGGCAAGGACAGTGTGGGCAGCATCGCCAAGATCAGCACCAAGGCTCTGGCCGAGATGGAGATCCCTGGTGGTGAGAATGGTGAGGAAGGTGAGATTGTCGAGGGTGAGGAAGTGGACGCCGTGACGGACACCGACGTCGAAGAGACGCCTGAAGCGCCGCCCGAGGACAGCATCGACTAGATTCTGCCGTTTCGAGTGAAAGCCACCGGTCCCATGGGCCGGTGGTTTTTTTATTCATACCGCTCGTACCCGGGAACGGTATGTGTTTTGCCCTGTCGGCTTGAGGACGACGACAGCACACCAGCCTCCCGGTCTGGAAAATGGCCATGCCCTCCATTCCCGCCGAACCGCGGTTGCTGAACCGCGTGCACGAGATGATCCAGCTGAAACACCTGAGCAAAGCCACCGAGAAGAGCTATGTCCGCTGGATCAAAGACTACATAAGATTCTCCGGCACTCAGCACCCGGCCACCATGGGGCAGAAGGAAGTGACGCAGTTTCTGAGCTATCTGGCCACCAAGCGCAAAGTGGCCCCGTCGACCCAGAACCAGGCCCTGGCGGCTTTACTGTTCCTTTAC
>JAZBOO010000147.1:0-16719 GCA_036351155.1 Candidatus Krumholzibacteriia bacterium | reverse complement strand
TGGACGAGATCGAAAAGGCTCAACCGGATGTGTACAACATCCTGCTGCAGGTGCTGGACGACGGTGTACTGACCGACAGTTTCGGGCGCTCCGTGGACTTCCGGAACTCCGTGCTGATCATGACCAGCAACGTGGGCAGCCGCAAGACCCACTCCGTGCGCGGTGTGGGCTTCGGCAGCGATGAGCAGGACCAGAACGACCAGCGCGTGCAGGGCAACATCGACTCCGATCTGAGGAAAACCTTCAGTCCCGAGTTCCTGAACCGGATCGATGAAATCATCACCTTCCGGTCCTTGAGCCGACACGACATCACCCAGATCGTGGAGATCCTGCTGGCCGACGTCAGCGATCGTCTGCGCAACCTGGAGATCGATTTCGAATTCACCCAGGACTGCAAGGACTACCTCTGCGATGTGGGCTTCGACCCGAAGATGGGCGCCCGGCCCTTGCGCAGGGCGATCCAGAAGCATGTGGAAGATCCCCTCAGTGAAAAGCTCCTGCGGGGAGAGGTGAAGAGCCGCTCGCATGTGCTGATCGGTTTTGACGGAGCCAAGCTCAGCTTCGATGCCAGGCCCAAGGAAGAAGTCAAATCGTTGCCCAGTGGCTAGTTGACTGGCCACAAGACCATTTCTGGAGGCCCCTCATCATCGGGTGAGGGGCCTCTTGTTTGGCCGTCAGGTAATCCGGACCGCCCCGGTTGTAATCTCAGCTTCCCTTCCTGCTGTGCTTTTCCTATTTTTGGGGCCGGACACCAATCGGGAACTTCCGGTTTTTCCCACTGTTTGAACTCCTTGCCGCGGACCAGCATGGATGCTAGGATGCCGCGGTTTCTTTGAAACACGTACCCGATCAGGGGAGACCCTTTCCAACAATGCAACGGATTGTGCACATCTGGCTGGCCATGGTTCTCCTCGTGATGGGGATCCCCGTGTTGGCCCAGGAATCCAGCGCTCCGACCATCGAGGAAATCGAAGTGGTCGGTGCGTTGACGGTGGGTTCACGGCAAGTCAAAGCCTGGAGTGGCTTCGATGAGGGCAAGCTCCTGACCCGTGACCTCGCAGCCCAGGGAATCCGGAATCTGTTCAGCACCAAGAAATTTTCGGACGTCTATCTGTACCAGCAGAAATCCGGTGCCGGAATCAAGCTGACCATCAATCTGACCGAATTTCCTCGAATTCGCAGCATCAATTTCCGGGGCCAGGAAAAGGTCAAGGACAAGGATCTGCGGGCCGCTTTTCCGGTGCACGTGGGGCAGTTTGCCAACCCGGCGGCTATCAATCGCGATCTTCAGCCCTTGCGCGAGCTGTACTACGACAAGGGCTATTTCAACGTGGCCATGCATACCGACAGCACCCGGGTCGACGCCAACAACATGGAAGACCTCGTCGTGACCATCACCGAGGGCAAGAAGGTGAAGGTCAAGTCCATCAGCTTCAAGGGGAACAAGACCCTGTCGGCTGGAGGATTGCGTGACGCCATGGAGCAGGGGACCACCGGTTTTTTGCGCAGCGGCACCTTCAAGAAGACCCAGTTCGAGGAGGACCGCGAGCGGATCATCACCTACTGCCGCAACCAGGGTTTCCTCGATGCGGCCGTTGTGGATGTCGATCTGAACCTGGGCAAGAAGGGTAAGGACCAGGGAGCGCCGGGAGAAGATGGAGGAGAGGAAGAGACCGATCCTGACACTCCTCCGGATGAGATGAACATCGTGATCACCCTGGACGAGGGTGAACGGTACTTTATCGGGGACGTGAACTGGACCGGAAACACGGTTTTTGACGACCTGGCCATCGCCAACGTGATCTGGATGGAAAAGGGCGGGGTGTTCAAGGAAGACGAGTACCTGGAAACCCTGGACAACCTGCAGCAGATCTACGCCGACCGCGGCTACATCTACATCACCGTGGAGCCGGCACGCGACATCGTGGACCACGTGGTGAACGTGGACTTCACCTTCATCGAGGGGCAACCGGCCCACCTGCACGATGTGCAGATCTCGGGGAACGTGAAAACCTACGACAACGTCATCCTGCGGGAGATGCGGATTTTCCCCGGTGAGAAGTTCAGCAACACCCGCATTCAGGCCACCATCCGGGACATTTTCCAGACCGGGTTTTTCGAGGACATCGTCCCGGATATTCGCCCAGTTGAAGGTGGCGATGTGGACATGATTCTCCAGGTCAAGGAGAAGCAGACCGGTCAGTTCATGTTCGGTATGGCCTACAGCGCCGAGACCTCCGCCAGCGGCTTTATCCAGGTCCAGGAGACGAACTTCCGGGGCAAGGGACAGAACATCGGGGTGACCTGGCAGTTCGGTTCTCGCCGCCGGTACGTGGACCTCAGCTTCACCGAACCCTGGTTCCGTGGTACGCCCACCCTGATCGGCGCCGATATCTTCGACCGCTACCAGTACAACTACGATGATTTCTACGAGAGCCGGGTGCGGGGTTTCAGCGTGCGCCTGGGACGGCGGATTCCCGGCACGCGCTACAGCCGGGTGGGCCTGCGTTACGAGCTTTCGGAAACCAAGCTGTCGAATTTCAGCCCCAGCTATTCGGCCTACCTGGATGACCTGGAGCAATCACTGGGCACCAGCGACCTGCCCTTCAATCGTCTGGACGATCCTGGCCTGTGGCCCCAGACCAAGAGCAGTTTGCGCCTGAGCGTGAACCGCAACAGCACTGACAACCCGTTCTTCCCCACCAGTGGGTCCAAAACGAGTTACAGTATCGAGTTCGCCGGGGGCCCGCTGGGAGGGGAAATCGACTTCCAGGAGCACATGCTCTCGCATAGCTATTACCAGAAGCTGCCGTCAGGATTTGCCCTGCATGTCCGCGGCTTCTTCGGGATGCTGCACGGCCTTGAAGGCGCCGACGATGTTCCGGACTGGGAGCGCTATCGTCTGGGCGGCAACCGCCGTTACCCCCTGCGTGGGTACAAGGACCTGGAGGTCGTGCCGAGGGGCAACCCCAGCTTCATCGGCGGCCGTTTTTTCACCATCATCAACACCGAGGTGTTGTACCCCTTGACCAACGCCGTCCAGTTGCTCTCTTTCCTGGACATGGGCGATGTCTGGAATAGTTTCTCCGAGGCCGACATGGCTCACCTGCGCAAGGGCGCCGGGTTCGGTCTGCGGGTCGAGGTGCCCATGATGGGAACCATCGGCTTTGACTATGGATATGGATTCGACCGTGTGGGAGGCCCGTCCTGGGAACCCCACTTCACCATGGGCAGCTTCTTCTAAACCCTCAAGGACAAGAGGGCACGAAGGTCTGACCGGTAACTGGCTCGCATGAGCCGGAGGATAAGATGTTGAACGGCAATATTTTCAGGGCACTTACGCTCACCCTGGCCCTGACTCTTTTGGCCGGCATGGTCACTCCCGGTGCGGCCCTGGCGGCAGACAAGCCACTGGGTCTGGTGGATGGACAGCGGATCATGGAAGAATATGAAGCCGCCCGTGACGCCTACGAGCAGTACCAGAAATTTCTGCAGGAACTCGAGCTCGAAGTGGCCGAGAAGGAAAAGGTCCTGACCTCCCTGATGGAAGAGATTGAAAGCCAGAAACTCCTGCTGGGTCAGGATGCCCTGGCCACCAAGATGCAATCCTTCGAGCAGCAGCGGGCCGAGTACTTCCAGTTCCGCGAGAGCATCGACCAGCGCGCCGAAAACGAATACAAGGCCAAGATCACGCCCATCCTCGACCAGGTGAAAACCATTGTCGAAAGGATCGGGAAGGAAAAGGGTTTCGGTCTGATCGTGGACTCGTCCACCCTTTCGGTCATGTTCCAGGATGATGATTTCGACCTGACCAACGACGTGCTCGCCGCCCTGGCCCGTGGAGAAGATTAGTCCTGCTTTTTTGTTGACAGGCTGAATCAGGCGGGTGAAATTTACAAATGATTCAGCGATCGCGTTTTAGCCCCCCATCAAGGAAGATGGGGGGCGGTTGCTTTAGACGGGGAGTCCCCATGCGCGCCCTGAATTTGAGTATGATAGCCCAGGAACTGGGGGGGGAACTGGTAGGAGACCAGGACCCGATCATCGAGGGGGCGGCCAGCATCGAGGACGCCGGCCCGGGTGATTTGACCTTCGTGGCGAAGACCCAGTACCTGCCGAAGTTGAAAGAGTGCCGGGCCTCGGCTGTTTTGATTGGCCCGGGCATGGACACCGATTTGCCGGCCGTGCGGGTAGAGCAACCCTTCCACGCCTTTGGCCGCTTCCTGGAGCGCTTCCAGACGGATCTGGATCGTGTCTTCCCGCGAGGAGTGCATCCCACGGCAGTCATCGATCCTTCGGCTGACGTCAGCGGCGCGCTGGCCATCGGGCCGTTTTGCGTCGTGGGCGCCGGAACGCGGATCGGAGCTGGGACCCGGCTGGGCTCTCATGTCAGCCTGGGACCCGACGTGGTCCTGGGCGGTGATTGTCTGGTTTACCCTCAGGTGACTGTCCGGGACGGCACGCAGATAGGCGATCGGGTGATCCTGCATGTGGGGTGCGCCCTGGGCACCGATGGCTTTGGCTATGTCCCCACCCCGGTTGGCCCCCACAAGGTGCCCCAGGTGGGGGTGGTGGTCCTGGAAGACGATGTGGAGGTGGGTGCCGGCGTGTGCATTGATCGTGCCACCACGGGGCAGACCCTGGTGGGTGCCGGGACCAAGATCGACAACCTGGTCCAGATCGGGCACAATGTCCTGATCGGCAAGGCCTGCGCCATGAGTGCCCAGTCGGGGATTGCCGGAAGTTGCACCCTGGAGGACGGGGTCACCCTGGGCGGTCAGGTGGGTGTGGGGGACCATCTTCACGTCGGCCGTGGCGCCAAGGTGGCCGGCGGCTCGGGCGTTTTCCGTGATGTCCCGGCGGGCAAAGCGGTTTTCGGGTACCCGGCCCTGGATTTCCAGGAGAGTTTCCGGCTCACTGCCGCCCTCAGGAAGTTGCCTGAATTGATCAAACGCGTGGCCCGGCTGGAGAAATCCGGTCGTCAAGGCCAAGAGGACTAAGGAGAACGAGGCGTGCTCTGGCTGCAGAAAACCGTGGCGAAGGAAGTGTCCTGCGAGGGAATTGGCCTGCATTCGGGACAGCCCGCCCGTATGACCTTTGCTCCGGCTGGACCCAACACCGGCCTGGTGTTCGAGGTGCCCGGTCCTGATGGGCCGGTGGAAATCGACGCATTGGTGGAAAATGTGGCTCCGGCGGCCGACCTGATCCGGGCCACCACCCTGGTCAAGGGTGAGGTCCGTATTCATACCGTGGAACACGTCCTTTCCGCTCTGTCCGGCCTGGGGATCACCAACTGCCGCATCAAGCTGGAAGGTGGGGAGCCCCCTGTTCCCGCCTGTGGGAGTGCCCTCAGCTACGTGGAAATGATTGACGAGGCGGGCATCCAGGATCAAGGCCTGCCCTCGGTATACTACAAGATCAATCGTCCGGTCATGTACCGGGAAGGCGATATCGAACTTGCCGCCGAACCGGCTGACGATTTCCTGGTGACCTTCCACGTCGAGTACGACGACCCAGGTATTGGGCAGCAGGTGGCCACCTTCGTGGTGAGGCCCTGGATCTACCGGGAAGAGATTGCTCCGGCCCGCACCTTCGCCCTGATGCGGGATGTGGCCAAGATGCAGGAAATGGGGCTGGCCCAGGGCGGAAGCCTGGAAAATGCCCTGGTCTTTGACGAGGGTGTGATTCAGGGCGACGGCCAGCTGCGCTTTCCCTATGAGGTGGTCCGTCACAAGATCCTGGACCTGATCGGGGACCTGGCCTTGCTGGGCATGCCCATCCAGGGGCACATCACCGCCCGACTCTCGGGGCACGCCTCCAACGTGGCGTTTACCCGGTTGCTGGCCAAGGCCGAGCGGAAAATGCCCCGCATTTATCCCGCCCGGGAGCCTCAAAACTGGGACATCGCCTCCATCATGGAGATCATGCCCCATCGCTATCCTTTTTTGCTGGTCGATCGGATCATCGATCTCCAGCCCGGCAAAACGGTGACGGGTCTGAAGAACGTCACCATCAACGAGCCGTTTTTCCAGGGGCATTTCCCTGGTCATCCGATCATGCCCGCGGTGCTGATCATCGAGGCCATGGCCCAGGTCGGAGGTGTCTTGCTGCTGAGCAGCGTGGAGGACTCCCGGGGCAAGCTCGTGTATTTCAGTGGAATCGATGAAGCCCGCTTTCGTCAGCCGGTGACACCCGGCGACCAGTTGCGGTTTGAACTTGAACTCGTGAAACTGCGTGGTCCCATCTGCAAGATGAAGGGCACCGCCTGGGTCGGCGATACCAAGGTCGCTGAAGCCAATTTGATGTCGACCGTGGTTGATAGTTGATCAGCCGCCCAACAGGAGGAAAGACTTGGAACCCATCGGAATGAATCAAGGTGCTGGACCGCGCCCCGTGCGTGCCGCCGAAATCCACCCCACCGCCGTGGTCGATCCCTCGGCCAAGCTGGGACATAACGTGAAGATCGGACCACATTCGGTGATCGGCCCAAACGTGGAACTGGGGCCTGATTGCGTGGTGGGCAGCTCGGTTCTCATCGAGGGCAACACCGTCATCGGGCGCAACAACCGGTTCTTCCACGGAGCAGCCATCGGCTGTGAGCCCCAGGACAAGAAATTCGGGGGCGAACCCACCTACCTGGAGATCGGCGACAACAACGACATCCGGGAGTATGTGACCATTCACCTGGCCACCGGTGACGGCGAGCAGACCAGGGTGGGCAGCAACAACCTGCTGATGGCCTACGTGCACATCGCCCACAACTGTCACATTCACGACAACTGCGTGATCGCCAATGCCGTGAACCTGGCGGGCCATGTGGAAGTGGAAAGCCACGCCACCATTGGCGGTATGACGCCCGTGCACCAGTTCTGTCGGGTGGGGGCCTACGCCTTCGTGGGGGGCGGCAGCCGACTGCCTCAGGATGTCCCTCCGTTCATCAAGGTGGCCGGGAATCCCGTCGAGGTGGCCGGAATCAACAGCATCGGGCTGAAGCGCAACGGGTTCTCCGATGCGGAAGTGATGAACCTGCGCAAGGCCTATCGATTCCTGTATCGCTCGGGACTCAACGTGACCCAGGGTCTGGATCGCATCGCCACCGACTGTAAACTGACCCCTCCCGTCGAGGAACTGATGGCCTTCATTCGCCGATCCGACCGCGGCATCGTGCGCTGAGGAGATTCCAGGACAGGGAAGGATAGACGTTGAAACCCCGAGAACCTCGCCACGTTTTCATCTCCTGCGGGGAAGCCAGCGGAGACCGTTACGGAGCGGCCTTGATGGCCGCTCTTCGGTCATTGGAACCCGATATCAGGATTTCAGCACTGGGCGGCCGGGCCATGGCCGCGGCCGGCGCCCGGATCGTATGCGACTCCGAGGAACTGGCCGTCATGGGATTCGCGGAGGTGGTCTCCGCTCTCCCTGCGGTTCTCCGTGCCCGGCAAAAACTTTTCCGGTTTCTCTCCGACGAAAAACCCGACCTGGTGATCCCCATCGACTTTCCCGGTTTCAACGGACAGCTGGCGGGCAAGGCCCAGCAGCTGGGCTTGCCGGTGTACTGGCTGATTGCCCCGCAGGTCTGGGCCTGGGGTGGCTGGCGGACGGGCGGGTACCGCAAGAAGATCCAGAGGCTGGGGACCATCTTGCCCTTCGAGGAGGAGTTCTTTCGCCAGCGCGGTTTCGATGTCTTTCCCATGGGGCATCCTCTCAGCGAGGACTACATGGGGAGCTTTCCCTTCGAGGATTCCCTGGACCGTCGCGAGAAGCTTTTCCACTCCCGACAAGACCCTCTGGTGGTGGGCATCATTCCCGGGAGTCGGCGACAGGAACTCAAGGAACTTTTGCCCATCCTCAAGGTCACTTCTCAGGCTCTGGTGGGACATTTCGAGAACCGGGAAGTGCGTTTCATTCTGAGCGCCGCGCCGGGGGTGGACCCCTTGCGGTTGAACGAACAGTTCGACAATGGAACCGAGATCACCCAGGAACCCCTGAGTCAACTTTTTCCGCGGTGCGACCTGGCTCTGGTTTGCAGTGGAACCGCCAGTCTGGAAGCGGCTCTGGCCGGTGTGCCTCATGAACTGGTCTATCGGACGGGTGCCCTCAATTCCTGGATCGGGAAACGTTTGCTGCGGACCCCCTTCGTGGGCCTGAGCAATCTGATCCTGCAGAGGCGGATGGTGCGGGAACATCTGCAAGAGCAGGTGGCGCCCCTGCCGCTGGCGCGCAATCTGCTGCGGTGGGTCGGCCGCCCCTCGGAGCGACAGGCCTTTTACGCCGATGCGCGCAGGCTGCGCCAGCTGTGCGGCAAACCCGGTGTGTGGGAGCGGACCGCCCGCGACATCCTGACCTTCCTGGAAACAGGTTCTCCCTCCGACGACCCGCGGAGCTGACATGGTACAGGGTTTGAAAATGACCCTGGCGCCGGTGGCATGGCGTCTGCTGGCGGGGTCCCTGAAGATGGAGGGCCTGTCGCCATCTTTTCTCTCCGGTGGGCCCTATATTTTTTCCTGCCTGCACCGAGATATTCTTCCGACCATCATGCATGTGAAACCCGCCCGCCCGGTTCTGCTGGTCAGCCACAGTGGCGATGGCGACATCCTGGTGCGCACCCTGGGGTCCCGCCATTACGGCTATGTGCGGGGAGCCACCGGGGAAGACGGCGGTCGCGCCTTCGTGGGGCTGATGCGGCACCTGGAGGCGGGGCAGAACGTGGGCATTGCCGTTGATGGGCCCAAGGGCCCTTTCGGCCGTATTCATGATGGCGTACTGCAGCTGGCCCGGTTGTCCGGGGCCGCCATCGTGCCTCTGGTGGCCCGGCCTTCTCGAGCCCGGATCCTGGCCTCGTGGGATCGCACGGTGGTGCCCTATCCATGGTCCCGTGTCACCTTCGAGCAGGGGGCGTTGCTGTCGCTGCACCGCCAGGCCACCGAGGAAGATATGGCCAAGGTCCGCCGCGACCTGGCCCGGTTTTTCGCCGTGGAAGAGGAGAACCAGTGAAAGTACTCGACTGGCGCCCGGCCTGGGAAAGATATCTCCTCGCGCGGTGGCATCGACCGGCACACTCTCCCACCAACTGGGAATCTTCCCCCGGCCCTGCCCGCTGGTGGAGTGGCTGGGCCGACCACTGGACCCGCCAGAGGGTGGCGTCTCGCTACCCCACGGAGGATGGTCCCTTCATCGTCTCGGTGGGCAACCTGGCCCTGGGGGGCACGGGGAAAACGCCGGTGATCATGGGCCTGGCCCGGGATCTCGCTCATGAGGGTTTTTTCGGGGCCATTCTGACCCGGGGTTACAAGAGCCCGCTGGCCGGTCCCGTGGAGGTGACGACGGATCTTTTGCTGGCCGGGGATGAAGCGCGACTTCTGTCTCAGGCCTTGCAGCCGGAAGGCTGGCTGGTGGTCCAGGCTCGGAACCGGTGGGCGGGAATGCTCCATTTGCTTCAGCTGGGCAGGCCCCTGGATTTCATTCTCCTTGAAGATGGACACCAGACGCGGAAAGTGGGGCGGGACCTGGATGTGGTCATTCTGGATCGCTGGTCTTCCAGACAGCTCTCCACCGGCCCGGTGGTTCAGCCCGTGGCCGGACCCGTGTTTCCTTTTGGACCCTATCGGGAGTCGGCGCAGGGGGCCGGTCGAGCGGGGATCCTGCTGGTGGAATCCGATGTCCCTCTCCCTCTGCTGGGTCCCGGGGGCCAGCAGGTGGCCACTTTTCATCGAGAAAGTCAGTGGAAGGTGACCCGACCGTCTCAGCCTGCCCGGCCGAAGGGTTCCGCCCTGGCGGTGGTGTCAGGCATTGCACGGCCCGAGGCTTTCGAACAATCGGTGGCCAGGCTGGCCGAAGTCACTCTCCGGGTGAGCGTGCGGCTCCAGGATCATCAGCCATATGGTCCCCGTCTGGTGCGGCGGCTGAAAGAAGCTCTCCGGCAGGAAGACGTGTCCGAGATGGTGACCACAGCCAAGGACTGGATCAAGCTGGAACCATTCTGGGAAAATGATATCCCGGTCTGGATCTCTCATCTGGAAATTGGGTGGGGACAGCAAAACGTGCTCCCTCAGCTGGTGAGGGAGCACGCCTTGAACAGGTATCCGGACCTTCTGGAGCGGCGTTCCTAGTCGTCGGACACGTAGCCGTAGAAGGTGACCATGAACCCTGCGGGAACGGCAACTTCGCGGGTACTGCCGGACTCGTGCCCGTAGAAAGTCAGTTCACAGTTGGCCGTGAAGCTGTAGCCGGGGATGGTCACCAGCTGGGTGAACCAGGGCTCTTCCTTCATCACCCGGTCGGCGATCAGCACGCTGCCCATGGCATCATCATTCACCGGCACGCGCACGTCCACCAGCCCGCCCACGATATTGTGGTCGGTCAATCCGGTGGGCGCATTGCCCAGGGGATGCCAGGTCAAATCGTAGCTCGTGACGTGAAACCAGCTGTAGGTCCCGTCCTCGGGCAGATACATGGCACTGCTGTAAGGGCGCGCCCGGAAAATCACCGGAACCCAGTCGACCTTCAGGACATCGTCCGCGGTGCCGGCGATGTTGTCGTTGCCCACATCGGCATAGGATGACAGGAGGGGCGTTCCGCCGTTGACGGACTCCACTTCGCACACCAGTCGTTCCCACTCGTTGCCTTCGTGGTTCGAACAACCGCCAAGCACGCCCAGGATCAGGGCCGTCATCAAGGTCATCATTATCACGCGGGTCTTCACAGTATCATCCTCTCGGTGGACAGATTTCCTGTGGGTTGGTTACATTTGTCATTGTCATGAACATTTTCGGCGGGGCTTTTTCCGCCTTTAGCACTCTTTTTTCCAGGTCCTGCAAAAGCTGGGCCGGAACGGGAACCAACCGGGAGTGGATCCATGCCCTCGCAACCCATTGAAGATGTGATCACTAGCCGAGTTCTCGTTGTGGGCTCGGGGATCGCCGGATTGCAGTTTGCCCTCCTGGCCGCCGAACATGGGTCAGTCTGGGTGGTCACCAAGAAGGAAAGCCGTGAAAGCAACACCAATTACGCCCAGGGCGGCATTGCGGCGGCGGTTTCCCCACTGGACGATTTCGAGCTGCACATCCAGGACACCCTGGAGGCCGGTGATGGCCTGTGCCATGAGGATGTGGTCCGTCGCATGGTGGAAGCGGGGCCACGCCTGATCGACCGTCTGCTCGGGCACGGGGTGAATTTCAGTCTCTCGGAACAGCCGGGGGAGGAAAAATTTGCCCTGGGCCGGGAAGGCGGACATTCCCGGCGTCGGGTGCTGCATTCCGGTGATTTGACGGGCCGGGAAATCGAAAAGCGCCTGCTCCAGGCCTGCCTGGACCATCCCAACATCCAGGTTCGCGAGAATCACATGGGGCTGGAGCTGCTCACCGGGCGCGATGTGGGTCTGAATGGAGAGCACAAGGCGCGGATCGCCGGTGCGCTGGTCCTGGACTGCGAGAGTCATCGTCTGTGGGCCTTCCTGGCCGATGTGGTGGTGCTGGCCACCGGCGGCTGCGGCAAGGTCTACAGCTACACCAGCAATCCGGACATCGCCACCGGCGATGGACTGGGTATGGCCTTCCGGGCGGGAGCGGTGCTGGGTAATCTGGAGTTCGTCCAGTTCCATCCCACCTGTCTGTACCACGACCAGGCCAAGAGCTTCCTGATCAGTGAGGCCGTCCGTGGGGAAGGCGCGGTCTTGATCAATCATCGCGGGGAAAAGTTCATGTCCCGCTACCATCCCATGGCCGATCTCGCGCCGCGCGATGTGGTGGCCCGGAGCATCGATCGGGAAATGAAAACCAGCGGCGATCCCTGTGCCTTCCTGGACCTGCGCCACCTCGAACGCGAGGTGGTGGAAAAGCGCTTTCCCAACCTGGTGAAAACCTGTGCCAGTTTCGGGATCGACATGGCCGGCCAACCGGTGCCAGTGGTTCCGGCGGCCCACTACATGTGTGGTGGGGTCATGGTCGATCCTTCGGGCCGGACCAATCTGCCGGGCCTGTTTGCCATCGGCGAAGTGGCCTGTACCGGCGTGCACGGGGCCAATCGGCTGGCCAGCAATTCCCTGCTGGAAGCGGTTTATTTTGCCGAGGTCGTGGGCGCCCTGATCCCCGAGGAACCCGTGCTGTTTCCCGAGGGGAGTCGGCCCCGGGTCTCGCGCATTCCCCGCATGCAAACCGGCACGCCCAAGAAGGCCGAGGTCATCGTTCTGGAGCATGACTGGGATACGGTGCGGCGGGTCATGTGGGATTACGTCGGCATCGTGCGGGAAAAAGAGCGGCTGGAAATCGCTCTCGAGCGGGTGCGTTCCATCCGGGCCACGGTGGAGCGCTTTTACCATTCCACCATCCTGACGCCCGACCTGGTCGAACTGCGGAACATTTCCCTGCTGGCGGAGCTGATCATCATGTGCGCCCGATCCCGGCACGAAAGTCGCGGGCTGCACTTCACCCTGGAGTGGCCCGAGAGATTGCCCGCCCCTGTCGATACCGTGGTCAAGCGGGGACAAGCTCTGGCCGGGGAAACCAGCATGGAACCGAAAAGGGGAAAACCTTGACCGTTCCCTGGTATGGCAAGGCCTTCGGCCCCTCGTACCCGCTCCTGTATCAGCACCGGGATCAGGAGGAAGCAGCGCTGGCGCTGGACCTGCTGCATGATCTGTGCCCCTTGCCTCTTCATGGGACCGTCCTGGACCTGGGCTGCGGCGAAGGCAGGCATGCCCGACCGCTGGCCCGGCGAGGGCACACCGTCGTTGGTCTGGACCTTTCCCCGCATCTTCTTTCCTCGGCCCGTGGGAGCCCGGCGGGGGTCACCGGCTGGGTCCGGGGGGATATGCGCCATTTGCCTTTCCGCCCGCGCAGCCTGTCGGCGGTGCTTTCCCTTTTCACGGCCTTTGGCTATTTCGGGAACCTGGCCGACAATGCCTGTGTGGTGGCCGAGGTGGCCGAGGTGCTGGCGCCTGGAGGTTGCTGGTACCTGGACTACGTGGACTGCCAGAGTGTGCGGAGCGAACTGGAGGGAGGAGCTCCGGCCACCCGCAAGCGCCACCTGGACCCGGTGACGGTTACCGAGGTGCGCCGCCTGGTGGATGGTGGAACCAGGGTGGAAAAACAGGTCACGATGCGTCCTCGAGCCGGGCGGGAGGATGAAGCGTCCCGCTGGGGTGTGGGGCCCGAAGGCGTGAGCTACACGGAAAGCATCGCACTTTTCGGCCGGAGGGAACTGGAAGACCTGGCCGCCGCCCGGGGCCTGGAATGTGTGGCCCGCGCCGGGTCCTACACCGGTGCAGCCATCGACACCGGGTCCCGCTGGATTCTGGTCTTTCGTCAAACCGAAGACGAGCCGAGGAAAACATGATCTTGCAGCCGCTTCGCCATCTTCAGGACACCGTGGATCCGGAACACCTGTTTGCCGTCTGGCTGGGCGCGGGTATTCCCGAGGAACTGGTGCAAGGCGGTGGCGCCACGGCGGGCCAGGAGTATCGGGATTTTTCGGCGGGCAAGCGGGAAGGTACGGCCCCCTTCTTTGCCGGGGTGATGGGAACCCCCGAGGGGGAGCAGTGGATGGCCACCATGGCGTCGGAGTATGACCGTCCCGAGGACGCCGATCGGTTTCATCTTCAACTGGAAGAGCTGGGAAGCGGCCGGGCGCAGGTGGTGATCACCGGTCAGCAGCCCGGGTTCATGGGCGGCCCTCTGTACACGCTGTACAAGGCGGCCACTGCGGTGGCCCTGGCCCAGGAGCGCACGCGGGCGGGATGTCCCACCATTCCCGTTTTCTGGATGGGCGATGACGACGATGACCTGCCCGAAGCCCTGGCCTCCGTCGTGTGGGATCCTCTCCGGCAGGACCTGTTCGACAGTGGAATGGACCGGGCCTTCTTGCGTCACCTCGGTTCAACCCGAACCTGCGTGGGCAACCTTGGGGCACGGCGTTTCAGTGCCCGTGGACAAGCCTGGATGCAAGCCATGCAGACGAAGGGTGGCGAAGGCCAGCTCCAGAACACGTTGGCCGCTCTCTGGACCGAAGCCTGGCTGGAGGACTGGACCTGGACCCGTCTTTTCCGTCGCTTCCTCGTGCGGCTTTTCGGGGACGCTGGCTTGATCGTGGTCTCCGGTAATGACGATTTCCTGCATGCCCAGGCGGCGCCTCTTTACCAGGAGATCCTGTCCCGGCGAGCCGAATTGCGCGCCATGACCCAGCAGCGGGGTGAAGCCCTGGCCGTGTCAGGATTCATTCCGGCCATTTCGGAGCGGTCCCTGCATCGCCACCTGTTTCGGTCGGTCGATGGCGGACGAGAGTACCTGCCGGAAGGCGAGGCGTCTCCTTCCTCGGCCTGCTTGCGGCCCGGGGTGATGCTGCGCAGTCCGGTCCAGGACTGGCTGTTCCGGCCAGCGGCTGTGGTGGTGGGTCCGGGTGAGCTTGCCTATCTCCGGCAACTGGATCCTGTTTATCGCGCTCTGGATATCGAGCGGTGTCCCCTGGTGCCCCGGCTCTCGGCGCAGTGCCTGCCTGCGGAGATTTCCCCGGAGCAGTTCCTGGCGTGCACAGCTGAGCTGGCTTCCGGCCGTCCCTCGCACCTGGCGGAGCAAGTAGGCTCCTCGGTGGAACGGGAAATTGCCGCTCTTCTGCGCTCGGAACTCGGTGTTTCTCCGCCGCGAGCTCAGGCCCTGGCCGCAGGGCGCCGTCGCAGATTTCAGCGCTCCTTGCTCTCCATGTTTCATGGTGAGCTAGCTTTCCAGAACCGGGCGCGTACGGCCGAGCTGCCTCCCTGGATTTTTCCCCGGGGAAAGCGGCAAGAACGCCTGCTGTCCTCCGCCGGCGCTGTTACTGTGTGGGGACAGGAATGGCTGTCCACGGTATTGCAGGGCGCAGATCAGCACCTGCACCAGGGACGGCAGGGCACATGGCATGAATTCCTGATTCAAACCTGAGGAAAGACCTGGAGTGGACCCATGACCAACCATCCTGGACCGTGCGATGTTCTGGTGATTTCACCCCACACCGATGACGCCGAGATCGGCGTGGGCGCCACCCTGGCGCTCCTGTCCGATCAGGGCCGGCAGGTGTGGTGTCTGGATCTGACCCGGGGAGAACTGGGCACCAACGACATCGGCGACACCCGGTGGGAAGAAGCCGCGCGGGCCTCCGATACCCTGGGGCTGTCCGGCCGGGTTCAGCTGGCTTTGCCCGATGGATTCATCTCCGCCACCGACCGCAGCCAGGTGGAAGCGGTGGCGTGGGCTTTACGCTGCCTGACTCCGCGGTGGGTGATCACGGCACCCGATGCTATCCGCCATCCCGATCATGTGGCCACCCCCGATCTGGTGCGCAAGGCCGTCTTCATGGCGCGTCTGGCCGCCCTGCAGCCAGGCATCCCGGAACACCGCTGCTGGGAACGGGGGAGCGAGCTGCCCGACCCCGCCGAACGCTGGGTGACCGAAGCCCTGTTCCAGGTATGTGGTGAACAGGAAAAGGCCGACCTGATCTTCGATGTTTCTCGACACTGGGAGCGCAAGCGTCAGGCCCTGGAATGTTATGCCAGCCAGTTCCTGGCCGGGGCCGGCCGTAAAAAAACCTACATCAACGACGAGGCCTTTCTGGAACGTGTGGAGCGGCGGGGACGCACCTGGGGCCATCGCGCCGGGGTTCTTCATGGTGAAGCTCTGCGCACCGACTCCGTCCCCGTGGTGATCGATCTGCCGGACCACCCCTGGAGGTAGGGCCATGAATTTCAATCGGGAATCGTCGGCGCGCATGCCCGCCGTGGGCATCACCTGCTATCCCACTCAGGGAGGCAGCGGAGTGGTGGCCACCGAGCTGGGGTTACACCTGGCACGCAGTGGTTGCGAGGTGCACTTCATTTCCAGCAGCCTGCCATTCCGATTGCGCGGCTACGAGAAGAACATCTCATACCACCAGGTGGAAATGCCCCACTACCCGGTGTTCCAGCATTCGCCCTACACCCTGAGCCTGGCCTCGGTGATGAGCGAGGTGGCCACGCGTTGCCACCTGGATATCCTGCACGTGCACTACGCCATTCCCCATGCCGCGAGCGCTTATCTGGCCCAGCAGATGGTGGGGCCGGACAAGCTCAAGGTGGTCACCACCCTGCACGGTACCGACATCACCCTGGTGGGGCAGGAGCCCACCTTTTTCCCCATGACGCGTTTCCTGATCGAGAAGAGCGATGCCGTCACCGCCGTATCCTCCTTTCTGAAAGAAGAGACCATCCGGGTATTCGGAATCGGTCAGGATATCGAGGTGATTCCCAACTTCATCGACTCCCGGGTATTTCGTCCTCGGGACCTGGGAAAACGCCGGGCGGCCTTCGCCGAACCCGGTGAAAAACTGGTGATCCACGCCTCCAATTTTCGCAAGGTCAAGAACGTGCCGGCGGTGATCGAGGTCTTCGCTCGGATCAGTCAGGAAATTCCCGCCAAGCTGCTGCTGGTGGGTGAGGGACCGGAAATGCCCTTCGTGCGAAGCTTGATTGCCGAACGAGGCATCGAAGATCGGGTGATCTTCCTGGGCCACAGTGATGACTTGCAGGACCTGTTGCCACTTTGCGATCTGTTGCTCCTGCCATCCCTGCACGAATCCTTTGGGCTGGTGGGACTGGAGGCCATGGCCTGCGGCACAGTGCCCCTGCTGACCAGCGTGGGGGGAGCCGGGGAATTCATCCAGGACGGCATCAACGGCTTCCTGCGTGATCCCCAGGATGTTGTGGGCATGGCCCAGGCC
>JAZBOO010000146.1:0-7656 GCA_036351155.1 Candidatus Krumholzibacteriia bacterium | reverse complement strand
TGGTCCACAGCGTCACCACCTCACCCCCGGCCAGATTGGTCAACCCGGTGGCGATGAACTCGGACTTGATCACCGGGCGGCTGTCCCTGGGCAAGCCTAGCCTCCGGTTGAGCTCCGTGCGGTACATCATCTTGTCGTACCAGGTGGTGATGTCCTTCAGCTGCCATTGCCGGAACGGTTCACCCGCAGGGGAGAACGAGGTGATGCCCGGGCGGATATTGGCCGTGGCCGACCACCGTTTGGTGCCCAGGACCCCGTAGGCAATGCCCACGATCAGGCCCAGCATGGGCAGCCCCAGCACGATCAGCCGCCGTCGCCAGAGAATGTTCAACAGGGTGGCCAGGTTGAATTCCCCGGCCGGTGGAGTTTGCTCGATGGCCAATGCGGCTCCTTAAAATTTCGGTCAGGTCAGTTTGTTCAATTTATCCTGGCTGGAGGCAAAGACCTGCTCGTGCAGGCTGTTTCCGTGGCTGTCCATGGTCACGACCACCGGAAAGCGATCCACCACGAACTCCCAGATGGCCTCGGGAGAGCCAAATTCCTTGGCCATGTGCACGCCGGGCACATCCACGACACGCTCGGCCAGCACCTGTGCAGCCCCACCGATGGCGTGGAAATAAACCGCGCCTACCTTCTGGCAGTACTCCAGCGTTTTGGGCCCCATGCCCCCCTTGCCGATGACGGCGCGGATGCCGAACTGCTCCATGAGCGGACCCTGGTAGGGTTCCTCACGAATGCTGGTGGTGGGGCCGGCGGCCTTGACCACCCACTTGCCCTTTTCCTTCACCACCACGGGACCGCAGTGGTAGATGATGCTGTTCATCAGATCCACCGGGGGCTTGCCCCCATCGTGCAGGTACTTGTGGACCGCATCGCGCCCGGTGAAAATCAGCCCGCTGATCTCCACCTTGTCGCCGACTTTCAAGGCACGGATCTTTTCCTCGGTGAACGGTGCTTCAAGCAGCATGATCCAGCCTCCTACGAGTCGTAGAGCCAGCGGGTGATTTTTCCGCTTTCGCCCATGGTGATACCGTTTCGTCGGAACGCCCAGCACATGTAGGACACCGACACGAAAAAGGAGGCGGGCACCCGGTTGCGGTGGGTGATCTTGACCCCCAGCAGGGTGGTTTCGCCGCCGAAGCCCATGGGGCCGATGCCCAGGCTGTTGGCTTCCTTCATGATCTGCTTTTCCAGCCTGGCCAGGCGCTTGTCCTCGCTGACATCGTCCAGCATGCGGAAGAATTCTTCCTTGGCCGCCACCATGCCCGAGCCACGATCGCCGCCCACGCACACACCCAGAATGCCCGGGCCACAGCCCTTGCCCTGGGCTTGCAGCACCGCATCGAGCAGACACTTGCGCACACCTTCAAGGTCACGCCCCGCGCCGATCCGGTTGTCCGGCAGGCTGTACTGGACGCCCACGTTTTCGCAGCCGCCGCCCTTGAGCATCATCTTCACCGTCAGGGACTTGCCCTTGGCCGGATGGAAATGGTAGGCCGGGTTGCCGGGGCCCAGGTTGGTGCCCGAGTTGGCGCCGGTGATCGAATCGACCGAGTTCTGACGCAGATACCCGATCTTGGTGGCCGCCACCACGGCCTTGTCGTAGGCGCGGCGGAAGGTTTTCTCGTCCAGCCAGGAGGGCAGATCGGCATAGCAGATGATGGTCCCGGTGTCCTGGCACAGCGGCTGGGACTTGTCCTTGGCCATGACGATGTTGTCGCGGATGACTTCCAGGGCATACTTGCCCGAAGACCCCTTCTTCTCCTTGCGCCAGCCCTTGTCGATGACCCGCACCACGTCGGTGGGCAGCTCGGCACTGGTCCGGCGGATGAGCTCCAGGAGATTCTTCTGCAGAATCTTGGCGTCCATGAGCGCTCCTTGCTTGAATCGGTGACAGACCGGATGAATGCGGGGATTGTAGCCCCGTTGCCCAGGCAGGTCAAAAGGTCAATGAACCGAAAGCGCTATTTCACCAGAGTGAGCCGTTGCTGCAGCTGGGTCTCGCCCACCTTCAGGCGGGCCCAGTAGACCCCGGCGGCCAGTGTGCGCCCCGCATCATCCCGGCCGGACCAGGTTTCCTCGTGCCGGCCCGCCTCGCGATACTGGCCGGACACCAGGGTCCGGACCAGCCGCCCCTTCAGATCGAAAACCCGGAAATCCACCGCCGCCCCACGGTCCAGGCTGAAGGCCAGGGTGACCCGGGGGTTGAAGGGGTTGGGCACCGGCAAATCCAGCTGCGGGCGAGCCATGGGCAAGAGCTCCGCACCAGGGACCGCCGTCACTCCCGCCTGCAGCTCGGCCATGAACCAGGCCTTGCTTTCCGGGGTGATGGCGATGTGCTCCTGGTTGACGGCCGGATAGTACACGGCGTCAAACGGGGTCATGGCCAGCAGGTCCGCAGCGCCGGAGATCTCGAACAGCGGATCATCGGTGTCCAGAGCCAGGGCACTGATGGTGGGAATGAAGCAGTGGGCCGGGTGCAGGGCCTCGATATCCCCGTAGGGCACCGGCGTGGTGTCCATCTGAGCCAGGGATGGGCGAAATCCACCGGGGGCGCTATCCCAGGGCAGAGTCCCGCTCACGGTGATGGTTTCGTCGGTGTCCGGAAGCGGCCAGACCAGGTTGATCATCCCGTCGAAGATGACCTGCGGGCCTCCGTCGGGTACAGCCCACACGTTGCCGTCGATGTCGGCCAGAAAGCTGCGGTACTCGTAGCGCACCAGCTGGGCTCCCGCGTTGAAGCCCTGGTCCTGATTCAGGCCGCTGCCGTTGGCCACGGCCACCAGACGCGGCTGAGAGGGCCAGTTGCCCAGGGCCAGGAGATTGCTCCGCAGGTCATCGAACAGAGGATCGGCGGCCACTCCGCCGTTCTGATAATGGTACAGCAACATTTGCCGAGCGGCCGGGGTGTTCAGGCGCGACAGCAGATAGTCGGCCTCGGCGGCCTCATCCTTGAAGAAGTCCAGCCAGTGCTGCAGGCCCAGGGGAATGTTGGCGCCGGTTTGAGGCGAATCGAAGCTGATGAAGGTGTCCACTCCGTGCGGCACACCCTGGTTTTCCAGGTAGGTCAGCGCAAATCGGGTCACCAGCCCGCCCATGCTGGCGCCCACCACCTGCACCGGAACCTCCGGGCCGATCTCCTGACGCCCCAGCTGCAACAACCGGGTCAGGACAAAGGCGTTCTGCTGGATGGGAGCCGTGGCCTCGCTGAAATCCAGAACCACGGCATCGCGGCCCTGGGTTCTCAGGTCCTCGATCAGGTTTTCCTGATTGAGCAGATCGTACAGAACCGGCCAGTCCATGCTGTTGTCCAGATCGAATCCCTCCACCACGATCACCGGATCGGTCAGCTGGGTGTGCTCGGGAGCGAGGTAAAGGTGGGCCAGGCCGGCACCAAACGCTCCGCCGAAACTCTGCGTCGCGGTGATGGGCCAGGTGGCGGTGGGATCGGGCGTATCCAGCCGCTGGATCTGGAGAACCGAGCGCCCCTGGACCGTCTGGCCATCGGCCAGCTCGGCCTTCAGAAGGAGCGTCCTGGGCCCGGTGGTGTCATAGCGCACGTCCAGTCCCTTGCCGGGTGACAGTTCACGCCAGCCCAGGCCGTCGCCGGCATCCAGATGCCAGCGCACGGGATCAAGCTTGCGGTGTGTCATGACAAGTTCCGGAGACAGGGTCAAGGTCAGTTGACTCCCGTGGTAGACATCTTCTTGCAAGGGAGCGAAGGCAAACACCTGATGGGCCCGGGGCTCTCCCCGCGTATCCAGACGGTCATACCCCGCCCAGAGTACCGCCAGGGGGATCTCCGGGGTGTGGCCTCCCGTATGGCGCAGGCTCGACGTTTTCCAGGCAGGGGCCTGTTCCGCCGCCCGGGTCAGCTCGAAGGCCGCCTGGCGCAAGCGTTTCACATCGGAGGCCGAGGCGGCTGGGCTGCCATCCAGATCTTCCAGATGGGACATGTTCAAAACGCGATCGATCAGGATGCCCTCGGGCGTGGCCGCCGGCAAGGCCTGCGCGGCAGCGCCTCCCACAAATCCAACCAGACCAATCAACAAGGCGAGAACAAATATACGCATGGTTTCCCCCACTTTGAGCTCAGGTGTTCTGGCAGTATAACACCATATGTCAATTCCGCTGTCTCCGCAGATCTTGCTGTCAACCCACGGAGACAGGTCTTATCTTGTTCTTGCGAAGAAATCAGGGATCGAAATCAGGGACCGATCGGGGAGGCAGATCTTGAAGTATCTCTTGCTGGGCGCCGGCCTGCAGGGCACCGCCATTGCTCACGACCTGTTGCGGACCGCCGAGGGAACCACCCGGCTGGTGGCCTTTGATGGAAACGCCCAGGCTCTGGCCTCCTTGAAAGATCGTCTGGCAGACGAGCGCCTGGACACACTCGAGGGTGACGTCCGCGATGCCGACGTGATGGCCCCCCTGATGAAGGATGCCGATGTGGTCATCAGCGCCGTCAACTACTGGTACAACGCCGATCTGGCCGATCTGGCCTCCCGCCACCAGGCCCACTTCCTGGATCTGGGCGGCAACAACGACATCGTGGCCCGCGAGTTCGCCCTGGACAGCCAGGCCAAGGAGAACGGCGTGTCCATCATCCCCGACTGTGGTCTGGCCCCGGGTCTGGCCGGAATTCTGGGCTACCACCTTTTCGAGAAGCTGGCCCGACCCGAGTCCATCCGCCTGCGGGTGGGCGGTCTGCCGGCCCAGCCTCGCCCCCCCATGAACTACAAGATCGTTTTTGCCGTGCAGGGGTTGATCAACGAGTACATCGAGCCGGCGGTGGTCATCCGCGACGGCAAGCTGCAAACCGTGCCGGGACTGAGCGAGCTGGAACACCTGACCTTTCCCGAGCCCTTCGGCGAGCTGGAGGCTTTCCAGACCAGCGGCGGCACCTCGACCTTGCCCCAGACCCTGCTGGGCAAGGTGCCCCACCTGGACTACAAGACCATCCGCTACAAGGGCCACTGCAATCAGGTCCGCCTGCTTCACGAACTGGGCCTGACCGACAGCCGCCCCCGCACCTTCGATGGCGGCCAGGTTTCCCCGAGGGAGATGCTGGCCGCCTGCATGGCCGAGAAGCTGGATCTCCCCGGACCCGATGTGGTCTTGCTGCTGGCCGAGGCCGAGGGCTGGGACGAGAATGATCAAGCGGTGCGTCACACCATCCGGATCATCGACCACCACGACAGCGCCCACGACATCTCCGCCATGATGCGCATGACGGGGTATCCCGCGGCCATCATCGCCAGGATGCTGGCCGCCGGCACCATCACCGAAACCGGCGCCCACTGTCAGGAACTGGTGATCTCCGGCCAGATCATGCTGGATGAGCTGGCCAGGCGCGGCGTGCAGATCGAGCAGACCACCAGCCAACCGGGAGAGCCCGCGTGAGCAAATCGGAATCCACGATTTCGCCCCGCCTCCTCTGGTGGGGAGGTACCGGTCTGGCCCTGGCCCTCATGGTGATCCATGGCCTGAGCTTCCGGTTCGTGATCGACGACGCCTTCATATCCTTTCGCTACGCCCAGAACCTCGTGGCCGGCCATGGTCTGGTATTCAACCCCGGCGAGCGAGTGGAAGGTTACAGCAATCTTCTCTACGTCCTGTATTCCGCCCTGGGGCTCAAGCTCGGGCTGGACCCCCTGCTGTGGGGCCGCATCGGCAGCACCCTGGCCATGGGCGGAGTGCTGGCCATGCTTCCGGGAATCATCCGGGAAATCAATCCCCGGACCGGCTCCTGGGCTCCCCTCACGGCCCAGCTGGTCCTGGCCGCCGTGGGCGCGGTGGCCTGCTGGATGCTGGCAGGGCTGGAAACGGCTTTCTTCACCCTGTTCTTGGTCTGGGCCTGGCGGGCTGCCCTGAAGCGGCAATGTCTGGCCGCGGGCCTGGCCGGCCTGCTGATGATCCTGACCCGTCCCGAAGGACCCGCCCTGGCCGCACTGTTCATGGGCTGGGCGCTCTGGTCCCGGCTCCGGTCGAACCCTGAAGCCCTCCGCCGGTGGCCAACCTGGACCGGCCCCCTCCTCTTGATCCTGGGGACCGCCGTCTTTTTCCTCTGGCGCCACGCCTACTTCGGCTACTGGTTGCCCAACACCTACTACGCCAAGACGGGTGATCTTGCCGGTCAACTCAAGACCGGTGGGCCCTACACCTGGGCCTTTTTCCTGTTCCATGGTCTGCCCCTGGCCGTGGCCCTGATCTTCTCCCTTCGCCGGGGAGCCGGCGCCTTGCTGCGCAGCGCCCAGGTGTGGCCGGGACTGGGCATCGTGCTGTTCTGGGTGCTCTACACCACAGCTGTGGGCGGCGATATGCTGGGCATGTTCCGGTTCTACGTGCCGGTCTTGCCGCTGTTGACCTCCACGGTGGTGGCCTTGCTGGCGGAAGCGGGCTGGCTCGACCGTCCCCGGGGCGCCCTCACCGCGGCGCTGATCCTGATGGTGGCCCTGCTGCCGGCCACCTTCAAGGGCAAGGAACGACGGCTGGTGGACATCCACATGAGCGAGGCCAACCTGGGCGGCTGGTTCCTGGCCGGCGACGCCCTGGCCGAGCACCTCCCGGCTGGATCGACCATCGCCCTGGGACCGGCAGGCTACATCCCCTACATCACCGGCTTTCACACCTGGGATTTCTACGGCATCATCACCCCGGAAATCGCCCACCGCGACATGCCCTTCAGCCAGGGTTACGCCGGGCACGAGAAGCACGATGGCGCCTACATCGTGGCCCAGCGGCCCGACTACATCCTGATAGGAAACGTGGATGTCTCGGCGCGCCCGCGCCAGGGCCTGATCCGGCCCCACGTCCGGGAACTGGACATCGTGCAGAACAAGGCCTTTCAGCGTGAATACGAACAGGTCTATCTGCCCGTGGCCGGGGGCAAGGTTGTGAACCTCTTTCGGCGCAAGCGGTGACGGGATCCTGTCACGATTACACTCAACTCACCATTCAACAGGCCGATACACCGGGGGACACATCTCACTCCTACCCGGTGAATGATCCTGCTGGATCCGTTCACGACAAGGCCATGTCTTCATGAAGCGTCGGGACGCCATCTCTCTTCACGCCCAGAGAACCCAACAGATCCGCCTGGGGTTCCTGATCCTGGTTGCACTTCTGATGCCCGGATACTCCCGGGCTCAGGGGCTGACCGAAAAAGAGCAGCTACCCACCTTCATGAAGGTCCTGGCCTACGATCGCACCTTCAACAACGTGCCGGTTTCTTCACTGCGTCTGGGCATCCTCTTTCGCCCCGATCTTCCTGCCTCGGTGGCCGGGGAACGGGAGATGAGGGACGCCCTGAATAACTTCAACGAAAACGGTCCACGGGGCATGGTCTGGAACCACGAGTCCGTCTTCTGGACTTCGCCCGAAGAGCTGGCCCGAAAACTCACCGGCTCGGAAATCGATATCCTTTATGTCACCCCGGGACAGGAATCCCTGATCCCGCTCATTTCCCGCTGGACCCGATCTCTCGATATCCTGACCCTGGCCCCCGGCCACAGGGAAGTGGACCTGGGCCTTTCCGTGGGCCTGGCCTTCCATGACGAGCATCCCCGGATCGCCGTGAACCTCAAGGCCTTGCAGGAAGAGGGCCACGAACTCGATTCGCGCATCCTGCGCCTGTGCAAGGTGGTCAGGGAATGA
>JAZBOO010000145.1:0-3745 GCA_036351155.1 Candidatus Krumholzibacteriia bacterium | reverse complement strand
TGAGCTGCGCCTGAGCACCAGCTACCAGGATGCGGTGGACCGCCTGTTGTCCGGCGAAGTTGCCGCCTCATTTCTGGGGGCCTGGCAGACCAGCGAGCTCGACCCCGAAGGCCACCTGGAGCCCCTGCTGGCCCCCCTCAACGCCCAGGGGGTATCGGAATTCCACGCGGTCCTGGTCACCGGACCAGCCAGCGGCATTGATGGGGTGGCCCAGCTGGCCGGCCGCCGTGTGGCCCTCCCCTCGCCTCAATCCTGGAGCGGAAACTGGCTGGCCAACTCGGGCTTGGCCACCGCAAACCTGGACACCTCCGATCTCGCGGCGATCCACCATTTCGACCATCACCAGACGGTGGTGTGGCAAGTTTTGCGAGGAAACTTCGACGCCGGCGTGGTCAAGGAGTCGGTGGCTGAGCGGTACCGCAATGAAGGGCTGGTGACCCTGGAGCGATCGGGTCCCATTCCCGGACCTCCGCTGGTGGGAAACCGCCTGGCCGCCCCGGACGCGCTGGCGGAAATCACGGACCTGTTGCTGGCCATCGACCCGTATCGACCGCAAGATCGCGCCCTGCTGGACACCTGGACTTCCGAGTTCTCCCACGGCTTCACCAAGATTTCCATGGACCAGTATCGGCAAGCCTTCGGAAATGCGGGGAAGAGCCCATGAACTGGTTACCCTTTCCCCTGCCCGGACTGCGGGCCCGTATCCTGGCCGCCGTCGCGGTGACCACCAGCATCACCATGATGCTCCTGTCCTGGGGCATGCTGTACAGCTGGAAGGCCTCCCTGATCGACCAGGAAGAACGCAATGTCCTGGCGGTCAGCCGGGCCTTCTCGGTGGCCGTCATCGATGCCCTGATATTCTCCGACCAGGACCTTTACCAGTCCGAGGGTTTCCTGGACAACTACGTGACCATGTTCATGAAAGAGAACCCCAGACTCAGAGCCATCACCATTCTGAGCCCCCACGGCGACATCCTGGCCCGCAGCTGGGACAGCAAGGATCCCCCCTGGGTCAGCGGTTCCCTGGCCAGCATCCTCGCGGTTCCCGGCCCCCGCACCAGCATCACCACGTCCGCGAGTGGGGCCTGGCTGCTGGAGACCCTGCTGCCCATGCGGACGGGAGATCGGCCCTGGGGAGTCCTGGTCGTGGATGTCGAGGCCGATTCGATCCGCACCCAGATCCGCCGCAGCTTCATCCAGCTGGCGCTTTTTTCCATCTCGGTGACCTCGATCCTTCTCCTTTTGCTGTGGCTCATGCTCAGCCGCATTCTGAATGTCCTGCAGGTCCTGGTCCTGGCCATGGACACCCTGGACATCAACACCACCCCCACCACCGAGCTGCCCGAACGCCGGGATGAGATCGGTCTCCTGTTCAAGCGTTTCCAGAACATGCAAGCCCGCCTGGACCAGTCCCGGAAGGATCTTCTGGCAGCCCAGCGACAGGTGTGGCATGCCGAACGGCTGGCCTCCATCGGGCGGCTGGCCAGCGGCCTCGCCCATGAGATCAACAACCCCATCAACGGGGTCCGCAATTGCATCTATGCCATCCGGGGAGATCTGGACAACCAGACCCAGACCATCGAGTACCTGGACATGATGGACGAGGGTCTGACCAGCGCTTCGGGGGTACTCACGAAGCTGCTGGGTTATTCCCGCAAGCAACAATCCGGACCGGGCCTGATTCAGCTCAACGAAGCGGTCAAAACGGTGCTGCGCCTGGTGTCCTTCAACCTGGAGCGCAAGGGAGTGACCATGGACTCGTTCCTGGCGCCTGAGTTGCCCCGGGTGCTGGCCGACCGTCAGCTCATCCAGGAGGTCATCATGAACCTCCTGATCAATGCCACCGATGCATCCCACCCGGGCGATGTGATCCGGATCAGCACCAGCGTGTCGGGCACCAGCGTGATGCTGGCTATCAGCGATCAGGGACCTGGGATCGAGCCCGAGGACCTGGACCGGATTTTTGACCCCTTCTTCACCACCAAGAAACCCGGTGAGGGGACGGGCCTGGGATTGTCCATTTGCCTGAGCATTGTCCAGGCGGCAGGCGGGTCCATCGACGTGGACAGCAGGCCCGGCCAGGGAGCCACGTTCACCATTGCTCTGCCCATTGCCCGGCCCGATCGAAACGAGGACCAAGACACATGAAGATCCTGCTGGTGGAAGATGAGCGCATGACCCGGGTCGCTCTGACCGGCACCCTGCGCAAGGAGGGTTACGAGGTCACTCCGTGCCCCGATGGACATTCCGGCCTGGAAGCCCTGCGCTCCGGAGAGTTCGACCTGGTGCTGACCGACCTCAACCTGCCGGGTCCCGACGGCCTGGAAATCCTGCAGGCCGCCGCAGAGATCCATCCCGGACCTCGGGTCATCATCATGACGGCTTTCGCTTCCACGGAAACCGCCGTGCAGGCCCTGCGCATGGGCGCCCATGACTACGTGACCAAGCCGTTCCAGACCGACGAGATCCTCACCCGGGTGCGCAACCTGGGATTGCTGCATGATGTGGAGCAGGAGAACCGGGCGCTCAAGGCGCGGATCGCCGAAAAACAGGAAAGACTGATCGTCGGCAACAGTCCGTCCATCCAGGATCTGCTGGCAACCATCGATGCCATCGCTCCGGGGGAGTACAACGTTCTGATCCAGGGCCCCAGCGGGACAGGCAAGGAGATGGTGGCCAGGACCATCCACCAGCGCAGCAACCGAAGCCAGGGGCCCTTCGTGGCCGTCAACTGCTCGGCCATTCCGGACACCCTGGTCGAGAGCGAACTATTCGGTTACCGCAAGGGGGCCTTCACGGGGGCCGACCGGGATCATCAGGGGTATTTCCTGCGCGCCCACGGCGGCAGCCTGTTCCTCGACGAGGTGGATGACCTGCCTCTGGCCGTTCAGATCAAGCTGCTGCGGGTAATCCAGGAAAGGGAAATCCAGCCGGTGGGCGGAGGCACCGCACACCCGGTGGATTTTCGACTGATCTCGGCCTCCAAGAAGGATCTCAAGGTCCTGGCCGATCAGGGAGATTTCCGTGAGGATCTCTACTACAGGCTGAATGTGATCCCCATGAATTTGCCCACCCTGGCCGAGCGCAAGGAAGACATTCCCGCCCTGGTGGAACACTTCGTGGCCCGTCATGGAAAGCAGGGAGAGTTCACCCTGGACATGGTCAGCTACCGCGCTCTGATGGATTACGACTGGCCGGGAAATGTGAGAGAGCTGGGCAATGTCGTGGAAAGGATGCTGGCCCTGCCCGGGGTTCCGGTGGAACAGCTGGTCCACGGCCTGTCGAGCACCAGCCATCCGGGCGGCGAACCGACCGCGTCCCAGGATCTGGCCCCCCTTCCCACGGGAGAATCCCTGGACTACCGCAGCTACATGCAGAGCTGTGAGGATCGCCTGCTCGCCTGGGCTCTGCAGCAGGCCGAGGGCAACATCACCGGAGCGGCCCGGCTGCTGGGCCTTCCCCGCAGCACCCTGCGCAGCAAGCTCGAACGTGGCGGGGATTGACCCTGCCTGTCAGGCGTCGAGCGCCTTGTTGGCCAGGGCATCGGCGTGGGCATTTTGCGCCCTCTTGACGTGCTTCACCTTGAATTCCTTGAGCTGTTTGCTCAGAAACACCGCCTGCTGAAATAATGGGCGCAGGTCGGGACTCTTGACGCGGTACACTCCGTGCAGCTGGCGCACGATCAACTCGCTGTCCATGAACAGGTGCACCCGGGCCACCTTCCACCGCACAGCGTGCTCCAGAG
>JAZBOO010000144.1:0-19376 GCA_036351155.1 Candidatus Krumholzibacteriia bacterium | reverse complement strand
CCATGTGCACCTGTTTGGAAAGAGTACCGGCATGCCCAGACCGCCACGCCCGGAAAAAGTCGAACCTCGCATCTGGCGGTACATCCTGCCCGGGGGCTGGGTGGTGCTGGCCGGCAAGAACGATCAGGACAACGACCAGCTCTCCCTGAAGGTGGCCAAGGCCAACGACTACTGGTTTCACGTCAAGGGCATGCCCGGCAGCCACGTTCTGTTGCAGGTGCCTGCCGGCGAGGAGCCGGACAACACCACCATCAAGGAAGCCGCGGCGGTGGCCGCCTGGCACAGCAAGAAGCGTGAGGCCAAGCAGGTGGCCGTCAGCTGCACCCGCGCCCGCTATGTGACCAAGCCCCGTGGAGCCAAGCCGGGCACGGTGGAAATCCGCAAGGAAAAGGTCCTGAAGGTCAGGCCGGCGGTGCCCGATGATTCCGGCCTAGATTGAATGATCGGAAGCCGGCGGCTCAGGGGGAAGATTCTCATCGGTCAAGGGCAGCACCCGGGCCCTCTCTTCACGCAGCAGAACCACACGCGGCTTGGGGATGCTTTTCTTGACCCGGGTGCAGGCCTGCCCCAGGCAGATTGTCGTGCCTGACCAGACTTCGTCGAAGATGACCACGTGGTAGATGGCCTTGCGGCCCGAGGCCTCCTGGAGCTTATTCATGCGGCTCTTCTGCAAGGCGATGGCCTCCTTGAGGCGCAGCCGCTTCAGCGCCATGCACTCGACCACCTGCTGGATACCTTCGGAAAGGTCGCGCTCCTCGGATCCGGCATTGCGCAGGGCGTTCTCGATGGGAGTCAGCGACATTTCCAGCCGCTTGATCTTTTCCTCGTACAGGTCGATCTGGGCTTGCAAGGTGTAGTCGATGCCGGCGGTCAGGTGAGTGTCCGCGTTTCCGGGGGAACCGGCCGTGCCCATCCGGATGCCCAGCAGGGCAATGGTTGTCCCTCCGGCGATGCGCCCCTTGGGGACCCGGACCGAGCCCAGGCTGCGCACGCGTGAGTGGGAAATCTGCTTGGCCACCACGATATCTCCACCGGCGGCCACATCGGATTCGTTGATGAACTTGGCCTCGATGTTGCCCCCGGCCCGGATGATCTGGCGGTCGCCGCCCAGGATGCCCCCGCCGACCGTCAGGTTTCCCCCGCAGGTGACCAGCGCTTCCTCGATGACCCCACCGATCACCACATCGCCCTCGGCATCGATGACCGAACCGGCCAGGACGTCTCCGGTGACGGTGACCGATCCCGGGTGGTGGATGTTGCCGCTGGCCAGCCCCACGTGGCCGGCCACCTGGTAAACCTCGTCCACGGACAGGGTCCCGTCGGTGAAGCGCACCCGCCCATCGAGATCGGCAAAGTAGGCCAGCGCGCCCTTTTCCTGAACCTCGGTGACGCCCTTTCCGCAGCGGATGCGGGTTTTCTCCGGGGCCTCCACGGGGATCTTCTCGCCAAAGAGATCCACACCCGGGACGCCGTCCCTGGCGTCGTGCACCCGGAGCAGCAGTTCGTTCCGGTGGACCGCACAGTTCTCGACTTTTTCCCGGTAGTTGACGCGACCGGTTTGCTCGTCCACCTGCCAGCCTTCGCCGAAGAATTCCCGGGCCCAGACCAGCCTGGTGTCGATGCTGTGTTTCGGAGGTCGGCCGGTGATCAGACCCACCGAGGCCAGGTTTTTACCCGGTCGAGCGCGGTCCCGCAACAGGTCGGCCACGATTTCAGGAGAGGGCACGTTGGGAATTTCCAGCTTTTCCAGATCATCGCAGATACGCTGACTCCAGTGGCCGAGAGCCGCCAGGGGGTCGGGACAATCCACCAGCACCGTCACCTTGTCTCCGGACAGACGCAGGCTGTAGCCCTTGGCGTCCGGGGGAGGTGGAGGTGTGTCATCGGCGTCCAGGATGTCATCCAGGAGGTCCGCGGCACTCGGGGGTGTCAGCGTTTCTTCAGCCATGGCCTCACCAGTCGAAGGTGACGGACTATTCCAGCGGCATACGCCGGGTCTCATGGCCTGGATATCGGCAGCAAAACAACGGAGTTAATCAAAACCCATCACCCGGCCGCCCACGATGACATGGCGCGCCGGTTCCGGGTGACAGAGCAAGAGGGCGGCCACCGGATCGTGGGCCCCGTCGTAGCCGATGGCCTCAAGGTCGAACACGGCCAGATCGCAGGCCTTGCCGGGCTGCAGGCTCCCCACGTCATCGCGCCCCAAGCAGCAGGCTCCGCCAAGTGTGGCCATTTCCAGCACTTCCATGACCGTCATGCCCGCCGCGCCATGGGCCACACGGTGCAGCAGGAGGGCCTGGCGCAGTTCGGCCAGAAGGTTGGAGCTGTCGTTGCTGGCCGAGCCGTCGACGGCCAGGCCCACGGGCACACCAGCAGCCCTCAGGTCCCGGACCTTGCAGATTCCGCTGCCCAGCCTCATGTTGCTGGTCGGGCAGTGGGCCACACCCACGCCGGCGGCGCCCAGTCGGCGTATTTCCTCGTCGTCGAACCAGATGCCGTGGGCCAGCCACACATCGCCACTGAGCCAGTCCACCGACTCCAGAAAATCCACCGGACGCAGACCGTAGATCTGCAGGCAGTACTCCTCCTCATCGCGGGTCTCGCACAGATGAGTATGCAGGCGGACACCGTGCCTTCGAGCCAGGGCGGCGGTGTCCTTCATCAGCTGGGGCGTGACCGAGAAGGGAGAGCAGGGGGCCAGCGCAATCCGCACCATGGCCCCGGGCCGGGGATCGTGGTACTTCCGGATCACGCGCTCGCTGTCCAGGAGGATGGTCTCCGGATCCTGGACCACCGAATCGGGAGGCAAGCCTCCGTCCTTGACCGAGCGGCTCATGCTGCCGCGGGTCGGGTGGAAGCGGATGCCCGCAGCCTCGGCCGCCTCGATGGTGATGTCGATCAGGTGGGGGGAAGCGTCCTTCGGGAACAGGTAATGATGGTCGGTGGTCAAGGTGCAGCCGGAACGCATCAGCTCCCGGAAACCCACCAGGGCACCCTCGTAAAACTGCTGGTCGGTCAGCTGCGCCCAGACGGGATACAGGGTCTTCAGCCAGTCGAACAGTTCGCAGTCCACCGCGGGGCCGAAGGCGCGTGTGCGCGTCTGGTAAAGGTGGTGGTGGGTGTTGATCAATCCGGGCAAGACCACGCAGCCAGAGGCGTCGTAGGTGGTGAACTTATCCCGTGCCACACCGTCGATCAGATCGGGGGTCTTTCCGGCGCCCACGGCGATGATCAACCCGTCCCGCGCAGCGACCCAGCCTTGCTCGTGCCGGTTCTGGCCCAGGTCCATGGTGACGAGATGAGCGGCGTTTTCCAGCAGGAAAAATTTTGACTGGGACATGGGTCCTCCACACGAGCAGGACGGAAATAGTTGAGGCGAGGATTCCAATTTTCTGTAACCTAGCACAGAGACATCAACTGCAAAGAAATAATTCACGGAAGGGCCCAGTGCATGTGGGATGTGAAAGAATACCTGATCGCCACGAATCCCGCCGAGGCGGTGGAAATGATGGCCGCTGGTGCAGGAAAGGGACGGTATCTCGCGGGAGGGACCGACCTTTTGCTCGAGAAACCGGCCTGTGATTTCGTGGTCGACATCAGTCGCGCTCAGATGTCCGAGGTGGCCGTGAGTCCCGAAGGTGATCTCTTCGTGGGGGCCGCTGCCAGCCTGGAATATCTGGCGAACGACCAGGCCGTGCGGGACTTTGCCGGAGGGGCCATCAGCCGGATGGCCGCCTGGTGCTGCAACCGTCCCGTGCGCACCACCGCCACGGTGGGGGGAAACCTGTGTCATGCCATGCCCTCGGCTGACATGGCTCCGGTTTTCATGGCCCTGGACGCTACGTGCTTCGTCATGGGCCAGGACGAGCAGGAAAGCCTGTTGCTGACCGACTTCTTCGTCGGGCCCCGCCAGACTGTTCTCGAAGGCCGCCTGCTGGTGGGTCTGGCCCTGCCCGCCGAAGCGGCGCACTGGCACTGTGCGGGCCACAAGCTCACGCGCTCGGCCGAGGACATCAGCCTGGTGCAGGTCGCGGCCTCTCTCGGGGTCCAGGATGGTGTGGTCGAGAATGTGCGCATCGTGCTGGGAGCGGTGGCTCCGGTGCCCATGCGCAGTCAGCTGGCCGAGAACATGGTGGCGGGTCTAAAAATTGCCGAGGTGACTCCGGACATCCTGGACGATGCGGCACTGATTGCGGCCGGGGAGGCGGCGCCCATTTCCGACCATCGGGCCAGTGCGGAATACCGGCGAGACATGGTCAGGGTATTGACGCGCAGGATGCTGGATGAGGTGCTGGACCGGGCACGGAAAGGCGATCAATCATGAAGCTCTCCCTGGAATTGAACGGACGGCAGGTGGAGTGGGACATCGCTCCCGGGGAAACCCTGCTCGGCGCCCTGCGCGATCATCGCCAGTTCTCGGTCAAGCGCGGCTGTGAAACCGGCGACTGCGGCGCTTGCACCGTGCTGCTCGATGGCCAGCCGGTCAACAGCTGCGTGGTGGCGGCTGCCCGCTGTGAAGGCGGCCAGGTCGTGACCATGGAAGGCCTGCTTGGGGATCCCTTGATGCAGCGCCTGCAAAAGTCCATGGTGGATTCGGCGGCCATTCAGTGCGGGTACTGTTCCCCTGGCATGATGATGTCCCTGTACTCTTTGCTGCGCGACAAGCCCCAGGCCGGCGAAGATGAGATTCGTCACTTCTTGACCGGAAATCTGTGCCGCTGCACGGGCTATGTGAAGCCGGTGGCGGCCGCTCTGGCCGTGGCCCAGGCCCAGGGGGAGCAGTCATGAGCCCGGTCAAAAAAGCTCCGCCGGCGCCTCATCGCATCATGGGCACTCCGCCTCCCGCCCACGACCACGAGGTGGTGGGCAAGAACGTGACCAAGATCGACGCCTTCAAGCTGGCCCGTGGCGAACCGGCCTACACCGACGACTTCACGCGGCCGGACATGCTGTTCGCCAAGGTCCTGCGTTCGCCCCATGCCCACGCTCGGATCCTGAAGGTTGATGCCAGCGCGGCCCTGGCTCTGCCCGGGGTGGTCGACGTGATCTGGCACCAGGATGTCAAGCCCATCCTGCACACCAGGGCGGGACAGAGCTATCCCGAAGCATCGCCGTACGACACGGTGATCCTGCCCGAGAAGGCACGGTTCATCGGCGACCGGGTGGCCGTGGTGGCGGCCGAAAGTCTGGCCATCGCCGAGAAGGCGCTGGATCTGATCGAGGTTCAGTACGAGGAGTTGCCGGCCATCACCGACATGCACGAGGCCCTGACCAGGACCGACGTGCTGATCCATGAAGTGCCCGATCCCCGCGGCATTGGCGAGGGCGGCCGGACCAACGTGGCCGCGCGCATTGACCGTCAGGTGGGGGACGTGGATGCGGCCCTGGCCCGGTGTGATCTGGTGGTCGAGCGCACCTACCATTTACCGCGGGTGCAGGCCAGCCACATCGAACCTCACGTGGCGGTGGCCTGGCTGGACGAGGATCAGCGCCTGATGGTGCGCTGCAGCACGCAGGTTCCCTTTCATTTGCGGCGGGTGCTGGCCCGGGTTCTGGAAATGCCCGAGGCCAGGATCCGGGTCATCAAACCCCGGGTGGGCGGCGGCTTCGGGGACAAGCAGGAAATGGTGCTCGAGGACCTGGTGAGCGTGCTGGCCCTGCGGACCGGACGTTGCGTCAGGCTGGAATTTACCCGTGCGGAGGAATTGATTGCCGCCCGGTATCGCCATCCCCAGGTGATCACCATGACCACAGGTGTGATGAAAGACGGCACCATGCTGGCGAATCGCATGTGCGTGCTGGCCGACACCGGGGCCTACGGCAGCCATGCCCTGACGGTGCAGGGCAACACGGGGCAGAAGGTTCTGCCCATGTATCCGCTGCCCAACATCCACTTCAAGGTGGACACCGTGTACACCAACAACCCCAACAGCGGGGCTTTTCGGGGCTATGGGGCGCCTCAGGGCTGCTTTGCCCTGGAGTGCCACATGGACGAGGTGGCCCGTGAACTGGGCATGGATCGCCTGGAACTGCGCAAGAAGAACCACATCCGCCTGGGCGACACCGACCCCTTGAGTGTCAAGCTGGGAGACAACAAGCCCGGTCTGGTACGGATCGTGCGAAGCACGGGCCTGGACGAGTGCATCAGGCGAGGTTGCGAGGCCATCGGCTGGGACAAGAAACAGGAACCCAGCCAACCTCATCTGAAAAGGGGACTGGGCATGGCACTTGCCATGCAGGGGTCAGGCATCGCCGGGATTGACTGGGGCGCGGCCACGGTGAAGATGAACGATGACGGGAGCGTGAACCTGCTGGTGGGCGCCACGGATATCGGGCAGGGATCGGATACCGTTCTGGCCCAGCTCTGTGCCGAGGAACTGGGCCTGGAGTGTGCGCAGGTGGTGGTTCTGAGCTCGGACACCGATGTGACCCCATTTGATGTGGGGGCTTATGCCTCCAGCACCACCTATGTTTCGGGCGGTGCGGTGGTCAAGGCGGCGGCAAAATTGCGTGAGCAGATCGCCGCCATCCTGGCCCAGCACTGGGATTGCGAGGCCGAGGACATCGACTTCGCCAAGGGACAGGCTGTCTCCCCGAATGGCCAGTCCATGACCATGCAGGAAGTGGCCCTGCATTGCATGTACGAGGCCATGATGCAGCCCATGGCGTCGGCCAGCCATGTGAGCGACGATTCACCGCCTCCGTTTGCAGCCCAGTTTGCCGACGTGGAGGTGGACCCGGAAACCGGCCAGACTTTCCTGCGGAAATTCGTTTCCGCGGTGGATTGCGGCACGGTCATTCACCCCCTCATGGCCGAGGGGCAAATTGAAGGTGCAGTAGCTCAGGGCATCGGTTACGCTCTTTTCGAAGAGGTGCTGCTGGACCGGGAGGGACGGGTGCTGAACCCCCGATTCCTGGATTACAAAATTGCCACGGCTCTGGATATTCCGGCCATGGAAACCATCCTGGTCGAAACCGATGAGCCCTCGGGCCCGTACGGGGCCAAGGCGGTGGGTGAGGTGCCCATCGATGGACCGGCACCGGCGATCATCAACGCCATCTGCGATGCGCTCGATGGAACAAGGATTTATCAGATACCCGCCACCGGAGAACGGGTCTGGCGGGCCTTGGACGAAAAACGGAAAGATCACTGAACCTGACGGGACAGGAGGACACCCGAAATGAAAAGAATGATGACACTGGCTCTGGCCGTGGGCCTGATGACCGGCTTGCTGATGATGGCCGGCTGCGGCGGTGGCAAGACAGTTTACCGCACCGATGTGGGCGATCAGATCGATCTGTCCGGCAACTGGAACGACGTGGACAGCCAGATGGTTTCCGAAGCGTTGATGACCCAGATCACCGCCAGTCCGTGGGTCGAGGATTTCCGGGCGGAAAAGGGCAACAAGCCCGTTCTGATCATCGGCACGGTGCGCAACAAGACGCCCGAGCATATCGCGGTCAAGACCTTCATCGGTGACCTCGAGCGCAGCTTCATCAACAACGGACGGGTCAAGGTGGTGGCCTCGGCCGAGGAACGCGACCAGATCCGGGCCGAGCGTGCCGACCAGCAGGAATTTGCCAGCCAGGAGACCATGAAGCAGTGGGGTCGGGAGAAGGGCGCCGATTTCATGCTCATCGGTGAGATCAACACCCAGTTCGACCGTGAAGAAGGTGACGAGGTGAAGTATTACCAGGTGGACTGCTACCTGGTGGATCTACTAGACAACACGAAGGTCTGGGCGGGCGTGGAGAAGATCAAGAAGTTCGTGACTCGTGGCAAGTACAAGGGCTGATAGACGGTGAGTCTTTCTTTCACAACACGGGACCTGGAAGCGGCCCGCCGGATCTGCCGGTGGGTCGCGCTGGGCCTGCTGGCGGTTGTGCTGTTCTCGATGACCGGTTGTGCCACCTACACCGCGCGGTTTGCCGATCTGAAGCCCGAAGTGGTGGCCGGGAAATACGACGAGGCCCTGGCCACGGTGGAGAAGGAGAGCGGAGACAAGGATCGTCTGCTGTACTTCCTGGAGCGGGGACTGATCCTGCACTACGCCGACCGCTACGGGGAAAGCAACGAAGCTTTCGCGGCGGCCGAGCGGACCGCAGACGACCTGTACACCAAGTCCATCAGCGAGGGTGCTCTGTCGTTGATCTCCAACGACCTGGCCATCAGTTACCGGGGCCGGCCCTTCGAGCTGGCCATGGTGCCCTATTACAAGGCCTTCAATTACATCTACCTGGGTGATCGTGACGCGGCCCAGGTCGAGGCGCGGCGGGCCAGCTTGATGCTGTCCGATTACATCGACGCCACCTTGCAAGGCGTGCGCGAGGAGGATCGCGACCAGCTGGAGAGAATTCGCAACAACGCGTTCCTGCTCTACTTCAGCGGCCTCATGTACGACTGGGACGGCGAGATCAACGATGCCTTCATTGCCTACCGCAACGCCGCCAATGCCTATCAGCAGAACCACGGGATCCTGGGCGTGGATGTTCCCGCCCAGCTGGCCTCCGATCTGATCCGGACCGGCGCACGCCTGGGCTTCAACGACGAGGTCGAGCAGCTCAAGGTCGCCTGCCCCGATGTTTTTGCCGGGCTGTCCGAGGAATCTGCGGGGAGCTGGCCGGTCGGGCATGGGCAGGTGGTCCTGTTCCTGGAAACCGGGTTCGTGGCCTACAAGACCCAGCTGCGGTTCGATTTCCCCGTGTTCAACGGTGAGGCCTATGACGATCCCGACTACTGGTCCTGGGAACTTTACGCAGGAATGGGCAACATGCAGGCCCTGGCCAAGGGGCGGAAGGTGGAGTACTGGGTGTCGGTGGCGGCGCCGGAACTTCAGGATCAGCCGGGCAACATCGGTCGGGCGCGGGTTTCCGCGGGAGGACTGAAAGACAAGGCGGTGACCCGAACTGTCGCGGGACTGAGCCGGGAAGCGCGCATCACTTTCGATGCGGAGAAACCCACCATCTTCTTCAAGACCATTCTGCGTGGTCTGACCAAGTACCTGGCCAGCCGGGGCGCCGGGAAGGCGGGCGGCGACCTGGGCAAGCTGGCGATGACCCTCTTCGGGGCCGTGACCGAGACCGCCGACACCCGCAGCTGGCTGACCTTGCCCGACAACATTCACCTGACCCGGTTGACCTTGCCTGCCGGGGTGTACGATCTGCAGGTGGAACTGCTGGACCGCCAGGGTCGGTCGGCCGGTGAGTTCACGGTGCCCGGCGTCGAAGTCCGTGCCGGCGATTTCACCTTCCTGAATCGGCGTGCTTTCTGAGCTTCCCAGGTCATTCCTCCTCCTTTTCCTGATCTTGACGTGAGCCATCCGGCGCCGTTTTCCCGCTTGTCTGGGTAACTCTTGATGCCAATTTCCTTTCAATCGAGGACTCCGCGATGTATGGCCCGCTCCGAATCACGCTGATATTCCTGACCTTGCTGATGGCCTGGCAGGCTGGCCCCGTAGTGGGGGACACCTTCAACTGGGCAAATCCCCTCCCGGCGGGAAACCCGTTGAATGCGGTGGCTTTTGCAGACGAACAGCGGGGGTGGGCGGTGGGGAACACCGGAGTGATCTTGCGCACCACCGATGGGGGCGACAGCTGGTCTCTGGTGCCGGACACCTGGCAAACCCTACCCGACCTTCTGGATGTGGTGGCACTGGATGCGGAGACGATCGTGGCCGTGGGTGGTGGGTCCGGAGCCTATCGCTCAGCCGATGGCGGGCTTTCCTGGACCCCCACGCCTGCGCCGCATGAGGGCCGTTTGGTGAATCTCACGGCGGTGGGCGGCCGGCTTGTGGCCGTGGGTGATGGGGGGGCGGTGGCCGCCTCTTTTGATCAAGGCCTCACCTGGTCGGCCATGCCATCGCCCGGCGACGGTTACCTTGGTGACCAGCACTGGTTCGACGACAACCACGGGGTGGTCACCGCCGGGGCGTTTCCCTTGTTCGACGGATTTGCTGCGCGCACCCGGGACGGCGGCCTGACCTGGGAACCGGTGGCTGCAGTGGACGCAGGATCCTTGCACAATATCGACTTCATGGACGCCCAGACGGGCTTCATGATCGGGGATTTCGAGGCCTACCGGAGCGACGATGGTGGGGAAACCTGGCAGGACACGGGATTTGCCTTTCCTCCCTACGCCCACCGGATGCTGCCGCTGCCGGGTGACGTGTGGCTGGTGTGTGCCTTCGGAGAGGGGGCGGAGATCCATCGCTCAGCAGACCGCGGAACCACCTGGACCCTGGCCTTCGACAACTTATCCCACCTGGGGGTGGCGGACCTGATCCAGGCGCCCGGCGGCCGTCTGGTGGCCGTGATGCCCAGTGGTGCGGTGATCACCAGCGATGACGACGGTGCCACCTGGCAGGGGCGCGTGTCCGATCTGACCAATCTCGGGGGCCACGCCCTCCAACATGTTGAACTGGTGGAAAGCGGCCGAGGTTGGGCGGTGAGCTACTACACGGAGGCGGCGGGTTCGGTGGCCTGGCTGGAGACCGAGGACGGGGGCCGGACCTGGCACGCGCGGAATCCATTCCCCGGTTGGTACGCCGTCAACGATCTGGTTTTGCGGGATCATCAACACGGGTTTGCGGCCGGCACTTTCCCCGGTAGTCCTCCGTTTCAGCTGGCCCGCACCCTGGATGGTGGAGAAAACTGGGATTTCCTGTCACCGCCAGGAACGGGATCCGCCTTTCGGCTGGATAGCCCGGCCGCGGGAGTGGTCTATGTCTTGACGACAGCAGTGGAAGGATGGCGTGAAGTTTGGCGCAGCGACAATGACGGGGACCTGTGGCAACCGGCCACCATCGGCTTGCCGACCACTGCCCTGATCTACGACCTGGACTTCCCGACCGTTGATGTGGGATTCACAGCAGGAGGCAGCGAGAACCCTGTGTTCTATCGCACCAGCAGCGGTGGACAAAGCTGGCAGGCATCATCAGCTTCGGGTCTGGGAGGATATCCCCGACAGGTCGAGTTTCAGTCGGCCTTGATCGGGCTGGCTCGATGCCAGGACGGCATCTACCACACCACCGACGGCGGGGACACGTGGGAGAGGGTTCTGGAAGGGTACGGCTGGCGTGGTCTGGAACTGGACGAGCTGGGGCGCGGGGCCGTTCTGGGAAATTCAGAGGGCGGTCTTTTCCTCACCGAAGATGGAGGGGCCACCTGGCGCAGTCTCTCCATTCCCTGGGAGGGATGGGACCCACGCCGGAGCGATGACATTCCGGCCCTGGCCCTGGCGAGGTCTGGGCAGGACCTGGTGATCACCGGTGGTTATTCCGTCCTGCTGCATCTGGAAATCGATGATGTCTCGGCCGTGCCGGTGCCCTCGGTTCCCGGCCCATTGACCATGTCGGCGGTCCCCAACCCCTTCAACCCGGCGACAGAACTGCGCTTCGAGCTGGCCCGGGCGGGGTACACCCAGCTGGAACTTTTCGATGTCCGGGGGCACCGTGTCAAGACCCTCCTGGCCGGTCACCTGGCCACAGGGGCACACACCCTGCGCTGGGCTGGTCAGGATGAAGCGGGGCGCACATTGCCCTCGGGAACCTATCTGGCTCGGGTGTCCAGTGGAGGTCAGCACACCACCACCAAGCTGGTGATGGTGCGCTGAAGAGGAGACACTATCGTAACACGGTCACCCTGCGGGTCAGATCTTCGTTCAAGCCGGGCCCCTTCACCGAAAGGCGCGCCAGGTACTGGCCGCTGGCGACCTGACGTCCCTGGTCATCCCGGCCATTCCAGGTCAGAACATGTTCCCCGGCGGGGACTTCTTCCTGGAGGATCCGCTGGACACGGCGGCCGCGCAGGTCATAGATCTCCAGCTTGGCCCGGGCGCGCACCGGGACGGCGAAGCTGAACCGGGTGGAGGGCCCCGAAACGGGATTGGGATAGGCCCCCTTGAACATGATGCGGGTCACCTGATCGGCGTCTTCCTCTCCCACCGGCGAGAGCAGATCTTCCTGACAATCGGAGCAACCGGTACGCTGCGCATCGTGGCCATACATGGGCCAGGTGTTGTGGGCCGCCAGCACGGTGGAGTTCACATCCACGATCAGCAATTCGTCCGGGGAAAGCATCACGACCTCATTGCGGCCATCGAGGTCGATGTCGCCCATGGCCCCTTCCAGGTTGATCTGGTTGCCCACACCCAGGTTCTTGGGCCACCCGGGAATCCGGTTGCCGAAATTGTCCCAGGCCCAGATGTTGGTGTCCCGGGAGCCGATGACCACGTCGCCACTGCCCCCTTCGACCCGGCCCATGATGGGCTGGCCCAGGAGCCACCAGCCGGTGCCGGTTTCCACGGGGTATCCCGAGGCCTCGAGGCCATCGGCGTAGAGGAGGTGGACGTTGAAAGCCTGGGCGGCAACCGCCAGTTCCGGGGCGAACGTGCCCCGGATATGGGCCCAGGCCGCGGAGGTCAAGGGTGTGGCCGAGGGCGTGGTGAATGGCCAGCCGGCCATGTCGCTGCCGTCGCCGTCCAGAACGAATAGCTGGCCGGTCGAGGTGGGCACGGCAATTTCCACATCGCCGTCCAGGTCCACATCTCCCAGGGTGACGGCATCGGAAATGGAGGCACCCACATCGCGGCTGAAGACCGGCTCGGGGTCATATAGACGCAGGCCAAAAACAGAGGACCCGGCGGCCACCACCAGCTCGGAGATGCCATCGCCATCGATGTCGCCGATCGCTGGATTGCTGGTGATGTTGCCCGAGAATACCGTCCAGCCAAAGGTCTCCAGAGGCGACACACCCCGGTAGTTCAGGAAAGTGAGCTTGTTTCCACTGCCCGCCACCACGGTGCGCGGATATGGACCGCCCAGAGCCCCGATGGTCACGTAAACAGAGGCGTCGGTTCCCAGATCGTGGGGCCAGCCCGGTTGCAGCTGCCCGTCCTTGTCGAAAGCGAAAACCCGGCCATCGGTGGTGCCGGCCACCACGCTCAGCTGGCTTCCTGCCAGCTCGCCGATGGCCACGGCTCCGGCCGAAAGCGAAGGCATGGCCACCGGCCAGCCCGCTGCGCGTTCTCCGTCGTGGTGCCTGACCTCGACCAATCCGTCAATGGTCCCATAGATGATTTCCAGATCGCCGTCCCCATCCAGATCGACCAGGGCCGGCGGGGAGATGGGGGCACTTTCCAGTTCCCGGGGCATGCCGTCTTCCAGGTTGGGATAGCCGGGATCTCCACGCCAGGCGGCGTCGAAGGTCACCTTCGGCGCGCTGTAACCGTCTCTCACGGCGACGATGGCCTGGTCGTTCCGTGAGGGATCAAGGCCGACCTGGGGCCAGAAAAGGTAGCTGGATTCCTGGTCGCTGAACCGCTGGGGCGTATACCATCCGGCTGTCGCGATGGCCGGAGCCGTGGCCAGGACTTGCTCCATTCCCCCACCGGGAACAAAGTAAATCCCGGTGCCGACGAACTGGTTTCCCGCCAGGGAATAATCCATATCTCCGCCTCGATCCCAGGGGGTCTGCCGCAAGGGAACCGACCACCAGTTCCCGCCGGCGTCGGTACTCACCCGGTACTCGGGGTTCTCCCAGTTGACCCAGGTGGTGGCTTGCATCAGCACCACCTCGTTGCCGGTCAGGGACGCCGAGATATCCAGGATTCTTTGATCGATTTCGTCACCTGTCGAAGCGATGGCGTAGATGCTTCCCCAGCCGGCAGGATCTCCGCCGTAGCTGGGGGCGCTGCGATACCGCACGCCATCGTCAAAGGTACTCTGAAGGCGTTCGGTGTAGGTCCAGCCCACGTGGACCATGCCGCCGAAGCCGTAGGTGACCCTGGGCCAGCTGTACATCAGGTTTCCACTGCTGGAGAGCTCTGCAATCCGGTAGGGCGCCGCCCAGGTGTCCCCCTGGTTGGTGGAGCGGGTGAACCAGATGTCATCACCGTTGCCATCCAGGCCCGAAGCCACCAGATACACGTAGTAGGAATCGAAGCTGCGGTGATCGGTTTCCAGGTCGGGATTCAGAAAGCTGGCCACGCCGGTCAGGGGCGTGTTGATGGTCCACGACGGCACAGCGGCGGTGGGGTCGGCCATGGCCACATCGATACTGAAAGAGCCGGTATAGCGCATGTAGGTGACGAAGACGCGGGCGTGGGAACCACCGGTCACATCGATGTCCCGCAGTCGGTTGTTTCCCGCGGTGGGGGTGCCGAGATTTCCCCAGAGGTGGAAAGTGGTGCCGCCGTCGAGTGATCGGAATATGTAGATGTATTCGACGCTGGGTGAGATGTCGTAGTTGTGGTTGCCCGTGGCCACGAAGATGGTGCCGTCCTCGGCCACGGCGATTTCCGTGGTCGATATATCCACGCTATCGCGGACCAGAACATCATCGCCTCCGATCTCCGTGAAGGCCGAACTCTTGAGTGCGTTTTGAATCCATTGCTTTTCCTGATCCGTGCGAGGCTCGGGGCGGGAGAGCCCGTCTCGCGGCCCGGCCGGCAGGATTTCCTTGCCATTGTCGGGACGGATACGGTCATCGTCGGTGGCCAGATACTCCGGAGAAACAGAAGCCTGAGCTGCGGGCCGGAAGGTGGGGGGACGAGAACTGTCGGCCAACGAGGGGGTGGCCAGGGCCATCATGGACCCCATGAGGACCAGGACGCTGGCCCGCAGCTGGCGCGGGGAAAAGATGAACAGGTTTTTCACGGTTTCAACCTCCGGTGAATCAGGCCCGCAGGGGCGGTCAAGGACAATCAGATGAAAGGGAAGTCGCTCCTGGCCGGGGGGGTGTGACGAAAAAAAGTGAATTTTTATCTCATTTAAAAAGTGGTCACGTTCCCGGGGAAGCCGCGACTTACTCCAGCACAGGGGTGGTGGGGACCGCCGGGTGGGTTCCGTTGACAGGAGGGGGAGCGGTGGGTATGCTCGCAGAGCGTCCTGTCCCCCGTGGGGCGCTCAATCAGCCACCCCAGCGAGGTTTCCCACCGTGCCCTCCTCCCGTGCCATCGACACCCTGGAATGGGGTGAAATTCAGGAGAATCTGCGGCGTGCATTCCTGGGCTTGAGCCAGGGAGCCGAGCCGGCGGACATCGATGATCTGGTGCAGGAGGCCAGCGTGCGCCTGCTGCGGATCGTCCGCCGAGAAGAGGTGCGGGAAATGGGGTCGTTGCTGCCCACCCTGGCCCGACGCACCTGGTACGACTACTTGCGCCGCGTGATCCGCGCACGTGAGCGGGCCGGCGATCCGGGCGAACAGCGGGAAATTTCGGAACAGATCTCGCCCGGCTGGAATGCCACACTGGGTGATCCCGCCGAACGATTGGCCCTGGTGGTGCAGGAGTTTTTTGCCGGACGTGGGGCCAGAGAATGCCTGGATTTGTTGCGCCAGTTTCTGAGCGCGACCAGCTGGCAGCAACTCGCCGGGCAGCAGGGGGTGGAACCCACCACCCTGCGGAAGCGCTGGTCGCGGTGTCTGGCCATGGCCAGGGCAGGAATCGTCGGGGACGAGGATCTGTCCCCCTGGCTGGATTGAAGGACCTTGAAGGGAGATTCCATGGTCGGAAGCGAAGAACATATCTGGGTGCGTCAGCACCTGATCGCCGCAGCCGCCGGCCTGCTGGAAGGTCCGGACGACGAGCGCCTGCATGACCACCTGAAGTCTTGCCCCGACTGCGCTCGGCAATGGCAAGAACAGATCGAGACCCTGGCCGGGCATCAGGGGGAAGGAGATCCCGAGGGTGAACGCCACATTCCGGCGGCCATGATCGCCCGGTGGGATCAGGTGGCCAGAGATTTACGGGGAGTGGAACGCCAGGCGGTGCGGGGGCACCTGGAACGATGCGGAACCTGCCGCGAAGAACTGAAATCTCTGGGCTTTCCACCGGTGCTGAGCGCCGTTCCTTCAGCCAGGAACCGGACCCGATCGAGCAGGTCTTTCCGCGCCGGATTGAACTGGGGTGTGGGCGTCACGGCCATCGCTGCCATGATGGCCTGGTGGTTGATCCTTCCGGAACCCAGCGCCGAGAAGAGCGAGCTTCTCCCCTGGGTGGCTCCGGTGACGTTGCGCAGTGGGGGGCCGCAAACACTGGAACTTCCGGCGGATGCCACGGCCTTCTCGTTGCTGGCCACCGTGCCGTCGGAGCTCGATCAGGGAAGCTCTGCCAAGGTGCAGGTCGTGGATCCGCAGGGGAACATCCTTCTGGATACTCTGGCCGTGCCCCAGCAGCTGGAAGGTCGCACTCTCTCCATGGTGATCCGCGTCGGAGATCTCGTGTATCCCGGCCCTTACCGGGTGGTGTTCTCCCAGATGGTCGGTGAAGGTTCGGTCAGAACCTGGGAGTCAGCCTTCCTGATCCACCGGGCCGAGCCCTGACCTCAGCTCTACCGCCAGTCTCCCGAGGCCACGAAGCCGGCCCACCAGAAGGGGTGGTCGCTCAGGCCGCTTTCCCTGCGATTTTCCAGCACCTCGAGGGCTGCCTGGCGGACCGCCGTGACCGTCGTCAAGTCCTGGCCCAGTCGGGCACGGTACAGCCCGGACATCCACTGGCGGGTGGCCTGGTCCTCGATGGGCCACAGGCTCATGACCACCGTCCGCACGCCGGCCGAGGCGAAGGCCCTCTGCAGACCATACACCCCCTCGCCGGGCTGAAGCAGACCCAGGCCGGTGTCACAGGCCGACAGGACCGCCCACTCCACACCCGTCAGGTCAAGCAGGGCGATCTCCTCGGCGGTGAGGATGCCGTCTTCCTCGGTGGGACGTGAAGCTGTGCGCTGGTTGGCCCCGGCCAGGGCCAGTCCGGCCAGCAACAGGGGGTCCTCCGATAAACCGGCCGAGGTGTCCGGGCAATCGGCGCCAAGAAAAAAACCATGGGTGGCCAGATGGATGATCCGCGGCTGGGACCGATTTTCCTTGAATGCCGATTCGGTGGCCCGTTCCCCGGTCAAGATGGTGGCCTGGCCGCCTGCCAGCGCCGCGATGTCCAGGCACTCCTGACGCGTGGCGGGCAAGGGGGTAAAGCGCATGGTGGCCAGTTGATCACACCTGGCAAAGGAGCCCCGGAAAACGCCCGGCAATTCATCAGCCAGATCGGCCTTGGCCAGCAGAGGGACACTGAGAGGTGCCAGCGGGGCATCGAAGGAAGGGTCTCCCAGGGCCAGCAAGCCCGTGCCGGAGGGAGCCGCCGGACGCACCACATCCTTTTCCCGGCCCAGATAGTGGAGGGCAGGCCCCCGTTCCAGAAGATATCCACCCTCGTCCGCAGGCAAGCCGCTCAGGGGCAAGAGGTGCAGAGCTCCATCCGGGACGATCAAGACGGTGGCCAGGTCATCCAGTAAAGGGGAAAAAGGTGACCATACCAGGTCCCGGAGCCGGGTCCCTATTTCCCGGTTGGCCGCCACCATGGCCTCGGCCATTGGGCCGGCGGGGGCCCAGGCTCCAAGCACATCGTCACGCCAGTCGGCGATCAGCTGGTCGACAACCGCGGCCGGGCCCAGATCGAAAACCTGGACCATCCCCTGGGCGAGGACGAAGGCGCAATACCACGGCTCATCCCCATCGGGGCCGATTTTCTGAAAGGCCTGGAAGGCGACCAGTCCCGCATCCAGAGGCAAGGCCTGGCGCACCTGATCCAGCCCCACCCGCTGATCTCCCAGCGTGCTGCGGAACTCGGCGCTGTGGGTGGCAAATTCGGCTTCGGCGGTGCGCTTGTCCTGGCGGGCATGGTCCAGAGCCAGGGCATAGCTTTCCGGTGAACGGTCACCCGGACCGCGCACGTACATGTCGGCCAGCCTGCTGCGGGCGGTGAACATTTCCTTGAACAGTTGCCGGGATCCGGGGTCGTGGCTTTGAAAGGCCAGACGGCGCCGTGTGGCCAGCTCATCCAGGAGCATTCCCCGGGACTGGATGACCTGGTTCCAGGCCTGGTCGACCAGCTCGCCCGACGATTCCGTTTCCAGAAGACCGGTCAGTGCCACCGACAGGCCGTTCACTCGCACCGCGCCAAATCGACGGGATACGTTTTCATCGAGGGTTTGCACCACCAGTCGGAACTGCTCGGCGGCGGTCTGGTCCACCCGCAGGGCCTGGGCACACCCGTCGGCAAAGCGTCCTTGCCGCAGGTGCACCCGGGCCTGAATGATTTCCAGGCTGGTATGCAGCGCCGGGTTCGATCCGGCGCCGGGAAGAGACAGCGCGGTGTCCACCACGGCCTCGGCTGCAGCAAATTGCCCCTTCAGTTCATGGAGGCGCGCCAGGTCGCCAAATGCTGCGGCAACCTGGGGGTGCTCGGATCCCAGAAGCCGACGCAGACGAGAGGTGGCGGGCACCAGCAGGGCTTCCGCGGCCGCCAGGTTGTTCTGGCGCAGCTCGAACTTGGCCAGGTAGTACTCGGTGTTGGCCGTGCGGTCATGTTCGGTGCCCAGCTTTTCCCGGTTGATGCGCAGGCTCCGCTCCAGGGCTTCGCGCGCCTTGGCATCCTCGCCGGCCAGCTGGGCCGCCATGCCCAGGTTGTTCAGGAAATAAGTGATTTCGGGCTGGTCGGGGCCGTAGGTTTGCTCGGACACCGCCAGGGCCATCTCAAATCGGCGGACCGCTTCGGGATAGTCTCCGAGGTTCTGGGCAATCAATCCCAGACCATTCCAGAGTGCGCCCATGACCGAGGGATTGTCACTGTTGTTGGCCGCATAAATTTCACGGACGCGTTCAAGAGCCGTGGCCGCCGCCCGCAGGTCGCCACGGGTCAACAGGATGTTGGCCAGCCCCTGCTGGGCCTTGGCGGCATTGGGGTGGTTGGGGCCCCGAGAAACCTCGATATTGGCGATGGCCCGACGGGAAGCAGATTCAGCCGCGCTCAGGTCTCCCAGGATGGTGTACAAGGTGGCCAGATTCAAATAGCCGACGCCCACTTCAGGATCGTCAGGACCGGCGGCGGCCTCGGTGATCTGCACCGAGCGCTCGAAATGTTGACGGGCGTCCTGCAGACGGCCGGACATGGCCAGGGAAATGCCGAGGCTACCTTCCACATCGCCCACCAGGACATGGTCGGGTCCCAGTGCGCGCCTGCGTATGGCACCGCATCGTTCCAGCAGGGCGATGGATTCCTCGAGGTCGCCCAGATTTCCAAGAAGGCCAGCCAGGCCGTAAAGGGAAACGGCCGTTTCAAGGTGATCGGGTCCCAGGAGATCTTCCTTGATGGCCAGCGCCCGCTGCATTGATTCCAGGGCGCGGGGGTCGGTGTGGTTCCCGGTCAACCGCAAGGACTTGCCCAGGAAATCGAGGGCGCGGGCAGTTTCCAGGGAGTGGGGGCCGTACGTGTTTTCCCAGCTGTGGAGCAGTGAGTCGGATCGGGCGCGGGCTTCCTCGTACTTGCCGTCCGCAATCAGGTCGGTCAAGGAGTCGAGCACAGTCTGCGAGTTTTCCGGATCCTG